>VBKL01000126.1 GCA_005879805.1 Deltaproteobacteria bacterium | reverse complement strand
TGCACGAGCAGATCGGCCCGGACCTTCACCGCTGCGTGGCCGCGCTCGGCGTCGAAGGTCCGATGAGCGCGTAAATGCGCGCGAGAAGCCGCTCCATGTCGATCGGCTTGGAGAAGTAATCCGCGGCGCCGGCGGCGAGCCCTGTGCGGATGTCGGAAGCGGTCTTCTTCGCGCTGATGAAGATGACCGGGATGTCGCGGAACTCGTCGTTCTTCTTCACCGCGCGGCAGAGCTCGAACCCGTCGATCCAGCTCATCATCACGTCGAGAAGGATGAGGTCCGGCCGGTCCACGTGGAGCGTCGAGATGAGGCGCAGCCCGTTGGCGGCCTGGGCGACGTCGTATCCCTCCAACTCGAGCGCCATCTTCAGCATCTCGCGCGTCTCGCGGTCGTCGTCGACGATGATGATCTTCTTGCGCGCGTTGGCCATCAGCGTCGCTTCTCCTCCTCGCCGCGGAAGGGCACCGTCCTGCCGTCGTCGAGAAGCTGTTCGACCTTCCGCTCCGCTTCCTCGAGCTTCTGCGCGCCCGCGCGGGCGAGCTGGATGCCCTCTTCGAACGCAGCGATCGACTCCTCCAGGGAGAGCCCGCCGCTTTCGAGGCGCTCTACCACCTTGGTCAAGCGCTGTACGATTTCTTCATAGCGGGCCTCCTCCTTGGGAGAGGAGCTTGCCCTCGCTTCCTCGGTCACGGCGTCGATGTTAACACCCGGTCCCGTCACGGCCAGCCGCCATCGCCGTCCGGCGCCATTTTTTGCTTGGAGTCACTCACCCTTGCGAGTCGAGGCGACGACCTCGGCTTGCAACTCGCCCTCGTGCAGCCGGATGCGGATCCGATCGCCCGGGTCTGCCTGGGCGGCATTCTTGAGAACGTGCCCGCGGGAGTCGAAAGCGACCGAGTAGCCGCGGGCAAGGACGCGCAAAGGGCTCAGCGCATCGAGGCGTCCGGCGAGACCTTCGAAGCGGTGGCGGCGGCCGGCGAGCGCTCGCCGGGCGAGGAACTTGAGTCGCTCCTCGAGCTGTCCGACGTTCCGAGACAGACGATGGAGCACGGCTCTCGGGTGGGCAGCGGTGAGCCTCTGGTGGAGCGCGCGGACCTGCTGCGCGCGCCGCTCGATCTCCTCGCGCTCCCGGCCCTCCAGCCGCTGGGCCAGCTTGTCGAGCTTCAGCCTGCGCTCCCCGATGAGCCTCCTCGGATCGGCGAGCCGCGCCCTGCGCGACTCGAGCGCCGCCCGCCGCCGGTCCGCATCCGCTCGCAGGGCGCGGATGAGCCGCGCGCGCCGCTGGGAAAGATCGGCGACCAACTCCTCCTTCACCCGGGCGAGGATTTCCGCCGCGGCCGTCGGCGTCGCCGCGCGCACGTCAGCGGCGAAGTCCGCGATCGTGTAGTCGACCTCGTGACCCACCGCGCTCACCGTCGGGACCGGACATCGGAAGAGAGCGCGCGCCACCACCTCCTCGTTGAACGGCCACAGATCTTCCAGGCTCCCGCCGCCGCGAGCGACCACCAGCACGTCCACGCCGCGCGCCGCCGCTCCCCGGGCAATGCCCCTCGCGATCTCCTGGGCCGCACCTTCGCCTTGCACCCGCGCCGGAACGACGAGCACCGGCAGGTTGGGATATCGCCTGTGCAGCACGCGCAAGAAATCGTGGACCGCGGCGCCCGAGGGGCTGGTCACCACCGCGATGCGGCGGGGCAGGAAGGGCAGCTTCCGCTTCCGCGCCGGATCGAAGAGTCCCTGCGCTTCGAGACGAGCGCGCATCTGCTCGAAGGCGACCTGCAGGGCGCCGGCGCCGAGCGGCTCGAGGGAATCGCAGACGATCTGGTACCGGCCCTGCGGCTCGTAGAGCGAGAGCCTGCCTCGGACCAGCACCGAGAGTCCGTTGTCGACGGCGAAGCGGAGCCGGCGCGCCTCGCGCGCGAACAGCACCGCGTCGATGCAGGCGTCCTGATCCTTGAGCGTGAAATAAAGGTGCCCGCTCGAGGGCCGGCGCAGATTCGAGACCTCCCCCTTGACGTGGAGGCTCGAGAAGCGCCCTTCGAGGACGCCCTTCACCTCCCGGGTCAGCTCGCCGACCGTGTAGATCCGCTGCGTGGGCGCCGGCGGCTCCGGCTTGCGGGTGCGGGGCGCGAAGAGATCGAACTGGCCTGCGGTGCTTCCCGTGGACGCCTCGTCCTCGGTTTGTTGCCGTGGAAAGCGCGGCGGAAGGCGTTCCGGCACTACTCGACCTCCCGCGGCGTGGAGGCGCCGGAGAGCTTGTCGAGCCATCGCCTTGCCTTTTGACCCTCGTCGTCGGCAGCCGGCAGCGTCTCGGCAGCGATCCGGAAGGAGACGCGGGCGAGATCCGGATCGGAATCCTTGGCGACGTAGCCTCGCATGTACTCTTCATGCGCCCTGCCGATGGCCGCCTGCAATTCCTTCTGTGCCCGCTCGTTGGACGGATCCTCCGCGATCGCCGCCCGCAACTGCGCGGCGGCCTTGGGCAGCTCCGCGGTCTCGGTCAGCTCGAGCGCCATCTCCGTGTGCAAGCTGGAGAGCGCCTTGCGAACCCGCGTACCCAGCGTGCCCTGGACGCGGCCGGCGATGGCGCGGTCGAAGGCGTTCGCGCGATCGAGCGCCGACGCCGCCTCGCGCACCTTGCCTGCCTGGAGGTGGGTGAAGCCTTCCCGGTAGGCCGCCTCGAATCCGCGCAGGTCACGCAGCGTCCGGGCCGCCTTCGGCGCCTTCCTGTCGCGCTCGGCAAGCTCCATCGCAGTGGCCAGATCGCCTGCGAGGTACGCCCGTTCGATCGCACCTGGCGACACGGACGCAGAGGCACGCGCGGTCTTGCGTCGAGCCGGTTTCCGCGCCGGTTCGTGCGAGAGGGCATCCCGGACCGCCACTGCGTCGGCGCGCCCGGGATCGGCGGCAAGCACGGGAGCAAGGCGCTCGCTGGCGGCGGCCGCGTCGTTCTCCTCGGCCTTCTTGCGCGCGTCGCGGACCGCCTCGTCCATCGCCTGACCGAGCGCCGAACGCAGGTCGTGAGCGGACTCGGCGAGCACGGAATCGTCGGGCAACTGGGAGAGGGCGGCCTGCGCGGCCGCGAAGTCCTTCCGGCCGAGCGCGGCTCGGGCCTCGGCGAACGCAGCGGCGTGCGGAGCTTCGTCGTCCGCCTTCTTCATGTAGCGAGCGATCTCGCGGTCGTGAGGATTGAGCTCCGCGGCGATGCGAAGCTTGCCGAGGGCGTCGTTCCAGCGCCCTTCGCCGAGCAGCTTCTTTGCCTCCCCGAAACGCTCCGCGGCGAGCGCTCGCGTCTCGGACACTTGCTGGGCGGCCAGGCGCCGGGCGAGATCGCGCTCGTGCTTGCGCCAGCCGACGATGGCGAAGAAGACGATGAGCGTCGCGCCGGCGGCGAGGTAGTAGATCGAGCGGCGCGAGAGGGGTTCCCGCAGCGCGGCCGGGCCTGCAGCGCCGGGAGCTCCCGGTGCAGCGGCCGATTTCGCCGTCCCTTCGTCGGGATCGAAGAACTCCACGAGCGAGTCGCCGAACGCGATTCGATCGCCGTTGCGCAAGGCAGAGCGGCTGACAGGCTTGCCGTTCAACCGGGTTCCATTTCCCGAGGCCTCGTCGAAGAGCACGTAGCGGCCGTTTTCACGGCGCAGCATCGCGTGGCGACGGGAGACGGAGATGTCAGGCAGCACGACCAGGTTTTCCGGACCGCGTCCGATGGAGACTTCGTGTTCGGTGATCGGAACTTCGAGACCCGTCCGGGGACCGGCGAGGACCACCAGCCGCGCGGGCTGCGACATCTCGTTCGCCGCAAGGCGATGCAGGACGGTAGCCTCGGCGGCTTCGGCCGGGGCGACCGCGAGCGGATCGGTATCGTCGCGGGCGGGGTCTTGCGGCGCGGGTTTCGGCTCCATTCGCGTCTCCGATGTTAGCTCTACTGGCCGGAAGCCGTGTCCGGAACGATCTCCGACCGTGCCTTGCCGCGGCAACGCGACGGATCTTCGGCCGGAAAGTGCAAGAGGGCCTCCCGATAGACGCGCTGTGCCGCATCTTCCCGCCCGTAGCGCTCGAGGCGCCCGGCGGCAAACAGCAGCCGCCCGCATTCCTTGTCGAGGTCGCGCTCCGTGTCCTTGATGAGCTCGGCTACCTCGGCATAGAGCGGCGGCTTCGGGTCGAGACCTTCCAGGAAACGCCGCGCCTCGGTGAACGACTTCCAGGCATCGTAGAGGTTGCGCGGCGCGACGTGGCGCTCGTCGAGCTTGCGGCGGCCCCGCTCGTAGGCTTCGCGCGCCGCCTTGGCATCCCCGGGAGCCAGGGCCAGCACTTCCGCCCGCACTTTGGCGACCGCCCACGGCTTTTCGCCGTCCGTCTGGACGAAGGCGACGATGTTCCCGGCATCGGTGCGGAGCGCGCGATCGGGGAGCGGCAACACTTGCTCGTCGCTCGCGGGCCTGGCCCAGGTGAGATGCTTCCCGTTGAAGCGCACCTCCAGGCTCGCGCCCTCGATCGCTCCGGACGCCTGGTAGTGCAAGAGGATGCGGCGGGAGGCAGCCGCGTTGAATCCGAACTTGACGCTCCGCCCGCACTCGATGCGGGCATCGGTGTGGCCGAAGGAGTAGGAGCGGACGTCGTCGTCGAGCGCGATGATCGAAGGGCACGATGTCCCCTCTCCCGAGCGCAGGGCGAGCGCCGCGAGGCCGCATAGCGCGAGCGTCGCCGCGGCGCCGCCGATCGCCTTGGTCCGGAGCGGAAGCCCTGCCAGCTGGACACGCAAGCGGGCCAGCGCGCCCGGACCGGATCGCGGCGCGATTTCACGCGCCTCGCCGATCGCCCCGATGCGGGTCTGCTGCGCGGAAGGAGCGGGCAGAACGCGGGTGCATGCCTCTTCCATCTAGACGTTTCCCGCGAAGAGGATCTCGTAGGCGATCGGTCCGAAGAGCATGAGGAAGATGGTGGGAAAGATGCAGGCGATGAGCGGGAAGAGGAGCTTCACCGGCGCTTCGTTGGCGAGCTTCTCCGCGCGCTGCGTACGGGCGACCCGCATCTCCGTGGAGAGGATCCGAAGCACCTTGCCCAGCGGCGTCCCCATCCGGTCTGCGTGCACCAACGCTTGCACGAAGGTGGTCAAGGAGACGAGCTCGACCCGGGCGGCGAGATTGCGCAGGGCCTCTTCCCGCGTCTTCCCGAGCCTCAGCTCCCGGAGCATCACGGACAGCTCGTCGCAGAGAGGTCCCTTGCGCCCCTTCTCCACCACCTTGCCGATGGCGGCGGCGAAATCGAGGCCCGCCTCGACCGAGAGCGTGAGGAGATCGAGATCGTAAGGGAGGGCGCGGACGATCTGGTGTTGCCGCGCCTTGCCGCAGTCGCGCAGCCAGAGGATCGGATAGAACGCGCCGAGGATCGCCGCGGCCGGAACGACGAGCGGAGAGATTTGCAGCCCTGCGACGAGCAGCGCGCCGAGCGCCCCGAGCACCAGCGCGCAAAGCTCCATCAGACCGGCCACCTCCAGAGCGGTGATCTCGCCGGGGTATCCTGCTCGGCGCAGAAGCGTGGAGACAGGCGCGTAGAAGCGCTTCGCGACGAACCGGGCATTGACGGGCGAGACCGGGACGAGCAGCGCCCTGCGCACGAGCCCGAGCAGCATCGATTCGCGCACGCCGAGCGCGGCGCCGCCGCCTCCATTGCCGAAACATTCCTTCTGAAACGACTCGTAGGCGCGAATCGCCACGAACGCGATCCCAAAGGCGAGCGCGAAGGCGCACGCGCCTGCGAGAAGTCCGAGCGTATCGGGAAGCAGGTTTCCCATCTCGAGCGGCCCCTAGACGTCGATGGTGACGATCTTGCGGATGAGGACGAACCCGATCGCTTCGAGGACGAGGATGATTCCGACCAGCACGTATCCGTACCAGCCGTCGAACATCGGCTGCACGAGGTCGGGCCGCACCCAGTTGAAGGCGAACCCCACTCCGAGCGGCAACGCCGCGACGATGACCCCCTGCAGCTTGCCCTGACTGGTGAGCGACTTGATCTTGCCCTCGAGCCGGAACCGCTCGCGGATGGTGGCGGCGGTCGTCTCGAACATCTCGGCCATGTTTCCGCCCAGGGTCCGGGCGATGTTGGTGGAGGTGACGACGAGCTCGAGATCCTCGCTCCCCACCCGCGTCGCCATGTTGGCGAGACCCTCTTCCACGGGAACTCCGAGCTTCACTTCCTTGACGAAGAGCCCGAACTCCTGCCCGAGCGGGGCGCTGGATTCGCGGCCCACGTGCTCGATCGCCTGCGGCAACGTGAGCCCGGCGCGCAGCGAGTTCGCCATCTGCTGGAGTGCGTCGGAAAGCTGGCCCTCGAATCGCTTGAGCCGCCGGATCCGGTAGAAACGCACCGCTCCCACCGGCGCGAAGAAGCCCAGAACCGCCAGGGCGCACGCGGCGGCCGGCCCGCGCAGCCAGAAGCCGACCGTGGCGAAGAGCGCCATCAGCCCCAGGTTCAAGAGGAAGAGTTGGGAAGGCTCGACGAACAAGAACATGTCCGACAGCTCGTTCATCGAGCGGACCACGTACCGGTCCTTGTATTGCTCGAAGGCCCGGTCCAGGACCCGGACGGCGACCAGCGCCAGGAAGAACACCGACGCGGCGATGAGGATGGGAGCCGTCGCTGCCAGCACGGCTAGTCGCTCCTCTGGGCGACGTCGCCGCCGCGGCCGCGGATGATCTGGATGGTCTTGTACCGTTTCTGCTGCAGCTCGCCGGCCCGCTCACCGCTGAGGATCTGCTTCTGGTCGACCCCTGCGCGCTTGTCCTGGAAATCGAGGTCCTCGGGATTGCGCAACAAGAGCGTGAGCGTCCCCGTCTCCTGCGCCAGGGTCAGGATCTCGGCTTCCTCGGGCAGGACCAGGAGCGTGACTGTCGTGTAGCGGCGGTCCTGCTCGCCCGTCGGCGGCGTCGCGGCATTCACCTTGCCCGTCGCGAGGACCACGACGTTCTGCAGCAACGTCACCGTGCGCAGCGACTGCGTCTGCGCGTCGCGGAAGGAACCGATCACGTCGACGTGATCGTTCGGCTTGACCCACAAGCCGACTGCGTTGCGCTCCTGGACGTCGATGGTCACCGCCCGGCCTCGGGGATTGACCATCGTCGAGAGGTCCGTTTCGCGGACTCCTTCGAAGTGGCTGGCGAGGACGGGATCGCCCGCCTTGAGAGGAGCGCGCAGCCGCTGGCCGACGGGATCGTCCTTCACGGTGCCGTCGTCCTGCACGCGAAGGAACGACTCGGTGACGAAGCGCACCGGGAATTCGCGCGCCGCGACCATGTCGCGATCGAGCTCCGCCCCCTCTGGCACATCGCGCGTGGCGCAGAGGATCCGCACCGTCCGCCAGTCGTTCTTCACCTTCTGCTGCTGGGTCCGGATGGCGGCGTACGAGACGAGGCCCGCGAACGAGCCCAGGGAAAGAGCGACGAAGAGCGCTTTGCGTCCTGCGAGCCAGCTGCCGGGGAGCACGTCGGCCTCCTGCCAAGTGCTCGCGATGCTACGCGGCAGCTACGAGGCTGGGGACCGGTCGGATGACCGATGCGGCGCTTTTCAGGGTTGGGGACTGGCCGGCCAGCCCAAGGCGCGGTTCGCCGCGCGCTGAGGACCTTCTTCCGATGGATACGAGCGCATCAGCTCGGTGCGGACGTCTCCCGCTTCGCGGAGCTTGCTGGCCGCGGCGAGGCATTCGACGGCGTGCGCGAGATCCCAGGCCGCGCGAGAGGTGTCGTTCTTCGAGCGACGCAATCCCGAGGCAAGCTTGTAGAGCTCGGCAGCGCGCGGATAGCTCCCTGCCCTGCGCGCCTGGCCGGCGGATTCCTCGAGCCGGTCCGGATCGAGGTCGGCTTCGGCGGCCGTCGTTGTAGACCCCGCTTCGGGGCGCGCTATCGGGAGGGAAGGCGCGGCCTGCCCGCCCGCCACCCCGCCCGCTACACCATCGACCGCACGGGCCCGCGTCTCCGCCGGAGACTTCTCAGGCGACCGCTTCAAAGCCATCTGCTCGCTCGCAGGAGTCCGGGTCGCCTGTGGAGCGGGGGCGGTCGGGGGCGAGGGCTGAGACGCCGCACGGTCGTCGAACGTTCTGTGGTTCAGCCCCTGCGCCTTCTTCTCGTCCGTTTTTGCGGGCGCCGGCGGTGCCGCGGCCTTCTTCTTCCGCGCGGGCTCCTCGGGCTTCTTCGCGGCATCCGAGAGCTCTCGCGCCGCGGTCGAAGGAGCGGCCCGGAAGGAGGGCGGCGGTGCCGCGAGATCCCCTCCCGAGCCTTGCGGCAAAGGTGGCGGCGCGATCGGAGCGCTCTGCGTCCTCGGTAGATCCTTCGCAGCCAGCGAATCTTCGGAGCCCGGGCCGGATGCGACGGTAGGAGCGCGCACTTTCAGCTCGGGAACCTCGGCTGAGCGGTCGACGCTCGGCCGGCGCACCGACGACGTAGCGACGATGAGCGCGACCGCCGCGGCGCCCGCGATCGAAGCTCCGGCGATGGCACGCCTTCGCCAGAGAACGCGCTTGCTGACTTCCTTCCGCGCGACCTTGACTCCGGGCGCGAGCGGATCGACGCGAGCAGCCTGCAGGCCGAGGGGCTTCACGCTGCCGGACACTTCGATGGTCGTCCCCGGCGTGCCGTCGGCCTGAAGGCCCGCTTCCGCCCGGGCGCTCTTGATGATCCGCTCATCGAAACCGGGGCGCGGCTCCTCGAGGCTGCGGAGCGGTGCGACCAGGGCGCGGGTGCGAGCCATCTCGTCGCGCTCGGCGCGGCAGACCTCGCACGTCGCAAGATGCGCCTCGACCTCCGCGGCGCGGTCCGCGGGGAGCTCGCCGTAGGCGAGATCGAGGAGAAGATCCTGGACGTGTTCGCCCGTCATGCTCGCGAAAACCTCGCTCCCAGAGGCGTACCGGGTCCGGCGGTGTCCGCATCGACCCCCGCGGCGGCGAGCGCCTTGCGCAGGCCGTCGAGCGCGTACCGCATGCGGCTCTTCACGGTGTTCTCGTTCGCGCCCGTAATCGCCGCGATCTCGCGGAACGGGAGCCCGGCTTGCTCGCGCAGGATGAAAACCTCGCGTTGATCGGGCGGAAGCGAGAGGAGCGCTCGCTGCAACAAGGGCCGGAGCCGCTCGCTCTCCGCGGCCTGATCGGGCAAGGGACCCGGATCGGGGACGCCGTCTACGATGGTGCCGCCCGCGCCTTCTACCGGCTCCTGATCGAGGCTCTCGGTCTTGCGGAAGCGATCGCGGCGCGCGCGGTCGGTGCAGAGGTTTCGCGCGATGGCGTACATCCAGGACTGGAAGCGCGCGCGCTCTTCCCAGGCCTGTGCGCCCTTCACGATGCGCAGGAAGGTCTCCTGCGCCAGATCCTCTGCCTTCTCGCGGTCTCCGAGCATGCGGACGAGGAACGTGTAAAGGGGCGCCCTATGGCGGGCGAGCAGGCGTTCGAAGGCGCCTGCGTCGCCCTGCTGGAAATCGGCCAGCAGCTCCTCGTCGGTCCTCTCGCTCATGAACGCGCGTGCCGCCCGGAGGATCCACTATCACACGGAGGAGCCGGCTTCGCCGGCGACGGGCGGAGGCCGCAGGCCGCAGCATCCAACGGGTTCTACGCGCCTTGCCGGAGCTCGATCCCGTGATGGTTGCGCTCCGGACGGAAGCCGGTCTGCCGCTTCGGCAGCCGGATCTCTTTGAGACCGCCCTTGGCACCGCGCAGGCAGTGGATGAGGAGCCTCACCGCCCGGGCATCGAAGTGTCCTGCCGCCGCCTCGTCGCAGAGCTGGTCGGCGGCGCCACGCGCGTCGAACGGCTGGAGCCGGTACGGCCGCGGCGCCACCATGGCCGCGAACGCGCTGGCGACCGAGATGAGATCGAGCCCGCGCAGGGGCGGACGTCCCTCGACGCGCGGATAGCCGAATCCGGAGCGGCTATGGTGCAGGAGCGCGAAGTGGACCGCCGGCGAGTCGCCGCAGGCATTGGCGAGGAGCAGCGCCCCGAGCAGCGGATGATCTTCGAGGGCCATCGCCTCGGCCCGCGTCAGGTGATCCCGCTTCGAGCGAAGCCGCGGCGAGGCGTGCCGCATGCCGATGTCATGGACCAGCGCTCCGCCGATGAGCCGCGAAAGGCCGGGGGCCTCTCCCAGCGCGGCACGGAAAAGTCGCGCGGAAACCACCGAGGTCCACATCGCATGCTGGTGCCGCAGCGGGTCCTCGGAACGAAGCAGCTCGAGCTCATCCCAGACGCCGTCAGGAAAGCGGATGTCGACCAGCGCGTCGGCGACCTTCGCGCGCGCGTCTGGGTCGAGGACGAAATGATTCAGCGGGGCGGCGTCGAAGGCCTCGAGCACCGCGTCGGCGAGCGGCGTCTCGTGGAGCGGCCGCTGCTTGTCCTGCTTGCCGGCGCGGGAGCCGATTTCCTTCAATTTCGCCAGATCAATGATTTCGCCCCGGGCCGCGACCAGCTTGCCGCTTGCGGCGTGCAAATCCCGTGTCAGGACGGTGCCCGCGAGGGTGAAGTCGCTCAAGAAGAGCCTCCTGTTCGAGGGCAGCGAGGCTCGCACCCGGTGGTGGTACGCGACAAGGCGCCGCTGTAGGCATTGGCCGATCCCAACCGGCCGCAATTTCAATGATTTTGGATTACTCGCGCGTGCCTGCCAAGGGCCCGGTCGCCTCGGCGTCGGGATTCCCTTCGGAACTCGCCACCTCTGCGCTGGAAGCCCGGCTTTCGCGGATTTCCGCGGCAAGCTCCTCGACGTCGATCGCCTGGCGGCGGTTCAATACCCGGATGAGGCAGGCCAGGGCGCGAATCGCACCCGCAGAATCCCCCGGATCGATGCCGAGCGCACCCAGTGTCGCGAGGTCGGCTGCGGAAAGAGCGTCGGCGGAGGACGCCCATTCGACCTCCTCTTTCGTAGCCTCCTGGGGCGGCCATTCGTCCGTCCGGTCATCTCGCTCGGCCCCCTCCTGGGAGGCCTCGTTTCCGAAGGCCGGAGTCGCGCGAGGCGTCCGGAAGCGATCGGTCGATTCCTCCGCGCTCTCGGGTGGTGCCTCGTAGGCGGGTTGCTCGCCATAGGCGGCAGAGGCTTCCACCGAGGGGGGCTCTTCCCGGGGCAGTTCCTCGGGCGCGCTGCTCGCCGCGAACGCTTCGGCGATGGCAGGTTCTTTCGGGCCGGGAAGCGCGATCGGCCCACCTGCCGGGGCACTCTCGGCGGCGAATGCCGATCCTTCCGCTGGCTCTTCGGCGGACTCGCTCCACTGCGCGGGCGCCTCGGTTGCATCCTCGACCGGTTCGTCTTCCCAGGCGTCCTGCGGCACCTCAGCCTGGAGATCCTGCGACTCCGCGTCGGGAACGCGAGGCTCCTGCGCGGACCATTCGCGCGGCGGTTCCTCTTGCGCGGGCGGCCCGCCCCAATCGCTCGAGGTCTCGGGCGCCGTCGTCGCTGCCTCGCCCTGCGCCGACCACTGGGCCTCGCCTTCACGCCACTCGGCCGGGGCCGGTTCCGCGGCGGCCTGCTCGGTTCCGGTCCATTCCGGCGGGGCGGGCTCCGTCGGCTGGGTCTGGTCGGCTTCCGCCTGCCATTCCGCGGGAGCCTCCTCGGCGGACGCGCTCTGTTCGCCCTGCCATTCCGCGGGCGCCGGTTCACCCTCGGGCGCGCGCTCCTCCGCTGACTGCCACCCGGCGGGAGGCT
>VBKL01000125.1 GCA_005879805.1 Deltaproteobacteria bacterium | reverse complement strand
CCCTGCGCCGGCGGCACCGGCAGCCAAGGCATAAGGAACGACGATGGAAGCCTCCGCGACACTCCGTTACCTCCGCATCACGCCCCGCAAGGTGCGCGCAGTCGCCGATCTCATCCGCGGCAAGAAGGTCGACCTCGCGCTCCGCCAGCTCGCCTACGTGGAGAAGCGCTCCGCGCTGCCGCTGGCGAAGCTGCTCCGCAGCGCGGTCGCCAACGCCGATCAGGCCGCCAAGGGGCAGCTCGACGCCGACGCTCTCTTCGTCCGCGGCCTTCAGGTAAGCCAGGGTCCTTCCCTGAAGCGATTCATGCCGCGCGCGATGGGGCGGGCCTTCAAGGTGATGAAGAAGACGAGCCACATCGTGATCGTCGTCAGCGACGAGAAGCCGGCGAAGAAGAAGCGGCGCGCCCACAAGCGGGCCGCGAAACCGACCGCCGCTGCGACGCCCGCCCCCGAGCCGAAGGCCTGAGGAGAAGAGAATGGGTCAGAAGGTCAATCCGATCGGCTTCCGCCTCGGCGTCATCCGCTCCTGGGACTCCAAGTGGTACGAGGAGAAGAACTACGCCAAGTGGCTGCACGAGGACATCAAGCTCCGCGAGTACGTGAAGAAGAAGCTCGGCCAGGCCGGCATCAGCAAGGTCGAGATCGAGCGCGCGGCGAGCAAAGTGAAGATCAACGTGCACACCGCGCGGCCGGGAATCGTCATCGGCAAGCGCGGCGCGGGCATCGAGCAGATCAAGAAGGAGCTGCAGGCGTTCACCCAGAACGAGGTGTTCCTCAACATCGTCGAGGTGCGCAAGGCGGAGGTCGACGCGCAGCTCGTCGCCGAGAACATCACCACCCAGCTCGAGCGGCGAATCGCCTTCCGCCGCGCGATGAAGAAGGCGATCCAGACGGCGCAGAAGTTCGGCGCCAAGGGAATCCGCGTCGCCTGCTCGGGACGGCTGGGCGGGGCGGAAATGGCCCGCTACGAGTGGTACCGCGAAGGGCGCGTTCCCTTGCACACGCTGCGCGCCGACATCGATTACGGTTTCGCCGAGGCGAAGACGACCTACGGGAAGATCGGCTGCAAGGTGTGGATCTTCCGCGGCGAGGTCCTTCCCGAAGGCGTGACCGCGGCGCCGGAGAAGGGCGCTCCTCCCGCGCGCCCCTCGCGGCCGCTTCCTCCGCGTGCGTCGCAGAGCACGCCCACGCCCGTGCAGTAGGAGATCGCCGAGATGCTTCAGCCTGCGCGAACCAAGTACCGGAAGCAGATGAAGGGCCGCCACAAGGGCAAGGCGTACCGTGGAGGCGAGCTCGCCTTCGGCGACTACGGCCTCAAGGTGCTCGAGTCGGGGCGACTCACCGCCCGCCAGATCGAGGCCGGCCGCATCGCCATGACCCGCTTCATCAAGCGCGGCGGCAAGGTCTGGATCCGCGTCTACCCCGACAAGCCCGTCACCAAGAAGCCCGCCGAGACCCGCATGGGCCACGGCAAGGGCAACGTCGAGGAGTGGCACGCCGTGGTGAAGATGGGCCGCATCCTCTACGAGATGGAAGGCGTCACCGAGGACATCGCCAAGAAGGCGATGGCGCTCGCTTCCCACAAATTGCCGCTGCACACGCGCCTCGTGCGGCGCGACGCGCTCCTGGGAGCCTAGCGATGAAGGCCGGCGAACTGAGGGATCTTCCCGTCGACGAGCTGACGAGGCGCGCGAACGAGATGCGCGAGAACATCTTCAACCTGCGCATCCGCCACGCCGCCGGGACGCTCGACTCGAGCTCCGATTTGAGCAAGCACCGGCGCGATCTGGCACGGGTGCTCACGGTGCTCAACCAGAAGAAGCACGGCGCCCCCGCGCCGGCGCCATCCGAGAAGAAGGCCTAGAGGCGATATGTCCGAGAATACGGAAAGCCAGACGGCGAAGCGCGGGCGGCCCAAGAGCCGCATCGGCGTCGTCACCTCCAACAAGATGACGAAGACGGTGGTGGTGCAGGTCGAGCGCCGCATGAAGCACGGGCGCTACGGCAAGTACCTGACCGAGAAGAACAAGTACAAGGCGCACGACGAGGAGCAGGCCTGCAAGATCGGCGACCAGGTCCGGATCACCGAGACGCGGCCGATGTCGAAGGACAAGCGCTGGCGGGTGGCGGAGATCCTCAGGCCCGCCGACACCACGCTCGAGGCCCATGGGCCGGCAACGCAGTCGGAGAGGAGCTAGGCCGTGATCCAGACGACGACCGTCCTCGACGTGGCGGACAACAGCGGCGCGAAGAAGGTCGCCTGCATCAAGGTGCTCGGCGGGAGCAAGAGGCGGTATGCGAGCATCGGCGACGTCATCGTCGTCTCCATCAAGGAGGCGGTGGTGAACAGCAAGGTGAAGAAGGGCGAGGTCGCCCGCGCCGTCATCGTGCGCACGAAGCGCGAGGTGAAGCGTCCCGACGGCAGCTACATCAAGTTCGACAACAACAGCGCGGTGATGGTGAGCAAGGAAGGCGAGCCGATCGGGACCCGTATCTTCGGACCGGTGGCGCGCGAGCTGCGCGCGAAGAAATTCATGAAGATCATCTCCCTCGCTCCGGAGGTGCTGTGATGCAGGAGCGCGCCACCCGGATCAAGAAGGGCGACGTGGTCTTCGTCCTCACCGGCAGGGAGAAGGGGAAGACCGGCAAGGTGCTCGACATCGACCACGAGAAGGAACGCGCGGTGGTGGAGAAGCTGATGGTGGTGAAGCGGCACTTCAAGCGCGGCCGCAATCCCGCCGCGCCGGAAGGCGGCATCGTCGAGAAGAACGGCAGCATCCACCTTTCCAACCTGGCGCTCCTCGATCCCGAATCCAAGAAGCCCACCCGGATCGGGACCAAGCTCCTCGACAACGGCAAGCGCGTCCGCTTCGCGAAGCGCAGCGGCGCGCAGATCGACCAGTAAGGACCAGCGAAAATGGCCGAAGAGCAAAAGGGCAAGGGCGAGAAGGACGAGAAGAAGCACGAAAAGCACGCCAAGGGCGAAGGCCCCATCGTTCCCAAGCAGGAAGGCGAGAAGAAGCCCAAGAAGGGTGGCAAGGAAAAGAAGGCGCCTGCCACCATCCAGGCGGCACAGGGGAAGGCCAAGGCCAAGGGCGACCATCCGGCCCGCCTCGCCGAGGCCTACAAGGCGAACGTCATCCCCCAGCTGATGAGGACTTCGGCTACAAGAACCCGATGCAGGTGCCGAAGATCGAGAAGATCGTCGTCAACATGGGCCTCGGCGAAGCCATCTCCAACAACAAGCTCGTCGAGCAGGCCCAGGAACAGATGATGGCGATCAGCGGGCAGAAACCGGTCATCACCAAGGCGCGCAAGTCGATCGCGAACTTCAAGCTCCGCGAAGGGCAGTCGATCGGCGCGATGGTGACCCTGCGCAAGGACCGGATGTACGAGTTCTTCGATCGCCTGGTGAGCGTCGCGCTGCCGCGCGTGCGCGACTTCAAGGGCGTCTCGTCCAAGTCGTTCGACGGCAAGGGCAACTACACGCTCGGCATCCGCGAGCAGATCATCTTCCCCGAGATCAACTACGACAAGATCGAGAAGATCAAAGGGATGAACATCACCATCGTGACCACCGCCAAGAACGACGAGGAAGGCCGCGCGCTCCTGCGCCACATGGGCATGCCCTTCCGGACGGCCTAGAGGAACCCGAATGGCAAAGCTCTCCAAGATCGCCCAGGCGAAGCGGCTCGCGCGCAAGCCCAAGTTCAAGGTCCGCGCCTACAAGCGCTGCCCCATCTGCGGCCGCAATCGCGCCTTCCTCAACAAGTTCCAGATGTGCCGCATCTGCTTCCGCAACCGCGCCCTGAAGGGCGAGATCACCGGAGTGATCAAGTCGAGCTGGTAGCTCGTCACGCCTGCGCGCCCAAGGGTACGGCAGGCTGGAGGTAGCACACGTGAGCATGACCGATCCGATCGCGGACCTGTTGACCCGGATCCGCAACGCCCAGCGCGCCGGCCTCGCCGATTTCGAGGTGCCGGCGAGCAAGATGAAGCAGCGCATCTGCGAGGTCCTCAAGGACGAGGGCTTCATCCGCGAGGTGACTTCGAAGGAGGACGGCAAGCAGGGCGTCCTCACCGTCACCCTCAAGTACGACGCGGAGAAGCGGCCCGCGATCAGCGAGATCAAGCGCCAGTCGAAGCCGGGCTTGCGCCGGTATGTCGGGTACGAGGACATCCCCAAGGTGATGAACGGCCTCGGCATCGCGCTCCTCTCCACTTCCAAGGGCATCGTCGTCGACCGCGAGGCTCGCAAGCAGCACCTCGGCGGCGAGCTCCTCGCAACCGTCTGGTAGGAGCGCACATGTCCCGTATCGGAAGGATGCCCATCAAGGTCCCGGACAAGGTCAAGGTGAACGTCCAGCCCGGCCTGGTCGCGGTGGAAGGGCCGAAGGGCAAGGTGAGCCAGAAGCTCGACCGCGAGATGAAAGTGGTCCTCGATCAGGGGCAGGTCCGCGTCGAGCGGCCCAACGACTCGCGCCGCGCGCGCCAGCTGCACGGGCTCTCGCGCACGCTCGTCGCCAACATGATCCAGGGCGTGACGCAGGGGTTCCAGCGTTCGCTGGACATCGCCGGAGTCGGCTACAAGGCGGAGCTCAAGGGCAAGGCGATCCACCTCGCCCTCGGGTTCTCGCACCCGGTCGTGTTCCCTTTGCCCGAGGGAATCACCGCCGAGTACGACGCCAAGGCCAACCGGCTCACGGTGCGCGGCGCCGACAAGCACCTGGTCGGTTTGACCGCGGCCCAGATCCGGAAGGTCCGCCCGCCCGAGCCGTACAAGGGGAAGGGAATCAAGTACGCGGAGGAGACCATCCGCCGCAAGCAGGGCAAGACGGGGGCCACCTAGCCATGAGCGACTCGACCATCCAGAAGAAGCGCGAGTTGCGCGCGAAGCGGAAGCACCGCATCCGGTTCAAGGTCTTCGGCCAGACCGAGCGGCCCCGCCTTTCCGTGTACCGCAGCCTCAACCACATCTATGCGCAGGTGATCGACGACTCGACCGGGAAGACCATCGCCGCCGCGTCCACCCTCTCCGCGGAGCTGAAGGACGGCAAGGGCAAGAAGAAGGACCGCGCCAAGGAGGTCGGCAAGCTCCTCGCGAAGAAGTGCCAGGACGTGAAGGTCTCGGCGGTGGTCTTCGACCGCAACGGGTTCAACTACCACGGCCGGATCGCCGCCGTGGCCGATGGCGCAAGGGAAGCCGGGCTCAAGTTCTAGCCTTTCGATTTCTGC
Organism: Deltaproteobacteria bacterium; assembly: GCA_005879805.1. Taxonomy (GTDB): domain Bacteria; phylum Myxococcota; class Myxococcia; order Myxococcales; family 40CM-4-68-19; genus VBKO01. The sequence goes on along the minus strand of VBKL01000125.1, from coordinate 42,311 downwards.
CGTCCCGCAAGAGGCGAGGGCGGCGCGAGGAGAGTGGATGGCCGCACCGATCAACCCGAACGACCTTCCCGAGCTGAACGATCGGGTGGTCCACATCAACCGCGTCGCCAAGGTCGTGAAGGGCGGGCGCCGGTTCAGCTTCTCCGCGCTGGTCGTGGTGGGCGACGGTCAGGGACACGTCGGCGCCGGGCTCGGCAAGGCGAACGAGGTCCCCGAGGCGATCCGCAAGGGCGGCGAGCAGGCGAAGAAGAACCTCTTCAAGGTGCCGCTCGCCGGGAACACCATCCCTCACGAGGTGATCGGTCACTTCGGCGCGGGCCGCGTGCTGCTCAAGCCGGCTGGCGAGGGAACCGGAGTCATCGCGGGCGGCTCGGTGCGGGCGGTGCTCGAGGCGGTGGGGATTCGCAACATCCTCACCAAGTCGCAGGGCTCGCGGAACCCGCACAACGTGGTGAAGGCGGCGCTCGACGGCTTGCGCCAGCTGCGCAGCCCCGAGGACATGGCGCGGATGCGCGGCAAGGAGCTCGCCGAGCTCCAGCAAGATGAACATCACCAGCAGGGGGCCTGACCATGGCAGCGCTTCGCATCAAGCTCGTCCGAAGCATGAGCGGGCACCCCGAAAGTCACCGGGCGACGCTTCGCGGCCTGGGCCTCACCCGCGTGGGCCGGGAGCGCGTCCTCGAGGACACGCCCGCCATCCGCGGCATGGTGAAGAAGGTCGGCTACCTCGTGCAGATGGAGGAGACGCAGGACAAGTTCGAGAAGTTCGGGCGCCGGGCGCGAGCGAAGAGCCAGTCGAAGGCCTCCGGGCAGTCGCCTTCGCGCCCATCGCCATCGAGCACCGTATCTTGAGTAGCAGCTACCGAGTGTAGGCCAGCCCACCGGGCGGCCGAGCGAGCGAGGTATCTGTCCCTCGCGCAAGGAGACGGAATGAACGAGCTCAGCAAGCTGACTCCGCCGCGGGGCGGGGGCGTCAAAGAGAAGAAACGGGTCGGCCGCGGTCAGGCGAGCGGCCTCGGCAAGACCGCGGGACGGGGCGGCAAGGGTCAAAAGGCGCGCACCGGCAACATGAACTTCATCGGCTTCGAGGGTGGGCAGATGCCCATCCAGCGCCGCGTCCCGAAGCGCGGCTTCACGAATTATTTCCGCGTCGAGTACGCCGTCGTGAACGTCGGGCTCCTCGACAACCTCGAGTCGAGCGGGACCATCACCGCGGAGTCGCTGGAGGAGGCGGGCGCCATCAAGCGCCACAAGGACGGCCTCAAGATCCTCGGCGACGGCGAGGTGACCAAAGCCATCACCGTGCGAGCGAACAAGGTCTCGGCCTCGGCCCGCGAGAAGATCGAAAAAGCCGGCGGCAAGATCGAGCTCATCGAGATCGTTTCCAAGAAGACACCGCAGGAACGCAAGGCAGAGGAGAGAGCGGCCGCCGCGGCCGCCAAGAAGGCCGCGAAAGCGTAGTAGACTCGCCAGCCGCGAAAAGGCCGCCCCCTGGCGGCGAGGAGCTGTGACGTGTCGTTCGCCAACGCTTTTTCCAACCTCTTCAAGGTCGCCGAGCTGCGCAAGCGGCTCCTCTACACGCTCTTCTTGCTCGCCGTGTACCGGATCGGCGTGTTCGTCACCGCCCCGGGCGTCAACCGCGTGGTGATGAAGAAGGCGATCGAGACGAGCGGCGGGTTCTTGAACCTCTTCAACCTCTTCACCGGCGGCGCGCTCGAGCAACTCTCGATCTTCGCGCTCGGTATCATGCCGTACGTCAGCGCGAGCATCATCTTGCAGCTCCTCACCGTCGTCGTCCCCACCTTGGAGAAGCTCTCCAAGGAAGGGGAGATGGGCCGCCGCAAGATCACGCAGTACACGCGCTACGGAACCATCCTTCTCTCCATCGTCCAGGGCTTCGGCATCGCCCGCTACCTCGAGAGCGTGAAGTCGGGCAACGAAAGCGTCGTTCCCGACGACGCCAAGGGCTGGGGCTTCCGCATCCTCACCGTCATCACCCTCACCGCCGGCACCGCCTTCATCATGTGGCTCGGCGAGCAGATCACCGAGCGCGGCATCGGCAACGGCATTTCGCTCATCATCTTCGCCGGCATCGTCGCGCGCGTCCCGCAGGCCATCATCCAGACCTGGAGCACCTTCCAGGACAAGGCGGAAGGATCCGACGTCGACTTGCTCATCCTCGCCGCGGTGATGCTGGTGACCATCGGGGTCATCACCTACGTAGAGCGCGCCTATCGCAAGATTCCGGTCCATTACGCAAAACGCGTGGTGGGCAAACAGACCTTCAGCGGGCAGAGCACGCATCTGCCGCTCAAGGTGAACATGAGCGGCGTCATCCCGCCCATCTTCGCCAGCTCGATCCTGCTCTTCCCGGCCACGCTCGCGACCTGGATCCCGGCGTTCAAGGGATTCGCGGACGCCATGCAGCGCGGAGGCTGGATCTACAACGGCCTTTACGTGATCGGCATCATCTTCTTCGCCTACTTCTACACGGCGGTGACCTTCAATCCGGTAGACGTCGCCGATAATCTCAAAAAGTACGGCGGCTACGTTCCCGGCATCCGGCCCGGCAAGAAGACCGCCGACTACATCGATCACGTGCTCAGCCGCATTACATTTGGCGGCGCCGTCTACATGGCCGCGGTCTGCGTCCTGCCATCGATCCTCATCACCAAGTACAACGTGCCGTTCCAGTTCGGAGGCACCGCGCTCCTCATCGTGGTCGGCGTCGCCCTGGACACCGTTCAGCAGATCGAGAGCCACCTCATCACGCGGCACTACGAGGGGTTCACCGGACCTCGCGGTCCGCGCATCCGCGGCCGCCGCGACTTGACGGCGCCCGCTGCCGCGTAGGAAGCAGGCGGGGTGCTGAACCTCATCTTCCTGGGTCCTCCTGGAGCGGGAAAGGGTACCCAGGCTCATCGCCTGTCGGTACGCTTTGGCCTGCCACAGTTCTCGACGGGCGACATCCTGCGCAAGGCCGTCGCCGATGGCACGCCCCTCGGCAAGCAGGCCAAGGGACTGATGGACGCCGGCAAGCTGGTGCCCGACGATCTCGTCAACGGGATCGTCGAGGAGGCCGTGCAGGCCCCTCTCGTCACCAAGAAGGGCTTGGATCTGCGACAACGACGGCGCCGCGCTGGTCGTCCGGCCGGACGACGCTCCCGACCGCGTCCGGCAGCGGCTCATCGAATACGAGAACAAGACGTCGCTTCTGACGGGCTACTACAAGGCGCGCGGTCTCCTCCGCGTCATCGACGGGATCGGCTCACCCGACGAGGTGGAGGGCCGGATCTTGTCGGCGCTGGGCGACGACGTCACCCGTGGACCGGCGAATCCGTGAGGAGGAGCGGGCTTTGCCCGCGACGGGCGGAGCGCGAAGGCGCGGAGTACAGGTGATGGGGATCGAAATCAAGAGCGCGGACGAGATCGCCATCATGCGGGAGGCGGGCCTCGTCGTGCACGAGGTGCTCGAGGAGCTGGCGAAGATCTCCGAGCCGGGAATCACCCTCGATGAGCTCGACGCCGTAGCCAAGCGCGAGACCGAGAAACGCGGAGCGGCGTGCGCCTTCATCGGGCTGTACGGCTTTCCCAAGCACATCTGCATCTCGGTGAACGAGCAGGTGGTCCACGGGATCCCCGGCAAGCGCAGGCTGGTCGAAGGCGATCTCGTCAAGCTCGACCACGGCGCGGTGGTGCGCGGCTGGTACGGCGATGCGGCCCGGACCGTATCGGTGGGGAAGGTCACCCCGGAGGCGCAAAAGCTCGCCGACGCGACCCGCGAGAGCCTGGAAGCCGCCATCCGCGCGATGGTCCCGGGCAACCGGATCTCGGACATCGGTGCCGCCGTTCAGGGCGTGATCGAACCCCACGGCTACGGCATCGTCCGGGATTATGTGGGGCACGGCATCGGGAAGCGGCCCCACGAGGATCCGCAGGTCCCGAACTATGGTCCGGCTCTCTGGACCCGGGGGCAGTTCAATCCGCGGCTCCGGGCCGGGATGGTGTTGGCGGTCGAGCCGATGATCAACGCAGGTACGCACGAAGTGCGGACGTTGAGCGACGGGTGGACGGTGGTAACGAAGGACGGCAAGAATTCCGCGCACTTCGAGCACACGATCGCGGTGACGGAGAAAGGGCCGGTGGTGCTGACGGGGCCGGCTTGAGGACCCTCGTCCAAGGCACCACTCGCCCGCCCGCCCTCCGTCCTTCCCCATTTGACAGAGAGGGACGCCGCTGCTATTGACGCAGCCCCTTTGGTGTCGGGTTGGCCCCGGCCGCGACGGCGGTTGTTGGGGTGCGGCGCCAGGTCGGTTTTCAAAGGAGCACGTTTTTCCGGCGCCAGCGCGCGCCCGGAACCGCGTTCTGGAGGACCAATGAAGGTCCGCGCATCGGTGAAGAAGATCTGCGTCAAGTGCAAGGTCATCCGGCGCAAGGGCGTGGTCCGGGTCATCTGTTCCGCGAATCCGCGTCATAAGCAGAGGCAGGGATAATCGATGGCTCGCATCGCAGGCGTAGACCTTCCGCGCGAGAAGCAGATCCAGGTCTCCCTCACGTATCTGTACGGGATCGGCCCCACCACTGCCCGCAAGCTCTGTGCGGCGGCCCAGATCGATCCCACCCGGCGCACCAAGGATCTCACCGACGACGAGGTCCACCGCATCCGCGAGACGCTCGAGCAGGGCTACAAGGTCGAGGGCGATCTGCGCCGCGAGACCTCGCTCAACATCAAGCGCCTGATGGACCTCGGCTGCTACCGCGGCCTGCGCCACCGCAAAGGGCTACCCGTCCGCGGCCAGCGCACCCATACCAACGCCCGCACCCGCAAGGGTCCGAAGCGCGGCATCGTCCGCGCCCGCCCCGCCGCCGCGCCGGCCAAGCCCTGAACCTTCTCCGAGGACGATGACCGATGGCTGAAGAGCAGAAGCCTCCCCAGACCCCGTCGCCTGCCGCTCCCGGCGCGCCCGCAGCAGGCGCCGCCGCGACCACCGAGCCCAAGGGCAAGAAGGGCAAGAAGAAGAGCAAGAAGAACATCCAGACCGGGATCGTCTTCATCCAGAGCACCTTCAACAACACCATCATCACCATCACCGACGTGAGCGGGAACGTGCTTTCCTGGTCCTCCGCCGGCGCCCGCGGGTTCAAGGGCTCGCGCAAGTCGACGCCCTTCGCCGCGCAGGTGGCCGCCGGCGACGCCGCCGCCAAGGCGATGGAGCACGGCCTCAAGAACGTCTCGGTGATGGTGAAGGGCCCGGGAGCGGGCCGCGAGTCCGCGCTGCGTGCCATCGCCGCCGCCGGCCTCAAGGTCTCGCTCATCCGCGACATCACCCCCATCCCGCACAACGGCTGCCGCCCCCCCAAGCGGCGCCGCGTCTAAGGGATTCGACAATGGCTCGATATACCGAAAGCTCTTGCCGCATCTGCCGGCGCGAAAATCTGAAGATGTATTTGAAGGGCGACCGCTGCTACACGGACAAGTGCGCCATCGAGCGCCGCCCGTATCCGCCCGGCCAGCACGGCCAGGGCCGCGCCAAGTTCTCCGAATACGGCGTGCAGCTGCGCGAGAAGCAAAAAGTAAAGCGCCTCTACGGGCTCCTCGAGACGCAGTTCCGCGGTTACTACGCCCGCGGCTCGGCGGCGAAGGGCAAGACGGGCGAGAACCTCCTCCAGTTCCTCGAGCAGCGCCTCGACAACGTCGTCTTCCGGCTCGGATTCGCCGATACCCGCGCCGAGGCTCGCCAGCTCGTCCGGCACGGACATTTCCGGGTGAACGGCCGCAAGGTCAACGTCCCGAGCTTCCAGGTGAAGGTCGGCGACGTGGTCCAAGTGAAGGACAAGAGCCAGCGCATCGTCCGCATCAACGAAGCGCTGGAGGCGGTCGAGCGGCGCGGGGTGCCCGCCTGGCTCGACCTGGACAAGGGCGGATTCAAGGGGACGGTGAAGGCGCAGCCCGCCCGGGAGGACATCACCATGCCCATCCAGGAGCAGCTCATCGTCGAGCTCTACTCGAAGTGAGCGTTGCAAATCCAAGGCCGGGCCGTTAGAAGGCCCGGTCCCGTTTTTTGCCGAAACCCCAAGCCGATCCGATGGAGCCCGGCCTCGTCCGGGAGTAGGACGGCAAGGAGAAGAACACAGTGGCAGACGCTCTCATCGCCAAGAACTGGCGAGACCTCATCCGGCCGCGCGGCCTCTCGGTCGAGCAGGACACGCTCACCGATACCTACGGCAAGTTCGTCGCCGAGCCGCTCGAGCGCGGATTCGGCATCACCCTTGGAAATGCTTTGCGCCGGGTGCTGCTCTCGTCATTGCAAGGCGCGGCCATCACCTCCATCCGCGTCGAAGGCGTCGAGCACGAGTTCTCGACCATCCCCAACGTCGCGGAGGACGTCACCGACATCATCCTCAACCTCAAGGAAGTCCTCCTGCGCATGCACACGCAGGAGGAGAAGACCATCCGCATCGAGGTCGAGGGGCCCAAGGAGGTCAAGGCCGGCGACATCATCGTCGACCAGGACGTCGAGGTGCTGAACCCCGGGCACCACCTCTTCACCCTCAGCGAAGGCGGACGCGTTCGCATGGAGATGACCGCTCGCCGCGGCCGCGCCTACGTTCCCGCCGAGCGCAACAAGGTGGCGGGGGCGCCCATCGGCATCATCCCCATCGACTCGCTCTTCAGCCCCATCAAGAAGGTCAACTACCAGGTGACGAACGCCCGCGTCGGTCAGGTCACCGACTACGACCGGCTCTCCTTGGAAGTGTGGACCAACGGCAGCGTCTCGCCCGCCGACGCGGTCGCCTTCGCGGCCAAGATCATCAAGGAGCAGCTCTCCATCTTCATCAACTTCGACGAGACGGAGGAGCCCGCTCCCATCGAGCTGCCCAAGTCGGAGGAGAAGCTCAACGAGAACCTCTTCCGCTCGGTCGACGAGCTCGAGCTCTCGGTGCGCTCCGCCAACTGCCTGCAGAACGCCAACATCAAGACCATCGGCGACCTGGTGCAGAAGACGGAAGCCGACATGCTCAAGACCAAGAACTTCGGCCGCAAGTCGCTGAAGGAGATCAAGGAGATCCTGGCGGAGATGGGGCTCTCCCTGGGCATGAAGCTCGACAACTGGCCTCCCAAGGCACCCACCGCGCAGGCGCCTGCGCTCAAGCAGTAATCCTCTCGTTCGTCGGGGTCGAATGCCATGTCTCGCCACCTCAACGCGGGCCGCAAGCTGGGCCGGAACACCGGGCACCGGAAGGCGCTCCTCCGCAATCTCATCCGCAGCGTGATCCTGAGCGAGAGCATCCGCACCACCACCGCCAAGGCGAAGGAGACGCGGCGGGTGGTGGAGAAGCTGGTCACCAAGGCGCGGGTCGGAACGCTCGCGGCGCGGCGGCTCGTGCACCGGACAGTGCGCGATCAGGCCGCGCTGGCGAAGCTCTTCGACACCATCGCCCCCCGCTTCAAGGAGCGCCCGGGCGGGTACACCCGGGTGATCCACCTGCAGAACCGCCCCGGCGACAACGCCCCGATGGCGATCCTCGAGTTCGTGGAGAGGACTCCGAAGGGCGAGGAGCCGAAGGAGTCGGGCGAGGAGAAGAAGAAGGCGGCCGGGAAGAAGCCCGCGGAGAAGAAGCCGGCCAAGAAGGCGAAGGCCGCGGAGGGCGGCGGCGATCAGGGCGCCGGCGAGACGGCCGAGAAGAAGCCGGCGAAGCAGAAGAAGGCGAAGAAGGAAAAGCCCGAGGGCGAGGGCGAGAAGTAGCCGGTTCAGGGCGCGCAGAGCGAGACCGGCTCCAACTGCCACCCAGGCTCTCGATAATAAAGGACCCGTCTCCAGGTACCCGTGATTTCCACCGGTTTGTCGAACTCGTAACCGCAGCAGAGGGCCGAGTCGTCACCTCTGCAGCCGATCGAAAGCGGGACCGACACCCCGGAATACTGGCGCCGCCTGGTCGAAGCTAATCCGCGCGGGCGGAGGCGTAGGCCCGCACGGGTCTCGTTGCAGCACTGGCCGGGGCGGCACAAGACGAGGGTGGTCTCAACATGGCCGGGCCGGTCGAGTATCCCCGCAATCCGCACCGTCCGTCCCACGGCTGCCTGGCCGAGCGCTTCGCCGAGGCTGACCGCCGCAGGCCGTTTCGCCTCGCACCGTTCCAGACGGCGCGGCGCGAGCGTTGGCGCACCAAGATAATCCGCTCCGCATCCGCGATGGACGAGACAACCTTCGTTCCATCGACGCGGAGGCAAACCAGTTGCCGTGACCGTCGATTGCGATACTGGCGCTTTGTCGCTGTAGCTCGTCGCGGCAATCAGCAACGCGAGCGTTGCAAGCCCCGTCATCGGGCGGGCTGCCGCTAGTGCGCGGCGAGGCGGCCGCGGATCCGGGTGATGAGATCGGAGTTCTCGAACGGCTTGCGGATGAACTCCTCCGCGCCGGCCGCGAAAGCCCGTTCGACGACGTCCTTGCCTGGCCTCGCCGAGACGACGAACACCGGGACCGCCTTGGTGCGCGGGTCCTTCTTCAGCTCGCGGCAGAGATCGATGCCGTCGCGGTCGGGCATGGCGATGTCGAGCAGCACCAGATCCGGATGCACCTGCTCGAGCTGCTCCAGGGCCGCCGCGGCGCTGGTCGCGACGCTCGACTCGATCCCTTCCAGCTCGAGGAGCGTGGAAAGGAAGGTGACGATCTCCGGATCGTCGTCCACCACCAGCACCCGCCCGGAATTCTGCGCGATCACGGCTTCAGCTCCGTGTCGAACGAGCCCCGATCGCAATCGATGTGCATGCTTCGCGGCTCGAGCGTCCTCGGCGCGAAGCTCGGCAGCCCTGCTGCGTCCACCACCATGAACTTGTCGACCTCCGGTCGGAGCGACCTTCCTGAGGGGAGCAGATCCTGCGTGTAGACGAAGACGCCGTTGAGGGTCAGCTTCACGTCCTTCCAGGGTTTGCGCGAATTGTTGGTGACGAGGATGACGGTCGAGCGGGGGATGTCCACCGGCTGGACCCGCACCACCGCTCCCAGCGGATTGGGATCGTAGAACTGGAAGAGCAGGGTGGCGACGACGATCATGCCGTAGCTGCCGAGCGCGTAGGCACGCCAGCGGGAGTGCTCGGGACGGGCCTGGAACTCCCGCACCGCCTGCCCGCCTTGCTCCGCCAGCTCTCCGAAGATGCGGCTCGTCCAGGAGACCACCGCGCGGGTCGCGACGGAGAGGGCGCGCGCGATCGCAGCCCGGCCGCCGCCGCTCGCGGACTCGTCTTTCGTCTCCGGGGGTTGGGCCGCCACCGGAGGACGCGACGACTCGGGCGCCTCGCTCACGGGAACCATGGTACCGGACGTGGCGGGTGTGGCAAGCGCAGTGCGCACAAATGACCGGCAGAGAACTGACCCGCCGCTTACTTTCTCGTAATCTTTCAATCGCGACGGATGGCAGAGCTCGCTTGCGCCTGGGCGAGCAGGCGGGCCGCGGCGGGGCTTCGTGGCTGTAGCTCCATCGCTTTTTCGCAAAGCGCGACGACGCGGCGGGTCAATCGAGCGCGTTCGGCCTGACCGGCCGAGGCAGAGCGCTCGAAGAGCGCCCCGGCAACACCCACGAGCACCTCCGCTTCCTCCGGACGACCCGAAACCAGGCGGTCGAGCCGGGCCAGGCCTCCTGGCACGGCCCCGGCGGCCAGCTCGGCTCGCGCAACGAGGATTTGCAAGCTGGCGTCGCCCGCGTCCAGGGCGGCGGCGTCGCGCAGCGGAGGGAGCGCCGCCGCAGGCTGCCCGAGCCGTTCCAGCCGGAGGGAACCGAGCCTGCGTAGCGTGCTGGGCTCGAGCGGGGCCACCTCCAGGGCAGCCGCATACTCCTGCGCCGCCATCTCGAACCGGTCGGTGGACTGGTACAGCTCGCCCAGCCAGATGCGAGGCTGCGGCAGATCTGGCGCAAGCTCGGCGGCGCGTTTCAGCTCGCCTGCCGCGCGGGCGGGCTCCTCGAGGCGCTGGGCAGCGAGGGCGAGGAGCGCGTGCGCGATGGCGAGTCGGGGGAACCGCTCGACGGCGGATTCCAGGATTTCGAGAGCCAGGCCTGGCGCATCGCCCGAGAGGTATCCGAGCGCATTCTCGAGGTCGTGGCGGATCTCCGGGGGAGCATCCCGGAATGGGTCGGCGAGGTCGCGCCCGGCCCTCACGGCGAGCAGCGCCTCCTCCGCGCTGGGCTGAAGCGCCGGTATCTCGCGCAGCGACTGAAGCGCGCCCGCGCGATCGCCTGTCCTGCCGAGGCAGACGGCGAGCGCGATGCGGTAGCGCGCAACGGCGGGTCCCAGCTCGACCGCCCGGTGCAGCCGCTCGTGTGCCTCGGGAAGATCCCGCTTCTCCAGGAGCAAAAGACCCAGGCGGTAGGGCACGTCCGCCTCGCCCGGCATCAGCTCCGCGGCCTTGGTGAGGGCGGCCTGCGCGGCGGCCGCATTGCCCTCCGCGAATCTCGCCAAGCCGAGGGCATAGAACGCGGTGCCATCGGCCGGCCGGGCCTGCGCGGCGCCGGCGGCGTCGCTCGCGACCTTGGCCAGGTCCCCGCGCCGGCTCGACGCTTCGATGCGTCCGCGGAGAGCCGGCAGGGACCGGGGGTCGCGCTCGAGCAGCTGGTCGAATTCCCTCGCCGCATCCTCGTCGCGTCCAGCGGCGAGGTCCGCCTGCGCATGGGCCAGGAGGGCGGCGCCGTCCGTCGGCGCCGGGCGGATCGCCGCGCAAGAGCAGAGGAGGACGGCTACCGAGAGCGCGCGTTTCGTCATGTCCGCACCCTAGAGGGATCGGGATCGCCCGTGCGCCCGTCAGTTGCCCGATGCCCTCTATTCCCAGCCGGCGGTACGACGGAAGGAGGCATCGGAGGCGAAGGCCGCAAAGGCGGTCTCCGAACGCATCTGCGCAAGCGAGCGCCGGGTGGTTTCCGCAGCGGCCCGTTCCAGCGCGTCCCCGGTGAGTCCTTGCTCGGCAAGCTGCGTTCGCGCGTCCTTCGCGACCCTCTCCCCGGCCTCGCGCAGTGCCCGGGCGGCACCCGCCGCGTCGCCCCGAGCCGCCGCTCCGCGGGCGCGGCCGTGATAGCCCTCCGGCGAATCGGGAGCCACTTTCACCAGCCGATCGAAGGTCCGCTGCGCCTCCTCTTGCTGGCCGTCCGCGAGCAGCGCGAGGCCGTACTGGTAGAGCGCGGGGACGTTGGTCGACTTGAGGTGCACCGCCGTCTGGTAGTCCTCGAGCGCCGCCTTGAGATTGCCCTCCCGCTGCAAGACGTTGCCCCGCGAGAGGAGCGCGTAGAGGTTGCTCGGCTGATCCCGCAAGGCGAGGGTCAATTCGCCGCGAGCGTCCGCGAGCCGTCCCTGCTCGAGGAGAACACGGGCCGCGCCGATGCGCGCAGTGATCGAGCCGGGGTCGCGCGCGGAGGCTTGCCGATACGCCGCGAGCGCCTCGTCGGCCCGCCCGAGATCGTGGAGCGTGTCCCCCAGCCGCTCGAGGGGAAGGGCGGCCTTGGGCGAAAGGCGAGCCGCCTCCCGGTACTCGCTCGCGGCCTCCTCGCGCTTCCCGTTGTTCACGAGGACGTTGCCCCGGGCCAGGTGAGGTGCAGCCGGGTCTCCCGTGCAGCCGAGGAGGAGGACTTCCACGAGAAGAAGGGCGCAGCGTCGCATCGCGCGCAGGATAGATCGGCTAGGCAGGTCGATTCACGGGCTGTTGGGCCGCCGCGGCGGGAAGACGCACCGAAAAGGTCGCTCCGGGAGAGGAGTCGAGCAAGGTCAAGGAACCGCCGTGCGCCTCGGCGATCTCGCGCGAAGTGGTGAGACCCAGGCCGTTTCCGCCCGCCCGCGTGGTGATGAACCGCTGGAAGATCCGCTGGCGATCTTGCGGGGGGACTCCGGGTCCGTCGTCGGCGACGATCACCTCTGCCTGTCCGTCCGGGGAGCGGGAGGTGGTGACGACGATGCGGTTGCGAGCGAAGTCGAGAGCGTTGAGGAGCAGATTGAGCAGCATCTGACGGACGGCGAAGGGGTCGCAATTCACCCGCGGTGGCTCCCCGGCCGTCTCCTCGACGGTCAGCTCCTTCATCCGCGCCATCGGCCGGATCATCGTCAAGGATTCCCGGACCAGCTCGTTGACGTCGCGCGGGATCCGCGGCGCGCGGTCCCCGGCGGAATAGGAAAGGAAGCTCTGCAGCTGCGCCACCGTCCTGCGGGTCTCGTTCTCGACCTCGCGCAGGTGGCGCAGGACTTTCGCGTCGGTGTTCGCCTTCTCCGCCGCCGTCCGGGACAGCTCCGCGAAGCCGAGGATCACGGTGAGCGCGTTCTTCATCTCGTGCGCGAATCCGGCGGTGAGGAGGCCGACGGTGCTGGTGCGCTGGGCGCGCTCGAGGGCTCCGGAGATGTCGTGGAGTCGCCGCTGCAGCACGTAGCCGGAGGCCGCGCCGAGCGCGGCGAGGACGGCTACCGCGACGTAGAGGACGCCGCCGAGGTTCCAACCCTTCCAGAGGCCGACCACCAGGACGGCGGTGGCGAGGAGGAACACCACGGGGCCGAAGTAGACGGCGGCGAGTGCGATCCGCCGCGCCGCATGCGTCGCGGTGACCCCTGGCGAGGTCGCCTTGCGGGTGGCGGGCACGTGAGGAAGCTACCAGAAAAACTGGAGCTTGCACGGTGGATCGGACATGCTTGGGCGGTGCGCGTGCTCCTCTGCGTGGGAGGTGGAATCGCGGCCTTCAAGGCGTGCGAGGCGGCGCGCCTCCTCGTCAAGGCGGGAGCGGAGGTGCGCTGCGCGTTGACGCCGGCCGCGCAGCGGTTCGTGACGCCGCTCACCTTCCACGCGCTCACCGGCAACGCGGTGGCGACCGGTCTTTGGGACGGCGGCGGATCGGATCCGACCATCCTCGCCGCGGGGCACGTTTCGCTCGCGGACTGGGCCGGCGTGGCGGTGATTGCTCCCGCGACGGCGGACCTTCTCGCGAAGCTCCGGGCCGGGCTGGCGGACGACGTGGTCACGGCGACGCTCCTCGCCATCGAGCCGCGGCTCTGGATCGCGGCGCCCGCCATGAACGAGCGCATGTGGCGCAGCCCCGCGACCCAGGAAAACGTGCGTGCGCTCGCCGAGCGAGGGGTCCGCTTCCTCGGACCCGCCGAGGGCGAGATGGCGGAGCGGAGCCACGTCGGGCCCGGGCGCATGGTCGAGGCGCAGGAGATCGCCTCCGCGGCGCTGCGCGCGCTCGGCCCTCGCGATCTGGAAGGGATCGCCGTCCTGGTCACCGCGGGGCCCACCCGCGAGGCGCTCGATCCGGTCCGGTATCTGTCGAACCCGAGCAGCGGCCGCATGGGGTTTGCCGTCGCCGAGGCAGCGCGGGATCGGGGCGCGGAGGTGACCCTGATCGCCGGGCCGACGGAAGTGGCGCCGCCGGCCGGGGTCCGGGTATTGCGCATCGTCAGCGCCCAGGATCTCGAATCGGCAGTAAACTCCAGCCTGGACGGCGCGAGGGTGGTGGTGATGGCCGCCGCGGTCGCCGACCAGCGGCCTTCCGAATTCTCCGAGCAGAAGGTGAAGAAGAAGGAGGGTGAGGAGACGCTGCGGCTCGTGCGCACCCCGGACGTCCTCGCCGGCCTGGGGACCCGATTCGCCGGCGCGCAGGGACGTCCGCTCCTGGTGGGATTCGCTGCGGAGACGGAGCGAGTGGAAGAGAACGCCCGCGACAAGCTCGCCCGCAAGAACCTCGACCTCATCGTTGCCAACGAGGTCTCGCAGGGATTCGCGGGCGACGAGAATCGCGTCGTGGTCCTCGGCCGCGATGGCGGCCGTGCGGAGCTCGCGGGAACCAAGCGCGCTGTCGCCGACGCGCTCTGGGACCGCATCCGCGCCTTGCTCTGAGCGTCGCATGGCGCTGGTGCTGATCGCTCTAGCGACGCTGACCCTTCCGGGCAACGAACGGCTTTCGAACCTGCAAATCCATCGGGTGATCGTTCCCGCCGATCCCGCCTTCCAGCGCGAGATGCGCTACCAGGCGTGGTCCCTTGCCGACGTGCTTTCGCTCTGAAGGACCCGTCGCTTCCCTGGCCGTACCAGCTCGGGCGGATCGAGCTGGCGCCGCTCGGAGAAGCCTTCGCGCGAGCGTTTCCCAGGAATCCCGCAGCGCGTCCGGGATTCGAGGTCTTCCGCGCGAACTGCATGAGCTGCCATTCGCTGAATCTCGCCGGCGGCTCGGTCGGGCCGGAGCTGAACGTTCCCAGGAACGTCACCGAGTATTGGATCGCCGGGGAGCTCGCGCCCTACGTCCGCAACGCCTCTGCCTTCCATTTCCGCGCCCGCATGCCGGCCTTCGAATCGCTCACCGAACGGCAGATCGCGGACGTGGTCCGCTACCTGAGGGCGATGAAGGACGAGAAGGTCTGTTCCTCCACCGCCGCATGCGAGGAGCTGGTCCGGGCCCGGAAGGACTGACCGTGTTAACCTTCCTCCCCGGAGGAACGGGCTTTGCCCGAGACGGGCGGAGCGCGAATGCGCGGAGCATACGGAGGCGACCCGGTGCAGTCGGACGATACGGCTTACGCAGCGGCGGCGTTGACCGAGCTGCGCGCCTGGCTTTCCTGGGTCTCGGAGCGAGGCGATCGGATGGTCGTCTTCGAGCCCCGGCCGGCCGCCCTCGAACCCGAACCCGCTCGTCAGGTGCCCGCAACGCCCATGCCCCGCAAGCTCCCCGTGGTGAGCCTGGAATCGGTCCGCGAAGAGATGGGTGAATGCACCCGCTGCAAGCTCCACAAGGGTCGCACCAACCTGGTCTTCGGGGTCGGCGATCCCGAGGCGCGCCTCATGTTCGTCGGAGAGGCGCCCGGCGAGGACGAGGACAAGAAGGGCGAGCCGTTCGTAGGGAAGGCCGGACAGCTCCTCACCAAGATGATCGAGGCGATGGGCCTGCGCCGCGAGGACGTCTACATCTGCAACACGGTGAAGTGCAGGCCGCCCAACAATCGCAATCCGGAGCAAGACGAGCTCGCCTCCTGCGAAACGTTCCTCAAAGGGCAGCTCGCGGCCGTCCAGCCCGAGGCCATCGTCACCCTGGGGAAGTTCGCCGCCCAGGCCCTGCTCCGGGACGAGACCCCCATCTCCCGCCTGCGCGGCAACTGGCGCGAGTACGAAGGCATTCCCGTCATGCCGACCTTCCACCCGGCTTACCTCCTCCGTTCGCCGCAGGAGAAGGGGAAGGTCTGGGACGATCTGCAGAAGGTGATGAAGAAGCTGGGACTGGAGCGTAGCCGATGATCGCCGCCATCCTGCTCGCCGCAGGGTCATTCATCTCGGTCGCGGAGCTTCGCGGATCGATCGATCCGGGATCGGGACGGTTTCTCATCGATGCCATCCACGACGCCGAGACGAGCGGCGCGGAAGCGTTGGTCGTCCGCCTCGACACGCCGGGAGGGTTGCTCTCCACCACCCGCGACGTGGTCCAGGCGGAGCTGTCCGCCAAGGTCCCCGTCGTCTTCTGGGTCGGGCCTCCCGGCGCCCGGGCTGGCTCCGCCGGCGTCTTCCTCACGCTCGCGGCCCACGTTGCCGCGATGGCGCCCTCGACCAACATCGGCGCGGCCCACCCGGTCGGGGTCCTCGGCGGCTCCGGCGGCAAGGACGAGAACGGCAAGCTCGAGGACATGGCCCGCAAGATCGAGAACGACACCGCCGCCTTCGTCCGCGCCATCGCGGAACGGCGCTCCCGCAATATCGATTGGGCGGAGAAAGCGGTGCGCGAGAGCGTGAGCATCACCGCCTCGCAGGCGCAGAAGGAGCGGGTCATCGACCTCATCGCCGAGGACCTGCCCGAGCTGTTGCAGAAGATCGACGGCCGCGAGATCGAAATCGCAGGCGAGAAGCGCCGCCTGCACACGGCCGGGGCCGAGCTGCGCAACGTCTCCTGGACCGTCCGGGATCGGGTGCTGCACGGCGTCGCCAATCCCGAGGTGGCCTATCTCATCGCCATGATCGGCGTGATCGGCATCCTCCTCGAGATGTTCCACCCCGGAACCATCGTGCCCGGCATCGTCGGCGCCATTTGCCTGCTCATCGCGGCCATGTCCTTCCAGATGCTTCCCGTCAATGCCGGCGCCCTCGCGCTCGTCATAGGCGGGGTCGCCCTCCTCGCGGCCGAGATGTTGCTCGGCGGGCATGGCTGGTTCATCGGCGCCGGCCTCGTCACCATCGTCATCGGATCCTTGTTCCTGGTAGGACACGTCGGAGGCGGCTTCTGGGCGGATCCCGACTTCGGTCTCGGCTGGCAGGTGGTGGTGCCGGTCGGCGCGGCGCTCGGAATCATCACCGGGACCTTGGTATGGAAGCTGACGAGCAGCGCCGGGCAGCCGCTTCTCGCCGGGGCCCAGGGGCTGCTCGGCGAGATCGGGGAAGTGCGCGACGACATCGGATCCGAGCCGGGCAGGGTGCTGGTGCATGGCGAGCTGTGGGCGGCTCGCGCAATCGAGCCGATCGCCACCGGGACCCGCGTCCGCGTCGTCGGCGTCCACGGGCTCGTCGTCGAGGTCGCCCCGCTCGACGCCGCGCTCCAGGAGGTCACCGTCACGTGAGCCCGCTGCTCTTCTTCCTCATCCCCGTGGGGCTGTGGTTCATCTCGGGCCTCCGCGTCATCCAGGAGTACGAGTCGGGCGTCATCTTCCGGCTCGGCCGCTTCGCCGAGACCAAGCGCGCGGGGCTCAACTGGATCGTCCCCGGCGTCGACCGGATGGTGAAGGTCGACCTGCGCACGGTGACCCGCGACGTGCCCCCGCAGGACGTCATCACCCGCGACAACGTCAGCCTCAAGGTCAGCGCGGTCATCTATTTCCGCGTCATCGACGCGGAGCGCGCCGTCATCCAGGTGGAGAACTTCCTCTACGCGACCTCCCAGCTCGCGCAGACCACCTTGCGTTCCACCCTCGGCAAGCTGGAGCTCGACGATCTCCTCGCCCAGCGCGAGAAGATCAACAAGGAGCTCCAGCAGGTCCTCGACCTCCACACCGAGCCCTGGGGCATCAAGGTGACCGCGGTGGAAGTGAAGGCCATCGACCTGCCGCCCGAGATGCAGCGGGCGATGGCGCGGCAAGCGGAGGCGGAGCGCGAGCGCCGCGCCAAGATCATCGCCGCCGAAGGCGAGTACCAGGCGGCCGAGAAGCTGGGAATGGCGGCGGACGTCATCGCCGTCCACCCTTCGGCTTTGCAGCTCCGCTATCTGCAGACGCTGGTGGAGATCAGCGCGGAGAAGGCGTCGACTACCATCTTCCCGCTGCCCATCGATCTGTTGCGGCCCTTCCTCGAGCGGGGACACCCACAGGCGGAGGTCCGTCCGCCCGCCCTCGCGGCACCATCGCCGTCGACGCAGATCCCGGATCAGGCGCCCCGCGTCCCCGTTCCCGCGCGCGGTCCGTCCGGAGACAAGGATGCCTGACCCGTACGGGCTGCGCCGCGTGGTGGAGCCCAAGGGCGTCCTGCCGCAGCAGGCGGAGGTCCTCGATCCGACGATGCCCCTCGGCGACGACGAGCTGCTCATCGACGTGGAGCACCTCAACATCGACGCCGCGAGCTTCCGGCAGCTTTGGAAGCAAGCGGAGAAGGAGCCGCGAGTGCTCGCGGGCTTCGTCTCGGCGATCGTGCGCAACCGGGGCAAGATGCACAATCCGGTTACGGGGTCGGGTGGGATGCTCATCGGACGCGTCGCGCGCATCGGGCCGGGGCATCCCGCGGCCTCCGAGCTGAAGGCCGGCGATCGGATCGCGACGCTCGTCTCCTTGACGCTGACGCCCCTGATCCTCGACGAGGTCGTCTCGGTCGAGCCGAAGGCGGAGCGCCTCGCGGTGCGCGGAAAGGCTGTGCTCTTCGCGAGCGGATTGTGGGCGCCCTTGCCGGAGGATCTGCCGCTGGAGATGTCGCTCGCGGTCCTCGACGTGTGCGGCGCGCCCGCCTGGGTGGCGCGGCTGGTGAAGCCCGGGATGCGGGTCCTGGTCCTCGGAGCGGGGAAGAGCGGATCGCTCGCCGCCGCGCAGGCCCGCAAGCTCTCCGCGCACGTGACGGCGCTCGACTACGAGGGAGCGGCTGCCGAGCGGCTGGTGAAGGAAGGGCTCGCCGACGCCGCGGTGCAGGCTGACGCAACGAAGCCGCTGGAGCTCTTCGAGAAGGCGCGCGATTTCGATCTGGTGGTCAACTGCGCGAGCGTTCCCGGGACCGAGATGGCGAGCATCCTCGCCGCTCGCGAGGGAGGGGAAGTCCTCTTCTTCAGCATGGCCACGAGCTTCACCGCCGCGGCCCTCGGGGCCGAGGGCGTGGGAAAGGACGTCCGCCTCATGCGCGCCTGCGCCAAGCGATTCGCGGACGTCCTGCTCGTCGCCAAGGAGCCCTCCCGCTATGGGTCTTTCAGCGGCAATGCGCGACTGATCCGGGATCGCGCCCTCGTCTCCACGCCGCTTGCGGGTATCGAAGCGGGGCTCGCGGTGAGCACCGCCGAGATCGCGTTCTGCTGCGGCGGAGACATGCCCTTCGCCGTCGATCCGTCGCTTCTCGAGGCGCTCTTCGCGGCCCTCGCGGGCCACGACGCCGCCGTTCCGGTGAACGGCGGGCATTTGCAACCGCTCTGCGCGGTGTACCGGCGGGAGATCTGTCTGCCCGCGGCCACCGCCGCTCTCCGCGAGGGGTCGGTCGGCCCGAGACGGCTCCTCGACGCGGTGCGCACCGCACAGGTGCCTTGGGCGGACGAAAAGCCGTTTCTCGACGCTGATACCCGCGCGGACCTGGCGCGGATTGCGACGCTCTGATCGGCCGTCGTATGAAATGCTGCGGAGGCTCTTTTGCGACTCGCTCTCGCAGCTCTCGTCCTGCTCCTCGCCGGGCCCACGCCGTCGCAGTTCGCGCCCGCGCAAGCGCCGGCGCAGCTCCGCCGTGGGCTCGCCTCGGCCGAGGCCGCCATCCGCGCCGCCGCCTGCGATGCGGAGCGGCGATTCGGCGAAGGGGACCCGGACGCGAACGCCTCCCGCTGCGAGGGCGTCCGCGGGCCCCCGGGCGTGGAGGTGGGCCGCACGAGCGCGCGGCTGCGCAACCCGCGCAACGCTCCTCCGGGGTGGGCGAAGGCTTACCTCGCGCAGACGGACGGCAAGAAGGCTTCCGAGGTCGAACCGGCCGTCTTCGATCTGGGCGACCGCGTGGGTCTGTTGCGCCCGATCGAGATCCGCAAGCGGTGTTTGTCCTGCCACGCCGACCGCGCGGAAGTGGCGGAGAGCACCCGCGCCTGGCTCGAAGCGGCCTACCCGCGCGACCAGTCTTTCGGATATGCCCTCGGCGACCTGCGGGGATTCTGGTGGGCGGAGGCCGCGAAGTAGCCGGCCGGCGGAGCATCTGGAGCGTGATGAAGCCAATCGACGACGTCCGCATCCGGGAGATCAAGGAGCTTTCTCCGCCCGAGCAGGTGCTGCGGGAGGTTCCCGCTTCCGAAGAGATGGCCGCCGGGGTGTACGCGGCGCGCCAGACCATCCACCGCATCCTGGTCGGGGGCGACGACAGGCTCCTGGTGGTGGTCGGGCCCTGCTCGATCCACGATCCGCGGTCGGCGCTGGACTACGCGACGCGGCTTCGGGCCGAGGTCGATCGCCTCGGCGCGGACCTGTTCGTCGTCATGCGCGTCTATTTCGAAAAGCCGCGCACCAACGTCGGTTGGAAGGGCCTCATCAACGACCCGCGCCTCGACGGCAGCTTCGAGATCAACGAGGGCTTGCGGCTCGCCCGCCGCCTGCTCGCGGACATCACCTCGCTAGGGCTGCCCTGCGCGACCGAGTTCCTCGACACCATCACGCCCCAGTACACGGCCGACCTGATCGCCTGGGGCGCGATCGGCGCGCGCACGACCGAGTCGCAGGTACACCGCGAGCTCGCTTCCGGGCTCTCCTCGCCGGTCGGCTTCAAGAACGGCACCGACGGGAACGTGCGCATCGCCGTGGATGCCATCCGGGCGGCGACGAGCCCCCACCACTTCCTCTCGGTCACCAAGTCCGGGCGCTCGGCGATCGTGTCCACCAATGGCAACGAGGATTGCCACCTCATCCTGCGCGGGGGCAAAGCGCCGAACTACGATGCCGCGAGCGTGGAGGCGGCGTGCAAGGAGCTTGGCCAGGCGGGTCTCGCGGCGAGGGTCATGATCGACTGCTCGCATGCCAACGCGCGCAAGCAGCACAAGCTGCAACTCGACGTGGCGCGAGACGTGGGAGCGCAAGTGGCGCGCGGCGACGACCGGATCGTCGCGGTCATGGTCGAGTCGCATCTCCAGGAGGGCCGGCAGGACCTCGCGCCGCACAAGCCGCTCGAGTACGGCCGCAGCATCACCGACCCGTGTCTCGGGTGGGAGGACAGCATCGGCCTCCTCGAAGGGCTCGCACAAGCCGTGCGGAACCGGCGGCTGGTCCTCGCCGACCGATAGATCCGGGTGGGCAACCGCGCGTTCCGGAAGGGAGGCCCTTCGACGAAAGGTTCCCTCCCATGAAAACCCTGTTGGTCGGTAGTTGTGCCGTCGTTCTCCTCTCCGCTGCTGCCTTCGGTACCAGTCCGCGGCGTCCCATGCCGCGGGACGTCAAGCCCCAAGAAGCCCATCGCGACGCGCTCGACCTCGATCGCCCGCTGCAGTGGCTGGTAGCCGCGCAGAACCAGGACGGAAGCTGGGGCGCCGAAACCCATTCGCAGAGCCCCGACGTCGCCACCACCGCCATCGCCGGGATCGCGCTCATCCGGATGGGGCATACCGGGTCGCAAGGCGAGTTCCAGGCCCGGACCCGGCGCGCGGTCGAGTACGTGGTCTCGGCGGTGCAGCACGCGCCTGCCGATCAGATCGCGGTGCAGGAGCCGGGCACGCTTCCGCAGCGCAAGCTCGGGCGCAACGTGGACACCTATCTCGCCGCGCAGTTCCTCGCCGAGGCGCTCCCGACGTTGCCGCGCGACGGCCGCGGCGCCGCCGAGGCCGCTCTCGCTGATTGCGTGCGGCGCATCGAGCGCGCCCAGCAAGCCGACGGCAGCTTCTCCAAGGACGGCTGGGCACCTCTCTTGTCGAGCGCGTTCGCCGCAAATGGCCTTCACGCCGCCAGCGTCGCGGGAGCGAAGGTCGACCAGAAGAAGCTGGCTCGCGCCGATGCAAATCTGATGGGGAAGTACGACGAGAAGACGAAGAGCTTCGACAATCGCGAGAGCGCCGGCGTCGACCTCTACTCCGCTGCCGCCAGCGTCATCGCCGCCGCGCGCGTGAGGGCCGCGGCCCCCGCCTCACCCGAAGGGAGCCGCGACATGAAGCACAAGGCGGAGGCGGTCGCCCAGGGCGTCGGCGGCCAGCTCGCGAACGAGCGGCTGATGCGCGGATTCGGGACCTACGGCGGCGAAGAGCACGTCTCCTACATGATGACGGCCGAGGCGAAGGCCGCGGTGGGCGGCGCCGAGTTCGCTACCTTCCACGAGGAGATGCGCGTGCGCCTCGCTCAGATCCAGCGCGACGACGGGACCTGGAGGGGCGACCACTGCATCACCAGCACCACCTTCTGCACTGCCGCCTCGCTCATCACCCTGGCGATCCGGCCCCACGCCGGCGGGCGTCCCTCCTAGCCGGCTCGCGTGGAAGAAGGTGCAGGCGGCGGCGCTGGTGTGCTACACGCCGCCGCACCACCTCGACCAGGAGCCGCAACATGAACGTCGCGCAGGCCATCCGAACGATCCTGCACTCCGGTTTCGCCGTCGCCCTCTTCGCGGCGGGCTGCGGCAGCAGCGACTTCACGCTCTCCAGCCCGGACATCGCGAACGGGGCCATCCAGACCGAACAGGTCGCCAACGTCTTCGGCTGTACCGGCGGGAACGTCTCACCCGAGCTGCGCTGGTCGAATCCGCCTTCGGGCACGCAGAGCTTCGCCATCACGGTGCACGATCCCGACGCCCCGACCGGGAGCGGGTTCTGGCACTGGGCGGTGTTCAACATTCCCGCGTCGGCGAGGTCGCTGCCCAAGAATGCCGGCAGCCTGAGCGCAAGCCTCGCGCCGGCGGGGACGATCCAGGGCTTTACCGACTTCGCCAGCAATGGTTATGGCGGCCCGTGCCCTCCTGCTGGCGATCCCGCGCATCGGTACGTCTTCACGATCCACGCGCTGAAGGTCGCGGACCTTGGCCTCGACAATACCGCGCCAGGGGCGCTGGTGAGCTTCGCCGCGAAGGGGAACGCGATCGCGAGCGCGAGCTTCACGGCGAATTACGGGATCCAGGGGCCGCCCACGTCCCATCCCCCGGTTCCCACCGCCCCGGGGTTCACGCTCGCGAGCAACACGATTACGAGCGGCACGATTCCGACTCCACAGGTTTACAACCAGTTCGGCTGCACCGGCTCCAATACGTCTCCCGAATTGCACTGGTCGACTCCGCCGACGGGCACGCGGAGTCTCGTGCTGCGCTCAAGGTGGCCAATCTCAAGGATCCCGCCGTGGCCGGGATCCCCGACAACGCGACAGGCGCGCTGGTCGGATTCGTGACCCGCGCGAATGCCATCGCCCAGGCGACCTTCACGGCGACGTACGGGCGGTAGTCACCCGCGTGCGGGCCCGGGAAGCTCCTTCACGAACTCGACCTCGGTGAAGCCGAGGCCGACGAAGAGCGAGCGCAGGGTCTGCTCCGCCGAGGCGCGGGCCTGCGCCGCGAGCTTGGGGTCCTGGGCGACCTCCCGCTCGAAGGCAGTCCGCGCCCGCTCGAACAGCTCGGCGGTTTGCTTAGAGTCGAGGTTGGACCCGATGATCTCCGTCTCCGCGGGCCGCAGCTCCACCTGCACGCGGGTCGGCGGCAGGACCGCCTGGACCTTCCGTCCGCTGACCCGGAGCGAACCCACGTCGAGCTTGCGGAGATCGACCCCGAGATGGGCGTCGGCGAAGATGATGGCCCGGCCGCGGGGCGGGCGCAGCGAATA
The DNA here is from genome assembly GCA_005879805.1 of Deltaproteobacteria bacterium. Taxonomy (GTDB): domain Bacteria; phylum Myxococcota; class Myxococcia; order Myxococcales; family 40CM-4-68-19; genus VBKO01. Next base: position 19,382 of record VBKL01000125.1, on the reverse strand, counting down.
GCTCGCCCACTGCACGACGTCGCCCCAGGTCGAACCGGACGGCTGCGGATCGGGGGAGAAGTCGATCTTCTTGTAGAGCGAAACGTCCAGGGTCTCGAGGCGCGCCACCTCGCGGACCTTCAAGACCAGCGCCGGCGGATCGGGCAACTTGTCCGCGCGATGGGTGAAGTGCCAGACGGCGCCCGCTCCGAGAGCGGCGGCGAGCAGGCATGCGATCAGTACCGCGGAGGCGTTGCGCATGCCCGATCAGACCCCGGTGCCCTGGCTTTCCGCAACGGCGCGGATGTGTGCATCGCCTTGAAGCGGACGTGTTCCTGAGATACTTCCCGCGCTCCTTGCAAGGAGGAGGATCGCCTGTCCCAGCTCTTCGTCGAGGCGGCAAAGATCGCTCGTGCCCGCGAGCTGGCGCAGAACGCCGCCCGCGGCGTGCAGGCGTTCATCGACCGCCACACGACGGTCGCGATCGAGCGAACCGTCCTGCGCCTGCTCGGAATCGGCGCGGCCGGAACGCGCGGCGCGCCGCTCGCGAACCTCATCGTCGACCAGCTGGCGGAAGCGAAGGTGCTGCAAAGAGGCGCCGCGTACTGGCTCGGCCGCGCGCTCAAGACGGCGCCGGGAAAGGACCCGCTCCATTCCATCGAACGGCTAGTCGCCCATCCCGAGAAGCTCCCCGCGCTCAGCGAGACCGAGGAAACCGAGCTACGCGAGACGATGCGAGCAGATACCCGCGCGGCCGTCGACGAGCTTCGCGATCGCATCCGCGCCCGCAAAGAGCTGAAGGCGTCGTTGCAGGTCTGGTCTTTCCCGGGCGCGCCCTGGAAGTACGTAATCGTCGCGACCGGGAACATCCACGACGACGTGGAGCAGGCTCACGCCGCCGCGCAGCAGGGCGCCGACGTCGTCGCGGTCATCCGCTCCACCGCGCAGTCCCTTCTCGACTACGTTCCGCACGGCGCGACGACCGAGGGATTCGGCGGGACCTATGCGACGCAGGAGAACTTCCGCATCATGCGCGAGGCACTCGACGCCACCTCGCGCAAGCTCGGCCGGTATATCCATCTGACGAATTACTCGAGCGGGTTGGCCATGCCCGAGATCGCCTACATGGCGGCGTTCGAGCGGCTCGACATGCTGCTCAACGACGCCATGTATGGGATCCTCTTCCGCGACATCAACATGCGCCGCACCTTCTGCGATCAGTACTTCTCGCGCCGTATCTGCGGCTTCGCGGAGATCATCATCAACACCGGCGAGGACAATTACATCACCACCGCCGACGCCGACGAGGCGGCGCACACCGTCATCGCCTCGCAGCTCATCAACGAGACCTTCGCCCACCTCGCGGGGATGAGGGACGAGCTGATCGGCTTCGGGCACAGTTTCGAGATCGACCCCGCCCGCGAGGACACGCTCTTGCGCGAGTTCGCCATGGCGATGATGGTGCGCGAATTGTTCCCGCGCAGCCCCATCAAGTACATGCCCCCGACCAAGCACAAGGAAGGGGACATCTTCTTCAGCCACGCCTACGACGTGATGGCGGACCTCGTGGCCATCACCACGGGGCAGGGCATTCAGCTCCTCGGGATGATGACTGAGGCGATGCACAACCCGTTCCTCATGGATCGGTTCGTGGCGCTCAAGGCGGGCGCGTACGTCTATCGCGCCGCTCGGCACCTCGGCGACGAGATCTCCTTCAAGGAGGACGGCATCGTCGCTCGCCGGCAGCGCGAGGTATTCGAAAAGGCGCTCTCGCTCCTCGAGGAGGTCGCTCGCGACGGTCTCATGGCGGCGATCGGCCGCGCCCGCTTCGGCGATACCGCGCGCAGCGAGACGGGCGGCAAGGGCCTCGCCGGAGTCTTCGAGCGCGCCCCCGACTACTTCAACCCCTTCCTCGAGATCCTCGAGGCGGAGTGGCCTCCCGCGTGACCGAGAAGCACCTCATCCGGCCCTATGGCGATCGCAAGGACGACGGCGTCGTTCAGATCTCCTTCGTCCTTCCCGTACCCGTCTCCGAGAAGGCGAAGGAGGCGGCGGCGCAGGTGGCGAAGAAGCTGGGCCTGACCCACGTTCTCGTCGCCTCGATGGAGAAGGCGGGTGAGGACTACAGCTTCTTCGTGGTCTATGGCCGGACCCACCTGCAGCTCGACTTCGCCGCAATCGAGGTCCCGGTCATCGAGCATCGGAAGCACGGGTTCGACGATCTCAACGACGCCATCGAGCGCGACGTGGGCCGCAAGATCGTCGTCGTCGGCGCCTGCATCGGCACCGATTCGCACACCACCGGCATCGACGCGATCATGAACATGAAGGGCTTCGCCGGAGATTACGGCCTCGAGCGCTATCGCATGTTCCGGGCGGTCAACCTCGGATCGCAGGTCGAGCCCCGGGCGCTGGTCGAGAAGGCGAAGGAGCTGGAGGCCGATGCGGTGCTGGTCTCCAAGGTCGTCACCCAGCGCGACGTCCACAAGGAAGACGCGCGAAACCTCATCGACGCGGCGAAGGAAGCGCAGATCTTCACGCGGACCATCTGGCTGTTCGGGGGCCCGCGGGTCGATCACAAGACCGCGCTCGAGCTCGGATTCGATGCCGGGTTCGGGCCCGGCACCAAGCCGAGCGACGTTGCGAACTACATTTATTATCGTCTACTCGAACGACAGGGCCGGGCGCCGCCACCGCAGCCGACCGCGCACGGCACACAGGATGCGACCATCGCGGGAGTCAAAGAATGAGCCGCGGCGTCGGTCTGAAGGTCCTTCTCCGGCTCCGGTTGTCCGCGCACGACGCGCACTACGGGGGCGGCCTCGTCGACGGCGCGCGCTGCCTGGGGCTCTTCGGCGACGTGGCGACGGAGCTGTGCATCCGCCTCGACGGCGACGAGGGTCTGTTCCGCGCCTACGAGTCGGTCGAGTTCCTCGCTCCACTGCACGCCGGCGACTTCGTGGAGGCGGAGGGCGAAATCCTCTCCGTCGGCAAGACGAGCCGGAAGATGCGCTTCGAGGCCCGCAAGGTGATCGTACCGAGGCCCGATCTTTCCGACTCGGCCGCGGAGGCGCTCGGAGCGCCGGTCGTCGTCTGCCGCGCCGTCGGCACCTGCGTCGTCCCTGCGGACAAGCAACGCTCGCCCTGAGCGGTGGCGCTGCGAGCGGCCGGGCCGGGAGTGCGCGGCCGTGCGCATCTTTCCGGGCCAGCGAATGGAGGAGAGCATGCGCTGCGAAGAGATCATGAAGGGCGACGTTTCGACCGTCTCGCGCGATGCGACCGTGCAGGAAGCCGCCCGGTTGATGGCGGAGGAGGACATCGGCTTCCTCCCGGTCGTCGACGGATCGGGCAAGGCGGTCGGCACCGTCACCGATCGCGACATCGTCGTGCGCCTGGTCGCCCAGGGGCTTCCCGCGGATTCCATCCGGGTGCACCAGGTGATGACGAACAAGGTCGTCACTTGCAAGCGCTCCGACGACCTCAAAGCCGCGCAGGAGCGGATGAAGCAAAGCAAGGTCTCCCGCATCCTCGCGGTCGACGACAAGGGCGCGCCGGTGGGCGTCATCAGCCTCGGCGACCTGGCCGAGCGGCAGGACGAGGGCGCGGCGGGCAGCACGCTGCGCGAGGTAAAGGAGGGCGTGTCCCTCACGCACTAGCAGAGCCGTTTGAACTCGGGGCCGGGAAGTTGGAAGCTTCCCGGACCCATGCAGACAGAGCCTGCCATCCTCACCGCGGCGATCTGCGGCGCCGAGACGACTCGCGAGCAGACGCCCTATTTGCCCATCACCGCCGAAGAGCTGGGCGAGGAGGCCGCGAGGTGTGCGGCGGCGGGTGCTTCGGTCATCCACCTGCACGTGCGCAAAAACGACGGGACGCCCACGCAGGATCGCGCGCTCTTCGACAAGGCGATCCGCGCCATTCGCGCCCGCTGCGACGTCATCGTGCAGACGAGCACCGGCGGAGCGGTGGGGATGAGCGCCGCGGAACGCGCGCAGCCGCTCGACTGCAATCCGGAGATGGCGACCCTCAACGCAGGATCGCTCAACTTCGGCGAGGACGTCTTCCTCAATCCGTTTCCGATGGTCCGTGAGTTCGCGGCGCGGATGCGCGAGAAGCGCATCGTCCCGGAGCTCGAGTGCTACGACGCGGGACACATCGAGAGCTGCCTCTGGCTGGCGGGCCAGGGCGTCATCGACCTGCCTGCCCATTTCGATTTCGTGATGGGGGTTCGCGGTGGTATCGCCGCGACGGAAGAGAACCTGCGCTTCCTGGTCGGAAAGCTTCCCCCCGGCTGCAGCTTCAACGTCGCGGGGATCGGCCGCTTCCAGCTTCCCATGGCGGAGCTGTCGCTCCGGATGGGCGGCCACGCACGCTGCGGCCTGGAGGACAACGTCTATCTGTCGAAGGGCGTCCTCGCGAAGGGCTCGTACGAGCTCGTCGCGGAGCTCTCGAAGCTGGCGCGCGCGGCGGGACGCGAAATCGCGACCCCCGCGCGCGCGCGCCAGCTCCTGCGAATCCCTGCCCGGGCCTAGAAGCTCGGGTGCGAGACGGTGGTGTTGAGCGTGCCCACCTGCACCGCCCAGATCTGGGCGTTCTCGACCATGCCGTCGGTCGTATCCAGCGTCTGGCACTGGAGCTCGAGGTGACCGTCCGAGCTGCCCACGACGGTGAACGGAGCGGCCATCGTGAGCGTGTTGTGCACGTTGAGGTGCATCGCCACCGAGTGGTAGTCGAGGCTCGGGCCGGTGCCGCCGATGCCGCTCACGAGCGTGCAGCTTGCCTCGGCGGTCGGCGACTCCGCGAGCGCGGAAACCATGCCCTTGCCCACGATGACCCAGTTACCGGGGCTCAGATCGAGCGTGGCCACGGTGGAGGGAAGCGGCGAACCGGCCGGCAGGAAGTGGCGGGTGAACACGCTGTCGGCATAGGCGATCACGCTGGCATTGCCAGAGACCGCCGAACCGGAGCCCGCGGGACCCTGCGGACCCATCGGACCTGCGGGGCCCTGCGGTCCCGTCGCACCCGCGACACCCTGCGGTCCCGTCGCACCCGCGACACCCTGCGGTCCGACGTCGCCCGGGAGGCCCTGCGGTCCTTGGGGACCGATGGGGCCGACCGCGCCAGCGGGGCCCTGCGGGCCGGTCGGACCGGCTACGCCGGCGACGCCCTGCGGGCCCGTATCGCCCTTTGCTCCCTGGAGTCCGGCAGGGCCCATCGGGCCCATCGGACCGACCGGACCGGCGACGCCGTCGGCGCCCTGCGGACCCACGGGGCCGATGTCGCCCTTGGGACCGACAGCTCCCACCGGGCCTGCGGCGCCTTGGGGGCCGGCGGGGCCGGCGGGACCGCGGAAGTCGCTGCAGTTGCTGTCGGTGCAGGCGGCGAGCGTCAGGAACGTCTCGTCACGGTGGCAGAAGCGGTTGGAGATGACGGCGCGCATCTCGCCGTTGCCCCTGTCGACGCAAACACTCATGGTGCTGGCGCTCGCGGCGCTCGCGCCCACGGTGACCGCGATGGCGGTCAGCCGGGCGAGCACGCGTTGCAGATTCGAAGTCCTCATTGACGTCCTCCCTCGCAATGCTGTGATGGAACGCACTTTAGGAAACGAATCGGCGCCGATGAAACCGCACCCAGGATCAGCTTCGCCCATAGTGGAAAGTTCCAAGAGGATTGCGGCGTTGCATGCCTGCTCCCGGTGGCTACCCTCGCGGTGGGCCGGCGGGCTCACATCGCGTCACCCGTTCCGGACCAGGCTTCCGCTCTGGAACTCCTCGAGCCGGCCGTGCAGACTGCGCCGCCATGCAGAGACCCCTGGCCGTCGCAATCGCGCTCCTTGCCGGATGCGCGACCTCCCGTCCTTCCACTGATCAGGCTCCTGCGTCTCGCTCGGATTCCGCGGGGAATGCCGCGCCGGCTGCAGCGCGGGAAGGGCGGCCCTCGTATCCGCCGACGCGCAAAGTAGAAGCGAAGGACGTGCTCCACGGCGTGACCGTCACCGATCCCTACCGCTGGCTCGAGGACGCGAAGTCGCCCGAGGTGACGTCATGGATGGGCGCGCAGGATGCGCTCGCCCGCGCCCGGCTCAACGCGATGCCCGGCCGCGACGCCATCGCCGATCGCTTGCGCCAGCTCCTCTACTACGACGCGCTGGAAGCGCCCATCCACCGCGGCACCCGCTACTTCTACACGCGGCGGCTCGCCTCCAAGGAGAAGGCGATCGTCTATCTGCGGGAGGGGCGCGACGGCACCGAGCGCGTGCTCCTCGATCCGAACACCTGGACGAAGGACGGCAGCGAAGGGCTCGGTGGATGGTGGCCGTCGTGGGACGGAAAGCGCGTCGCTTTCAAGATCCGGCACAACAATTCGGACGAGACGACCACCTACGTGCTCGACGCCGACACGCTAGAGCGCTCCAAGGTCGACGTCATCGATGGCACCAAGTACGCCGGCGCCTCGTGGACGCCGGCGGGCGACGGCTTCTACTACACGTGGATTCCGCCGCCAGGATCGGTGCCGGTCGCAGATCGTCCCGGCGAGCAGGTGATCAAGTTCCATCGTCTCGGCGAGGACCCGGTCAAGGACCGCGTCGTCGTGGAAAAGATCGGCGACCCGACCACCTTCCAGAACGTCGAGCTGTCGATCGATGGCCACTGGCTCGTGCGCACCGTCAGCCACGGCTGGCGGTCCACCGACGTTTCGTTCCGGGACGCGCGAAGCGCCGGCAGCCCGTGGACGACGCTCGTGTCGGGTCAGGACTCCATCTACGATCTCGACGTCTTCCGCGACCGGTTCTACGTCAACACCAACGAAGGCGCTCCGAACCGTCGCGTCTTCGCGGTCGACCCTGCCCACCCGGACCGCGGCTCATGGCGGGAGATCATTCCCGAGCGGAAGGACGCGACCCTGGAGTCCGCCAGCCTGGTGGGCGGGAAGCTCGCGGTCGTGTACCTGAAGGACGTCCTTTCCCGCGTCGAAATCCGCGACCTCGACGGAAAGCTCGCGCGCGAGCTGCCGCTCCCCGAGCTCGGCTCCGCGTCGGGGCTCGTCGGCCGGCCCGACGAGGACGAGGCTTACTTCTCGTTCGAGTCGTTCACCGTCCCCGACACCATCTACCGGACCTCGGTCGCGCAAGGCGGCATGGAGGTGTTCTTCCGCCTCCAGGTTCCCGTCGATTCCTCTCGATATGCTACCGAGCAGCTCTTCGCGACTTCCAAGGACGGCACCAAGGTTCCCGTATTCCTCGTGCGCGCGAAGGGGCAGAAGCCGGACAAGAACACGCCCGCGCTCCTCACCGGCTACGGCGGCTTCCTCATCTCGGAGCGGCCGCGCTTCCGCCCCGCCATCTTTCCCTGGCTCGAGCGCGGCGGCGTCTTTGCGCTCGCCGTGCTCCGCGGCGGCGGCGAGTACGGCGAGGAATGGCACCGGGCGGGAATGCTGACCAGGAAGCAGAACGTGTTCGACGACTTCATCGCCGCCTCCGAGAAGCTCGTCGCCGATGGCTGGACCAGTTCGCCGAAGCTCGCCATCCTCGGCGGATCGAACGGGGGTTTGCTCGTGAGCGCGGCCGAGGTGCAGCGGCCGGATCTCTACGGCGCGATCCTCTGCGGGGTGCCGCTCATCGACATGGTCCGCTACCACCTCTTCGGTTCCGGCAAGACCTGGATCAGCGAGTACGGATCCGCCGACGACGCCGAGCAGTTCAAGGCGATCCTCGCCTATTCGCCGATGCAGCACGTGAAGCAAGGCGTGCGCTACCCCGCGACGCTGCTCCTCTCCGCCGATGCGGACGACCGCGTCGATCCCATGCACGCGCGCAAGTTCGCCGCCGAGCTGCAGGAGGCATCGACGGGCGGTCCGGTGCTGCTACGGATCGAGCGGCACTCGGGCCACGGCGGCTCCGATCAGATCAAGGCAACGATCGATCGAACCGCGGACGAGTATGCGTTCGCGCTGTCGGCGATGGGCGCGTCGGAGCCGGCTCGAACGGCGAAAGCGCGTTAGACTGGCGTCACTCCCCGCTTACGCCAAGGGCGCTCGACCTGCTTCCCCTCCGTCAGCCGCAAGTAGTGGGCGAGGAGGGGACGCGTGTCCCGCGGATCGATGACGTCGTCCACATGAGCGAGGGCGGCGACGCGGTAGATGTCGATGTAGGGCCGGATGGCCGCGGCGAGGCGCGCCTTCTCGGCGGCCGGGTCATCCGCCTCCCGCAGTAGCTTCTGCGCCGCGATGGCCACCATTCCTTCGGCGCCCATCACGCTGATCTCCGCGGTGGGCCAGGCGAGGAGCGCGTCTGGCTCGTAGGCGCGGCCGTTCATCACGTAATAGCCGGCTCCGTATCCCTTGCGCAGGACCACGGTGAGCTTGGGAACCGTCGCGCTGGCGACGGCGTGGAGCATCTTGGCGCCGTGGCGGATGATGCCTTCGCGCTCGACCTTGCTGCCGACCATGAACCCCGGGACGTCTTGCAGGAAGACGAGCGGGATCTCGAACGCGTCGCAGAGGTTGACGAAGCGGGCTCCCTTGTCGGCCGCGTTGACGTCGAGGATCCCGCCCAGATGGATCGGGTTGTTCGCGACGATCCCGACGCTGCGTCCGTCGATGCGCGCAAGCGCGGTCACCAGATTTTTCGCCCAGCGCGGCTTGATCTCGAACAGACGTCCGCCGTCCACGATGGCGGCGATCGCCTTCTTCACGTCGTAGACCTTGCGCGGGTCGTCGGGGACGACATCGAGAAGCGACTCGTCGCGGCGGTCGGCGGGATCGCCCGTCGAAATCCGCGGAGGCTTCTCCCCGGCGCGCAAGGGAAAGAAGGAGAGGTACTCGCGCACCGCCGCGATGCACTCGTCGTCGCTTCCAACCTCGAGATCGGCAACTCCGCTGATCTCGGTGTGCACCTTGCTGCCGCCGAGCTGCTCCTCGGTCACCTCCTCGCCGACCACGCTCTTCACGAGATACGGGCCGCCGATGGCCATCGAGGAGGTGCCGCGCACCATCGGAACGAAGTCCGCGAGCGCGGGAATGTAGGCGGTGCCGGCGGCCCCCGGCCCCATCATCGCCGCGACCTGCGGTACCACGCCGGAGAGCACGGACTGCTCGCGGAAGAGGTATCCCGTGTCGGCGAAGCCGCTGATGAATTGTGCCGATTCAGGATCGGCGGAGAGCCGCGCTCCCGCCGAATCCACCAGCCATACCATCGGGACGCGCTCGCGCAGCGCCAGGTCCCGGAGGCGGGCCACCTTGCGCTCGCCGATCGGTCCAATGCTGCCGCCGTGGACGGTGAAATCGTAGGAGGCGACGCAGCAGGGCCGCCCGCCGGCGAGGCCGGTGCCGCACACCACGCCGTCGGCCGGGGAAGGGCGCTCGGACTCTGCGGGCAGCTTGCCGAGGTGGGTGGCGAGGAGGCCCATCTCCACGAAGGTGCCGGGGTCGAGGAGCTTCGCAAGCCGTGTGCGAGCATCGAGCTTGCCCCGCTCGCGCTGCTTGCGCAGCCGCTCCTCTCCGCCCATCCGCCGCGCCTCGTCCTTGCGGCGCTCGAGCTCCGCCACCTTTTCGCGCATGGACATGGCGAGCGCTTTACCACGGGGCAGCCATCGCCAGCCGCTCCGCCGCAAGCCTGCACCGCGGCGCCGCGCGCTCCAGACGATCGATCGACGATGTAGGGGGAGACGAAACGGGAGAGAGCTACTGCAAGAACGAAGCGACGCGCCGCGCGGATCGGTCGCGCGTGCGCGTACGCGCGCTAGCTATCGCCGCGCGGCGGCGGGATCGTCGTCGAGCATGTCGTTCGGCGACGGGATCTTCTTGAGTTCTATCTTGGAGATCTTCCAAGCTTGCTGCACGACCCAGGACAGCGAGCGATCGAGCCGCTGCGCCTGCTGCTGGATCTCGTTCAGCATGTCCTCCGGAAAGTAGAGGCTCTGCTTCCTCGCATCGTTGGCCGACATCTACTCGGACTCCACGCCAGGAGCGGGGGGTCGCGCCTCGCCGCCGATGACGTCATTGACTGAAGGGAAGCGCATGATCTCGTTGCGCGCGATCTTCCATGCTTGCTGGACGATCCACGAGAGCGACCGATCTTGCCGGTTCGCCTCCTCCTGGATTTCCCGCAACATGTCCTCCGGGAAGTAGAGGCTCTGCTTCCTTTTGTCCGTGCCCGCCATCAGCCCGCCTCCAGATTGCCGCGGCCGCGCCGCGTCGTGCGACGTGCCATGAATTCAACGCTCTGTCTAGACTTGCGCCACAACATGGTCAAGCGAGGACTGTGTAGCCTGTCCGTCCTCCGGACAGGTGACTCCCTGTCGAACTTACAGGGTAGAGCAGCGAGCGGTGCCGGTATGACCGCCGCGTCGCGGTGCTGGCCTCCGGACCGAATTTGTAGATAACGCGAGATTCCGGGACTTTGCGCCGATCCAGGAGGGTTGTCGCTCACGAGACGGCCCACGTGTGAGCCTCTGTAGGACGATGGCACGCAACTAGCAGGGGAATGTTGGCAAGAAAGATTTTGGAGGCGGTCCCCGATGGCGATTTGCGGTGTCATCACGACGAAGGATGTCCTCCGGCACACCGCGACCATCGTTCGCGAATTCGGCCCGGGCGCATATCTGCGTTGCTGCCTCGCCATCCTGCGCCGGGAACAGACCACGTTCCTGAGCTGCGTCTTCACCCGGATCTAGCCGACCGCGTCCGTCCGAAACTTTCCGCGTTTTTCAAACCCCTCGTTAGCAGAGCAGGTCCGAGCGAGCAAAAAAAAAGGCTGACCAGGCTCTCGCCTGGCCAGCCCCGATGGGCTCGGAGGGGGAGGGGGGGACCCCCAAGCCCACTGCTCTTCGAACCGCGCGCGGTCGCTCTGAAACTGACCGATCCAAAGCTGACCGCGACTACCGTCCAGAAACCGTTGTCCGAGCGCTGCTGATTCCTGCCTGCCGATCCGGTAGCGCCCCTTTCGAAACGAAGTTGGGTTTGGGACAACTCGAGCGCAAGTGCGCGCCGTCACGATCGGCGTCGTAGGACCCTGTTCTAACTACAGGATCTCCCACGCGCAGCAATGCCACGTCGACCACGCGCTCCGCGCCGACGCTCCCGAGGATGCCGAACGCGTCGCGAAGCTCGCCGCAACGCTCGAGGTCCCGTTACGCATCGTCCGGCTCCGATCGCTCAGAGAGGAAATCCGCGCTCTCGGGCTCGAGGCCGCCGCGCGCGAGGCGAGGTACGAGGCGCTTGCGACGCTCGCGCGCGAGGCGGAGTGCGACCGGATCGCAACCGCGCACACGCGCAGGGACCAGGCGGAGACGATCCTCCTCAGGCTCGCGCGAGGGGCAGGCCCCGGCGCGCTGGCGGGAATCCGGCGGTATCGCGTCTTGCCTTCCGGTGTGCGTCTCGTGCGACCTCTCCTCGACGTGTCGCGCGAGGCCACCGAGACGCTTTGCGAGAGGCTCTGCCTTTCCTTCAGCCGAGACCCTCACAATTCCGATCCGCAACGAGCTCGTGCCCGGCTGCGCGCGATGTGGCCTGCTCTTCTGGAAGCCCTCGGCCCGCGGCTCGAACAAGCGCTGGCCGGGTCGGCCCGAATCGCGGCGGACGAGGATGCGCTGCTCCAGACGCTCGCTTCGGGGGCGTTGCGAGAAGCGGAAGTGCCCGGCGGCCTGGACGCCCTGGCGCTCGCCCGTCTGCCTCCTGCTCTAGCGCGCCGGTGCTTGCTCGCCGCATCGGCGGGCATCCTGCGGCCCGAGCGCTCGCACCTCGAGCAGATGGTCGGCTTGCTGGTGAAGCCCCGTGCCGCCCTGGACGTACCCGGGGGACGATTCCAGGTGATCGACGGTGTTCTCCGGATCGAGCCGCGGCGGGAATCGTCCGCGCCGCCCCGGGCGGGGGCAAAGTAGGCAAACATCCGCCCGCAAGAATGCTCGGCGGACGTGCGCACAGGCGGCTAGAATCGGTCGGGAAATGGACTGCTTCCGAGAACGGTTCCTCGGCAAGCGGCGAAGCAGCCCCGCTTTTGGTACCATCCCGAGCGGACACGAGGGAGTCAAGGTGCGACAGTCTTACAAGACGTTCTTTCTCTGGGCGGTCTTGATCCTGCTGTTCTTCTCCTTCTTCCAGTTCTTCCGGACGAAGAGCGGCGGTGAGCCCCGGGAAATCGACGCCAGCGAGTTCTACCAGGCCGTCGACCGCGGCGAGGTCCAGGACGCGACCGTCAAGGGCAACGTCCTGCAGGGGCACCTCAAGTCGCGCCAGGAATTCCGTACCGTCTGTCCCCTCGACACCCAGCTTCTCGACAAGATGCGGCAGAAGGCCGTGGTGCTGCGCTTCGAGAAGGAAGATTCGCAGTCGCTCTGGGCGCAGGTGATGGTCAGCTGGCTCCCGCTCGCCGTCCTCGTCGTGGTCTTCTTCGTGCTGATGCGCCAGCTCCAGGCTGGCGGCGGCAAGGCGATGAGCTTCGGCAAGAGCAAGGCGCGCCTGCTCAGCGAGAACCACAACAAGGTCACCTTCTCCGACGTCGCCGGCATCGACGAGGCCAAGGACGAGCTGGAAGAGATCATCCAGTTCCTCAAGGACCCGAAGAAGTTCACCAAGCTCGGCGGCCGCATCCCCAAGGGCGTGCTGCTCATGGGCTCGCCCGGTACCGGCAAGACGCTGCTCGCTCGCGCCATCGCGGGTGAAGCCGGCGTGCCGTTCTTCTCCATCTCCGGCTCCGACTTCGTCGAGATGTTCGTCGGCGTGGGCGCTTCCCGCGTGCGCGACCTCTTCGAGCAGGGCAAGAAGCACGCTCCCTGCATCATCTTCATCGACGAGATCGACGCCGTCGGCCGCCACCGCGGCGCTGGCCTCGGCGGCGGTCACGACGAGCGCGAGCAGACGCTGAACCAGCTCCTCGTCGAGATGGACGGCTTCGAGTCCAACGAGGGCGTCATCCTCATCGCGGCCACCAACCGGCCCGACGTTCTCGATCCGGCTCTGCTCCGTCCGGGCCGTTTCGACCGGCGCATCGTGGTTCCGCGTCCCGACGTGAAGGGCCGCGAGGGCATCCTCAAGGTGCACACCAAGAAGACGCCGCTCTCGCCCGAGGTGGATCTGGACGCCATCGCCCGCGGGACGCCGGGCTTCTGCGGCGCGGATCTGGAAAACCTCGTCAACGAGGCCGCGCTCCTCGCCGCCCGCAAGAACAAGGATCGCCTCGACAACGGGGACTTCGAGTTCGCCAAGGACAAGGTGATGATGGGCGCCGAGCGGCGCTCCATGATCATCTCGGAGAAGGACAAGAAGATCACCGCCTGGCACGAGGCCGGTCACACGCTGGTCGCGAAGCTCCTGCCGCACTGCGATCCGGTGCACAAGGTCACCATCATCCCGCGCGGTCCGGCCCTCGGCCTGACCCAGATGCTGCCGAAGGAAGACCGGCTCAACTGGGACCGCAGCGCCATCCTCGACCGCATCGCCATGGCGATGGGCGGACGGCTCGCCGAGGAGATCGAGTTCAACGAGATCACCTCCGGCGCGAAGAGCGACATCGACCACGCCACCCAGTTCGCGCGCTCGATGGTCTGCGAGTGGGGCATGAGCGAGAAGCTCGGACCCCTCGCCTTCTACGAGGAGCAGGGCGAGGTCTTCCTCGGCCGCGACGTCTCGCACCGCCAGCGGAACTTCTCCGAGAAGACCGCCATCGACATCGACGACGAGGTGCGGGCGATCGTCACCGAGCAGTTCCAGCGGGCTCGCGCGATCCTCATCGCGAACAAGCCGGCCCTCGACCGAATCGCCCTCGCACTGCTCGAGCGCGAGACGCTCGACGGCGAGCAGGTGGACCAGCTGGTGAAGGGCAATCCGCTCGCGCCGCCGCCCAGGGCCGCGCCCCCGGCGATGCCCGTCGAGCCCAAGCGCCCCGAGGAGAAGAAGAGCAAGATCCTCGACGCGCTGGGCGGGCTCGGCACTCCGCTGCCCCGTCCGGAGCCGACCAAGGCGTAAGCAGCTTCTGCTGCGAAGTCAGAAGGCCGCCGCGCCCCTCCGGGCCCGGCGGCCTTGTTCTTTCCGGCATAGAGTCGGTGCCGTGCGGGCCCGGCTGATCGAGCTGCAGAACGAATCCGACTCGCTGCAAGCGTGCGGCGCGGCGGGAACGCCGGCTGCCCAGCCCGGTCTGCGCGGCTGGGCGGCGCTGGTACCGCCCGACGTGGCCGAATCGATGAAGCCCGGCGGCACGACGGTCCTGCGTGGATCGCGTTCCGTCCTCGTGGCCGGGAGTCTCTCCCAATTGCGCGGCGCCGCGCCCGAGCTTGCACGGCTCGTCGACGCGATCGAGTCGCCCGGCCGCTGGCGCCTTCCGCGCGCCGAGCTTCCCGACCGTCCCCTGGTGATGGGAATCGTGAACGTCACTCCAGACTCGTTCTCCGACGGCGGACGCTTTCTCGATGCGCGCTCGGCGATAGAGCATGGCCTTCGGCTCGCCCGGGAAGGAGCGGACCTCCTGGACGTGGGAGGCGAATCGACCCGCCCCGGAGCGCTGCCAGTCTCTGCGGCCGAGGAACGTGCGCGTATCGAGCCCGTCGTTCTCGAGCTCGTGGCGCAGAGCGGCGCTCCGGTATCGATCGACACGTCCAAGGCCGAGGTGGCCGCCGCTGCTCTGGATGCCGGGGCCCAGATCGTGAACGACGTCTCGGGCCTTTCCGATTTGCGGTTGGCTTCCCTCGTCGCATCGCGCGATACCGCTCTCATCGTGATGCATACCCGGGGCACGCCTCTCGACATGCAGTCCCGGGCGGTCTACGGCGACCTGCACGGCGAGGTGCTCGCAGAGCTCGAATCCATGCTGGAGCGAGCCAAGGGCGCGGGGATCGCCGAGGAGCGGATCGCGCTCGATCCGGGGCTCGGATTTGCGAAGAGCCCTGAGCAAAACTTGCTGCTCCTGCGGCGGCAACGCGAGCTCCTCCAGCTCGGGCGGCCCCTCGTCGTGGGCGCTTCCCGAAAGTCGTTCTTGGGAAAGCTCGACGGCCGCCCGCCCGCCGGGCGCGTCATCTCGTCCGTCGCCTGCGCCGCCCTCGCTGTCTCGAACGGGGCTCTGGTGATCCGAGCGCACGACGTACGCGAAACGAGGGAGGCGGCGCTCGTCGCGCATGCGATCAGACAGTCGCATTCGTCCGGAAGCTGACGCGGAAACGTTTCTGGTACGCTGCCGCCCGATAAGACGCGCCCCTAGATTTGCAACCTCCGACGCGGATTGGAGACGACAAATGGCGCTGCGCCTTCAAGAGAAGCCCGCCGAACCGGCCCGCCGCCTGTTCGGGACCGACGGCATCCGCGGTGTGGCCAACGTCTACCCGATGACAGGGGAGCTGATGCTCCAGCTGGGACGGGCCGTCGCGTACCTCATCAAGAGCGGCCCGCACCGGCATCGCGTGGTGATCGGTAAGGACACGCGCGTCTCCGGCTACATGCTCGAGACGGCGCTCGCCTCCGGCATCTGCAGCATGGGCGTCGACGTCCTCCTCTGCGGGCCGCTCCCGACGCCGGCCATCTCAAACCTGACAAACTCGATGCGCGCCGACGCCGGCGCCGTCATCTCCGCGAGCCACAACCCGTACCAGGACAACGGGATCAAGTTCTTCAGCCGCGACGGCTTCAAGCTGCCCGACGAGCAGGAGATGAAGATCGAGGAGCTCATCGCGAACGACGAGCTCCACCACTTGCGACCGACCGCGACCAGCATCGGCAAGGCTTTTCGCATCGACGACGCTGGCGGGCGCTACGTCGTCTACGCCAAGAGCACCTTCCCCAAGGAGCTGACGCTCGAGGGCGTCACCATCGTCGTCGACTGCGGGCACGGAGCGGCGTACCGCGTCGCTCCGGAGGTGTTCTCGGAGCTGGGCGCCAAGGTGATCACCATCGGGGCGGAGCCGGACGGCAAGAACATCAACAAGGGCTTCGGCGCGCTCCACCCGGAGACGATGTGCAAGGCGGTCCTCAAGACCGGCGCCGACATCGGCATCGCCCTCGACGGCGACGCCGACCGTGTCATCGTGGCCGACGAGAAGGGGCGTGTGGTGGATGGGGACGCGGTCATGGCGATCTGCGGCCTCGACCTCCTCCAGCACAAGACGCTTCCGAAGAAGACGGTAGTCGCGACGGTGATGTCGAACCTCGGCCTCGACCAGGCCATCGAGAAGGCCGGCGGGAAGGTGGTCCGCACCCGCGTCGGAGACCGCTACGTGGTCGAGGAGATGCGCAAGAACGGCTACGCGTTCGGCGGCGAGCAGAGCGGCCACCTCATCTTCCTGCAGCACGCCACCACCGGCGACGGCACCGTGGCCGCGCTCGCGCTCCTCGCGGTAATGGTTCAGAGCGGGAAGCCGATCTCCGAGCTCGCCCGGGTCATGGACGTCTATCCGCAGGCGCAGCTCAATCTCGCGGTTCGCGAGAAACCCGAGCTGGGGTCGCTTCCCTCGGTGATGCGCGCCGTCCGCGAGGCGGAGAAGAAGCTCGGCAAGGAAGGCCGCGTACTCGTCCGCTACAGCGGCACCGAACCAAAAGTAAGGGTCCTGGTGGAGGGTCCCGACAAGAAGCGCATCGAGGGATTCGCGAGCGACATCGCGAGCGAGTTGAAGAAGGCGATCGGCGCGTAGCGGTCGTCCGCATTGACCGCGCGGAGTCGACCGGCGTAGAGCGGGGCGAGGGGGTGCCTCATGTCGCGCTTCGTTCCGAGCCGGTTCGCTCTTGCGTGCTTGTTCGCCTTGGTTCCCGTCCTTCCGTCCGACGCGACCGCGGGACCGCCCGAACTTGCCGGTCTCGACGCCGCCTATCCGTCGCTCGACGCGTTGTATCTGGACCTGCATCGCAACCCGGAGCTTTCCCGGCACGAGGAGAAGACTGCCGCGAAGCTTGCCGCTCGCCTGCGCGCTCTCGGTTTCGAGGTCACCGAGCACGTCGGCGGCCACGGCATCGTCGGTGTCCTTCGCAATGGAAAGGGACCGACCGTGCTGGTGCGCACGGACATGGATGCGCTGCCGGTCAAGGAGCAGACCGGTCTGCCCTATGCGAGCACCGTCGTCACCAAGAACGATGCGGGCGAGATCGTGCCCGTGATGCACGCCTGTGGCCACGACATCCATATGGCTTCCTGGATCGGCGCGGCGACGCTGCTCGCGAACGGGAAGGAACGATGGCGCGGGACGCTGATCTTCGTCGGGCAGCCGGCGGAAGAGGTCGTCAGCGGCGCCCAGGCGATGGTGGACGACGGATTCCTGAAGAGGTTCCCGAAGCCCGATTTCGCCATCGCCATCCACGACACGCAGATCCACCCGTCGGGACAGGTCGGCTTCGTGGCGGGTCCGGCCTTTGCCAACATCGATTCCATCGACATCACCTTCCACGGCAAGGGCGGCCATGGCGCTGCGCCACACCGGACCATCGATCCGGTCCTGATGGCTGCGCGCGCCGTGGTGACCTTGCAGAGCATCGTCGCTCGCGAGGTCAACCCGTTCGATCAGGCTGTCGTCACCGTGGGCACGTTCCACGCCGGCACCAAGCGCAACGTCATCCCCGACGATGCCAAGCTCGAGCTGACGGTACGCTCCTACAAACCCGAAGTGCGCAAGCAACTCGTGGCGGCCATCGCGCGGATCGCGAAGGCAGAGGCGGCGGCCTCCGGCGCCACCAGGGAACCGACCATCTTCGTCAATCCCAACGAGTCCGCGCAGGCCGTCGTGAACGACCCCGGGTTGACGGATCGGCTCGCCGCGGCGCTGCGGCGCTCGCTGGGAGCCGCCAACGTCGTGGCAACCGACCCGGTGATGGGCTCCGAAGACTTCGGCGTCTTCGGCGCGGCGGCCGGCGTGCCATCGGTCATGCTGCGGGTCGGCGCGGCGGAGCCCTCCGAGTTCGCCAAGGCGAAAGCGGCCGGCACCCAGATCCCAGGGCCCCACAACGCCGGATTCGCCCCCGATCGCGAGCGAACCATCCGGACGGGCGTTTCGACGTTCACGATCTCGGTGCTCGAGTTGCTCGGCCGGCCCGCGGGCTCGCTCTGAGGAGATCGAGCTCCCAGGTTTCCGCGACGAGCTTCACGCCGAAGCTCGTGTGCTTCTCCTCGGCCTTTTTGCGGAAGCCTGTGGCCCGGTAGATGGCGCGAGCGGCGATCAGATTTCGCTGCGTCCAGAGCACGATCTTCCGATACCCGCTCTCGCGGGCGAAGCGGATGCACTCTTCGACGAGCCGCCTGCCGACGCCCATTCCGCGCGCTTCCGGCTCCACGAGGAGGAGCCTGAGCCTCGCCACCTGCTTGGAGCCGCGAACCAGGAAGACGCTGCCCAGGCGTACGCCGTCGCGCTCGGCGATGAAGGCGCGCTCCACGCGGGGATCGTTCTTCTCGAGAAACGCTCCCGCGATCTTCGCGACCAGGCCCTCGAAGGATACGTCCCATCCGTATTCCTCGGCGTAGAGGGCGCCGTGGCGCTCGACTACCCAGCCGATGTCGCCGGGCCGGTGGGTTCGCAGCACGATCTCGCGGCGGGGCGCTTCGTCGCCGCGAGCTCCGAGGACCGACTCCACCGTGGCCAGCGATCCGGCGAGAAGGGTGCGATCGCCCTCGGAAAGCGGCTCGATCAGGCGCGACACCTCTTCCGCCGAGCGAGCGTCGAGCTCGGCGAAGGTTGCGCGGCCGCGATCGGTCAGCGCGAGGATGTGCCGGCGGCGATCGTCGGCTGCGGGTACTCGACGGACGAGGCCGAGCTTCTCCAGGCGCCGCAGGATGCGGCTCGAGTAGCCGGGATCCAGACCGAGGTCCCGGCAGAGATCCACGGCAGCAGGGCGGTCGCGATGGGCGAGCTCGTAGAGGACGCGCGCCTCGGTCAGCGAGAAGGGGCTGCGCAACAGCCCCTCGTCGAGGACGCCGATGCGTTGCGTGTAGAAACGGTTGAATCGGCGGATCGCTTCCAGGCGTCCGTCGCGAGGTCCGGTACGGGCGAGGGCGGGCAAAGGAAGGCCTCCTTGCCCGCCAGCCTCGCGCCGATAGTTGACTCAGTCAAGTATCTACCGTGCCCCTCAGTGCTTCTGGGCGGAACGCTCGTGCGCGTCGCTGCTCTCGTCGTGGATGAGCCCTTCGACCTTCTTGGACAGCTCCGGAGTGACCTGCATCTGGTGCGCGTTCTGCGCGTGCTTTCCGACCTGGGAGAGGATCTCCTTGTTGTCATTGCCCCGGGCTACGAAATCGCAGTCGAGGCCCGCATCCCTGCAGTGGAAGTCCTTCATGGTCGACCTCCTGGCGCCGCGATCGCCGGCGCGGGGGCAGATTGGTCCCGGCCGGGGCTTGCCGCAACCGGCGGGGTAGGTGCGGGTGCGCTATGCTTCCTCGCGGCAGGAGCGGGAGGGACCGTTTGCGCCTGGGAGTGAACATCGATCACGTGGCCACCCTGCGGAAG
>VBKL01000124.1 GCA_005879805.1 Deltaproteobacteria bacterium | reverse complement strand
CGGCTCCGCGAAAACTCTTCGAGGAAACCGGGCCTTGGAATTGGTTGCGGGGGCAGGATTTGAACCTGCGACCTTCGGGTTATGAGCCCGACGAGCTACCGGACTGCTCCACCCCGCGTCAGTCAGGGCGGGTCGTATAAGACGGGGCGACCGCCTGTGTCAACCGAGGGAATCCGACCACCGACGGAGGCCGCGGTGTATCCTGCGCCGCAGCGATGGTCGGGAATCGGGCCGAGAACCTGGTCGACGGACATCGCACCCTGCCCGTGCTGCTCGCCGACCTGGCGGCGGCACGGTCGACCATCCACGTCTCCATGTTCCTCTTCTTCAACGACCCGATCGGGAAGGAGATCGAGGGCGTGCTCTGCGAGCGGGCGCGCGCCGGAGTGAAGATCCGCATCCTCGTCAACCTCGAGAAGACGGAGATGGGCGACCCCTTCTCGACCGGCGAGGAAGAGATGATGGAGGAGGACCCCGACTTCCCCGACGACGCCATGGACGTCGACGCGCTCGCCCACCGGCTGCGCAACTGGGGTATCAAGGTCCTCGACTCGAACCTCGACTTCGACAAGGTCCCCGACACCCAGGACACCAAGCTCAGCGAGCAGGCCCGGCTCATCAAGGAGACGAGCCGGATGGACGCGGCCCACGTCGATCACCGCAAGGTCATCACCATCGACGGGCGCATCGCCTACTGCGGGTCGGCGAACTTCGGAGCGCAGTACCTCTTCCACGTCCCCTTCGACCCGGCCATCGAGGCGCACGAGGAGGCGGACCGGGTGCGCAAGGCCAACGGGCCCGAGCCCTGGTGGAAATGGCACGACGGCTTCGTCCGCTTCGAAGGCCCCGTCGCGCGCGACTTCGACGCCTACTTCCGCGAGCGCTGGGTCCTCGACGGCGGGGACGACTACGGAGCCGTCACGACGATCGGCAGGATGGGACCGCCGAGCGGGATTCCCGTCGGCGCGATCTCGCTGCGCGCCAACCAGCCCGACAATCAGCCGAATCATGTCCGCGAGGTGTTCCTCGAATGCATCGCGGAGGCGCAGAAGTCGATCTTCATCGAGAATCCCTACGTCTATCAGACTGCCGTCGTCGAGGAGCTTTGCGCTGCCGCGAGGCGCGGCGTCCGCGTGGACCTGATCGTTCCGGCCCTGAAATGGAACGACAACGAGTTCTCGCAGGACGCCATGCAGCACGAGTATCCGAAGCTGCTCGACGCCTCCGTCCGGGTCTACGAGTACCAGAACCACTTCACCCATCTGAAGATGGCGACCTTCGACGAGCGCATCTCCATCGTCGGCTCCGCCAACCTGAACTTCCGCAGCATGGAGAACGACAACGACTTCGAGCTGGTCGCGCGGGTGGAGAGCGAGGAGTTCGCGCGCGGCATCAACGCCGAGGTGCGCGACGCCGACGTTCCCTTCTCGCAGAAGATCGAGCCGGGCAAGGTCGGCTTCCGCGCCCGCGTCCGCGACCCTCGCACCGTTTTCCTCGTCTGGCGCCGTCTGATCTGAGACGAATGGCGGGGTGCCAAGCAACACCCCGATGACGATGCGCGCCGCGCGGCGGTACCATCGAACCATCGGAGGCCACCATGTCCGGAGCGCAGCCGCTCGAGCGCGAGATGCCGTCCGCGGGCAGCGAGCGGATCCTCAAGGCGATGGAGACGGAGCCGGTGAGCTCGCTCGTGCAAGGCCCCGCCGTCACCATCGGCCCTGAGGCCACCATCCAGGAGGCCGTGGAGTGCCTGCAGGGCATGCACATCGGATGCGTGCTCGTCGCCGGCTCCGACGGCAAGCTCGCCGGCATCTTCACCGAGCGAGATCTGCTCAATCGAGTGGCGGGCCGCAGGCTCGAGTGGCGGAGCACGCGCGTCGCGGACTACATGACGCGCGATCCGGAATCGCTCCGGCCCGACGACCGCATCGTCTGGGCGCTCAATCTCATGCACGTGGGCGGGTACCGGCACGTCCCGCTGGTCGACGCCTCGGACCGCCCCGTCGGCGTCGTCTCGGTGAAGGACATCGTCTCCTTCCTGGTGGAGCTCTTCCCTGCCGCGGTCCTCAACCTCCCGCCCGATCCCCACCGGGCTCCCGACTCGACGCTCTCGGGAGGCGGCGAGGACTAAGCGATCGCCCGGGCCACGCGCAGCCCTTCGATCTCCTCCTGGGAGAGTCCGTGCTCGCGCAGCACCTCGACCGAATGCTCTCCGAGCTTCGGGGCCCGGCTACCGGCGGGCGTGGAAAGCGCCGGCTGGGAACGTAGGGTTCCGTCGGGCAGGAAGGCGCCGCGCGCCCGGTGCTGGGGGTGCCCGCGCAATTCGTTCGGCTCGAGGACCGGTTCCAGGCAGCAATCCGCGGGCTGCAGGCGGGAGACCCATTCGTCCCGCGAGGCGGAGCGGAAGAGCGCGTCGACTTCCGGGGCCAGCGAGGAATCGAATCCGCGCGACTCCCAGTCGGGCTTGCCGACCGCCGCGCAGAACGCCGACCAGAACTTCGGCTCGAGCGCGCCGAGCGCCACCGCGCTTCCGTCGCTGCAGGCGTAGACGCGATAGCAGGGCCTGCTTCCGCTCAGCACGTCGTCGCCGCGCGCCTGCGGCGGCTGCCCGGCGGCAAGAGACCCTGAGTGCGGAATCAAGAATTGCATGGCGCCCTCGCACATCGAAATGTCGAGCGTGCGGCCGCGGCCGGTTCGCTCGCGTTCGTAGAGCGCCGCGAGGATTCCGATGACCGCCTGGAGCGAGCCGCCGGCGAAGTCGGCGATCTGCACGCCGGGGAGGACCGGGACCTCACCAAGACCGTTGCGAGCAAGCACCCCGGCGAGGGCCACGTATCCGATGTCGTGCCCCGCTCGCGCCGCCCAGGGACCATCCTGGCCGTAGCCCGTCAGCGAGCAGACGACGAGGCGCGGATTCTTCTCGACCAGCGCGCGAGGACCGCAGCCGAGCTTGCCGAGGACGCCGGGACGGAATCCCTCGACGAGCACGTCCGCCGCGGCGCAGAGGCGCTGGAGCAGCGCGGGACCGTGAAGCGACTTGAGGTCGATCGACAGGGAGCGCTTGCCGCGGTTGAGCGCCTCGAACTGGCCGCCGCCGTCGATCTCGCGCAGGTAGTCGCCGCGCTCGCGGTCCTCCACCTTGACGACGTCGGCGCCGAGATCGGCGAGGAGCAGCGTCGCGTACGCGCCGGGATAGAGCCGCGTCAGGTCGAGGACGTGGATGCCGGCGAGGGGCCCCTGCCGCTGCATCCACCCACAGTACCAGCGAAACGGAGAAAGCTAGCCGATGACCTTTTGCAACTTCATGGCGAGCGCCATGTCGCCCTTGATCTTGAGCTTGCCGCTCATGAACGCCATCTGCGGGTTCATCTTCCCGGAGACGATGTTCATGAAGTCGCCGGAAGCGCACGTCACCGTGCACTTGGCAGTTCCGGTCGAGCCGGGCGTCACGATGCCGGGTTCCTTGGTGAGATCCACGGTCCAGACGCCGCCGCCGTCACCCGTGATGTTGAACTCGTAGGTGGAATTGACGGCCTTGGAGATGTCCGGGTTGCCCTGGAGCTTCTTGGCGATCTTCTCCTCGAAGTACTGCTTGGGACCGGCCGCGTCTGCCATGGAAGCTCCTGAGAATGAATACTCATTCATTTCGTGCGGGCGCGGAATCTAGCGGCGGCGCCGCGGGGTGTCAACGAGCGAAATGATGACCCGCAGAAGCTCCGCCGGCCGCGCGATAGCGTCTGCTACGTAGGGTGTCGGACCGAGCACGGTGCATCCGGTCATCTCCTCGACCAGCCTGCGGTTGGTGGCGACGGTCGCGTCGTCTTCGGGCTGCACACGATTGAGCACGATTGCGGCGACCTCGACCCCGCGCCGCGCCAGCGCCTCGGCGGAGAGTGCGCAGTGGTTGAGGGTGCCGAGACCGGCCTTGCCCACCAACACCACCGGAAGGCCCAGCCTCTCGGCCAGATCGAGATTGGTCACCAGAGTCTGCGCTGGAGGACGTTCCGCTGGATCGGCCTGCTCGAGCGACGCGGAGGAGACCTCGCGCGTGATTGGAACGAAGAGCCCGCCCGCCGCCTCGAGCACGATCGGGCCCTCGCCGCGCGAGACCAACGCTTCGATGTGCTCGATCGAGATGGAAGTCCCCGCGGTCTGTGCCGCGACGAGCGGCGCGGCTGGGAGCGTGAACCGGTACGGGCACACTTCGTCGAGGGCGGCATCGGAGCCGGCCGCCTCGCGCAAGGCAAGCGCATCGGCGGGCCGCTCCGGGTCGCATCCCGTCTCTACCGGCTTGAGCGGCCGGGGCTTCACTCCGGCGCGCGCGAGACCCACGAGCAGGGCCCGGGCCACCTCGGTCTTGCCGACGGAGGTGTCGGTGCCGGCCACGAAATAGCCGCGGATCATCCCTCGGTGACCTCGCGGATCGAGTCCCGCACCGCTTCGGTGAGCAGATCCACCTCGGCCGCGTTGATGGAGAGCGGCGGGAGGATGACGATCACGCTGCCGAGCGGTCGCAACATGATCTCGCGCTTTCGCCCGGCGAGACAGACGCGATGGCCGATGCGGTCCTCGTACGGGTACTCCTCCTTGGACCGCCGGTCCTTCACCAGCTCGATGCCGATCATCAGGCCGCGCTGCCGGACGTCGCCGACGTGCTCGAGCTTGGCGATCTCCTTGAGCCCTTTCTCCAGGCGCTGCGCCATCTGCCAGCCGTGCTCGAGCGCGTTCTCCTCGTCGAAGATGCGGAGCGAGGCGAGCGCGGCGGCGCAGCCGAGCGGATTGCCCGTGTAGCTGTGGCCGTGGAAGAAGGTGCGCTTGCTCTCGAACGGACCGAGGAAGCTTTCGTAGATCTCGTCGGTGACGAGCGTCGCGGCGAGCGGCAGATATCCGCCGCTCAGTCCCTTGGCGAGACAGAGGATGTCGGGGACCACCCTCTCCTGCTCGCAGGCGAAGAGGCTTCCGGTGCGTCCGAAGCCGGTCGCCACTTCGTCGCAGACGAGCAGGACGCCGTAGTCGCGGCAGGCCTTGGCGATGCGCCGCAGGTATCCCGGAGGGTGCGTGATGATCCCCGCCGCGCCCTGCACGAGCGGCGCGAGGATGAAGGCCGCGATCTCCTCGTGGCGACCGGCGATGATCGCCTCCGCCGCGAGCGCTGACGCTTCGAGGCAGTGCCGCGCGCCGGTGGGCCAGCGATACACGTACGGCGTCGGCACGCGCAGGACGTCGAAGAGCAGCGGGTGGAAGATCTGGTGGAAGATGTCCATCCCACCGACGCTCACCGCGCCGATGGTGTCGCCATGATACGCCTCGCCCAGGGCGACGAACTTCGCCTTCTTCGGCTTGCCGCGCAGACGCCAGTGCTGGAAGGCGATCTTGAGCGCCACCTCGACCGCGGTCGATCCGGAGTCCGAGTAGAAGACCTTGTTGAGGACCGGCTGTCCTTCGAATCGGGGCGCGCGCTGCACGAGCTGCGCGGCGAGCTCGATGGAGGGCGGCGAGGCGAGCCCGAGCAGCGTCGTGTGCCCGACGTACTCGAGCTGGAGCTTGATCGCGCGGTCGATCTCCGGCTTCCGGTGCCCGTGGACGTTCACCCACAGTGAAGAGATGGCATCGAGATACTTGCGACCCTTGGTGTCGAAGAGCCAGCAGCCGCGCGCCTGGTCGATGATGACGGGCTCGTCGCCGGGAAGCGGCTCGAGCCAGGTCTGCATCTGCGTGAATGGATGCCAGACGTGGGCGCGGTCCAAGGAGGTCAGCCAGTCGTGCCGCGACTGGGAATCTTCCGGCGCACCGGGGGGCTCTGTGCTCATGCGGGTCGCAGGTTCCGCGCGCGGCGCCGCGCCGTCAAGGGCAGAGCTCACAGCTCGCGGAGCGCGGCGAGCAGGCGGTCGATGTGCTCGTCGTCGTGCGCGGCGCTGAGCGCGATGCGCAGGCGGCTGCTTCCCGCAGGAACGGTGGGCGGGCGGATGGGGCGCACGTACAGGCCCTTCGCGCGAAGCATCGCCGCGGCGCGGAGCGCTTCCTCGGGCGCGCCGAGCACGACGGGAAAGATCGGCGTCGCTCCCGAGGCGGATAGGCCGAGCTTGCGCATCCCTGAGGCCAGACGATCGATGGAGCGGCGCAGCCGGGCGCGGCGCGCCTCGCCCTCGGCGCCGGAGAGGAGCGCGAGCGCGACGAGAGCCGCCTCCGCGATCGCCGGCGGAAGCGCGGTGCTGAAGACGAGCGATCGGGCGCGATTGACGAGCAGTTCCCGGCAGGCGCGCGAGCAGACGACGTAGGCGCCGAACACGCCGACCGCCTTCGACAACGTTCCCATGCGCAGGTCGACGCTGGATTCCAGACCCAGCTCCGCGGCGAGGCCGGCGCCGCGCGGGCCGAGGACTCCGGTCGCGTGCGCTTCGTCGACGGCGAGGATGGCGCCTTCGCGCTCGCACAGCGCAGCGATCTCGCGCAAGGGCGCTACGTCGCCGTCCATGGAGAAGACCGTGTCGGTCGCGACGAGGATGCGCCGCGCACCGCTCACCCGCGCTCTCCGCAACGAATCGGCGAGGGCCTCGGGATCGCAGTGCGAATAGACCTCGACCCGCGCGCGCGAGAGCCTGCACCCGTCGACGAGGCTCGCGTGGTTGAGCGCATCGCTCAGGATCACGTCTTGGTCGCGCCCGACAAATGCCGGCAAGAGGCCACAATTGGCGGCGTACCCGCTTCCAAACAGCACCGCCGCCTCGCCGCTCTCGAAGCGCGCGAGCGCGTTTTCCAGCTCGTGGTGGGGAACGAAATCTCCGCAGACGAGCCGGCTCGCGGACGCTCCGGAGCCCCATCGTGCAGCCGCTCTGGAGAGGGCCTCGCCGACGGCGGGATGGGCCGCGAGTCCGAGGTAATCGTTGGAGCTGAAATTGATGAGCCGCTCGCCCCCCGGCAGAGCGATCTCCGCCCCCGGCGCCGAGGTTTGCGTCTCCAGCGAGCGCAACAGGCCCTGCGCCTCGAGGGCCGACAGCTCTTCCCGCGCGATCCGATCCGCGATGCCCATGTCACCCGCCAGCGAGAGGAAACGCGCGCACTTCCTCGTGCCGTGCGCCCTTCGGAGAAAGCTCGCTTTTCATGAGGAGGAGCCGGCCTACGTGGAACCGTGCTACCTCGCCGGGGCCCACGGATCGCAATGCCCGCTCCGCGTCGCGCTCGCAGCCGCGCTTCACCCGCGCCACGGTGAGATGGGGATGGAAAGCGCGCGTCTCGAGCTCGAATCCCGCCGCCCGCAGTCCGCCGCAGAGCCGCGTTGCCAGCTCCACCAGCTCGTTCGCCCCCTCGATGATTCCCAGCCACAGCACGTGCGCCCGGCGAGGGTTCGGGAACGCTCCCGCACCGCTCAGAGTCGCCTCGAATGGCTTCAGCCCGGTGCAGGGCTGCGCGGCGGCGTAGATCCGCTCGAGCGCCTCAGGCGGCTGTTCTCCGAGAAAGGCGAGGGTCAGATGCATCTGCTCGGGTTTCGTCCAGGACAGCTCGCCCGCCGCGGCTCGCGCGGGAGCGAGCGCCCGGGCGGCGCGGTCCTTCGCCTCCTGCGGGAGCGGAACGGAGAAGAACAGCCGCATCGCCCCGAGTCTACGCCAGGGCCCGGCAAACACGTGCCCTACCGTCTACCCAGGTGGCGCGGGCTGGTGTAGTCCCAAGCGCCCGCATGCGCGCACTCCTCTTCGATCTCGACGGCACGCTCACGCGAAGCGCGGGGGCCGGAGCGCGCGCCCTGGGGAAGGCGCTCGGCGCGCGGCTGCGGGCCACGGAGGAATTGCGAAAGATGCGTCTCGACGGAATGACCGATCGTGCCATCGCCCGCGCGCTTCTCGCCGCCGAGCGGGGGACGGAACCCGCCAAGGTCGTGGAGGAGGAGATCGATCACGTGCTCGAGCAATACCTCGTGAACCTCGAACGGGAGTGCGCGGCGAAGTCGTACGAGGCGATCCCGGGCGTGGCCGCGGTCCTCGACCGTCTCTGCGCGCGAAACGACGTGCTCCTGGGTCTCTGCACGGGAAACCTCGAGCGCGGTGCGCAGCTCAAGCTCGCCTGCACCGGTCTCTGGGAGCGCTTCCGCTTCGGTGGCTACGGCAGCGACGCGGAGCCGCGGCCCGAGATCGTCCGCACCGCCTGGAAGCGGGCGGAGGCGCTCGGGGCCAAAGAAGGCCTCGTCATCGGCGACACGCCTCGCGACATCCTCGCCGCGCACGAGGCGGGCCTGCCGGCCTGCGGCGTCGCCACCGGCCGCTGGTCGGTGCACGATCTCTCGGTCCACGGCGCGGAGGTGGTGCTCGCCGACTGGTCCGACCCCGACCGCGCCAGCTCGCTCCTCCTGGGGGCGCTGCGATGAGGCGCGTTCTCCTGGCAGCTCTCGTCGCCACCGCCGCGTGCAAGAAGCCAGTCGCCGCTCCGCGCTTCTGCAGCCAGGATCTGTCGGGCGTCTGGGTCAACGCCAGCGACCAGCACTTCGCCTACCGCCTCGAGGACAAGGGCGAGAGGGTGGACGGCAAGTTCTTCGCCCGCGAGGAGGACGGAGGCGAGTCGACCTCGCAGCCCGGCGAGCCCATTCTCATCGAGCTGCATCGGGGGGCGGAGACCCTCGACGGCGTGATGAAGTCGAGCGGCCAATCGCCGACGGGCCGCACCTGCCCGATCGACTTCAAGCTCCAGTTCACCTCTTGCGAGGCGGCGAGCATGCAGGTCGTCGCCGAGACCAAGGTGAGCGTGCGCGACGACTGCTCGCGGGCGCGCGAACAGGACGGGGGTCTCGCACCGACATCGCTGGTCGAGTACCGCTGGGAGAGGCCGGACGCGGGGAAGTGAGCTGACTAGCGGAGCTCGGGAACGTGGCGCGCGAGGATGTCGCGCACCTCGGCGAGATCGGATCGCCGCGCGAGCGCGTCCTTGACGTATTTCAAGGACGACGGGATGTGCACCAGGAACGACGGGTTTTTCTTCACCTGATCGATGAAGACGAATCGCCCCGCGTCCTTGAGCTTGCGCTGCACGGTGAGCAGGTCGAAGAAAGCGACGAACTCGCGCTCGTCGAGCTTGGGGCCACCCTCCTCTACCAACCGGGCGAGATAGCGCTTCAGCATCTTGTCGATGAGCGGGCGATCCAGCTCGACGTAGCTGTCGCGCAGGAGCGCCACGAGGTCGTACTGCCTCGGTCCCTGCAGCGCGTCCTGGAAGTCGATCACCACCTGCTCACCGGTAGGGAGCACCATGATGTTGCGGCTCTGGTAGTCGCGGTGCGTGAAGCTGCGCGGCGCCGCGGCCAGCTCCTTCGAGATGGCATTGAAGTGGGTTCGCAAGGTCGTAAGCTCCGCCTCGCTCGGTTTCGCGCCGCGGCCGAGAAGCCCGTATTCGATGAAATGCTCGAACTCCCACTGGTAGAGGTCGTAGTCGAAGGCGCGGCTGAACGCGACGCAGCCCTGGTCCGGATTGCTCTCGGCATGGGCCCGGAGCTTGGCGAGCTGATCGATGGCGTTCTGGTAGATGCGCGTCCGATCGTTCGATTGGAGCGCCATCTCCAGCGTCTGGTCGGTGAGGTCCTCGATGACCACGAACCCGCGCCGGTGCGCGTCCAGGAACACGCGCGGGACGCGGACCCCGATGCGCTCCAGGTAGCGATGGACGTCGAGGAAGGGCAGGTCCTTGGGACTGGGCTCCTTGCTGACCTCCTCGCTCTTGCCGGACTCGGGGGGCAGTTCCATCACCACCGCCGAGCGGCCGTCGCGCTCGACGAGGCGCCAGTAGATCCGGTTGCCGGCGCCGCCTGCGAGGCGGATTACCCGCTCGGCGGGGCGCCCGATCGCCTCGGCGTATGCCGCGCGCAATTCGGTCTCGGTCATATCGGGCGCACACTACCCACCGCGGGGGGCGTGCGCCACTCGCGCTTGCGCTATAACCCGCAACCCGCAGGAGGCGTCCGATGCCCGTCTTCCAGAACATCTTGCAGGCGATCGGCCGCACGCCCATGGTGCGGCTCAACAAGCTGGTCGGGTCGAAGGACGCCGCGGTGTACGCCAAGTGCGAGTTCATGAATCCGGGCGGCTCGATCAAGGATCGGATGGCCCTCTACATCCTCGACAAGGCCGAGCGCGAAGGGCGCATCAAGCCCGGCGGCACCATCGTCGAGAACACCAGCGGCAATACCGGCATGGGGGTTGCGCTCTGGGCGGCGGTTAAGGGCTATCGCTGCGTCTTCACCATGCCGGACAAGATGTCGAGCGAGAAGGTGAATGCGCTGAAGGCGTTCGGCGCGGAAGTGGTGGTGACGCCCACGAACGTTCCCGCCGAGGATCCGCGCAGCTACTACGAGACGGCGAAACGCATCCATCGCGAAGCGCCGGGCTCGTTCATGCTGAACCAGTACCACAACCCCGACAACATCGAGGCGCATTACAAGCTCACCGGTCCGGAGATCGAGGACGATTTGCGCAAGGCCGGCCTTACGCTCGATGCCTTCGTTTCCGGTCTCGGCACCGGCGGGACGATGAGCGGCGCCGGCAAGTACTTGAAGGAGAAGTTCCCGCAGTCGAAGAACATCGGGGTCGATCCGGAGGGAAGCGTCTACCTCGACTACTTCAAGACGGGGAAGCTGTCCCAGCCCCATGTCTACAAGGTCGAGGGAATCGGCGAGGACATGCTCTGCAAGGCTATGGACTTCGGCGTGCTCGACGACGTCCGCCGCGTCGACGACAAGCAGAGCTTCTTCGGGGCCCGCAGGCTGGCGCGCGAGGAGGGCCTGTTCGCAGGTGGCTCGTCCGGGTCCGCCATCCACGTCGCGGTGGAAGTGGCGCTGGAGATGGGCCGCGGCAAGACGATCGTGGTCACGCTGCCCGACAGCGGCTCGCGCTACATCACCAAGTTCTATTCGGACGAGTGGATGAAGGACAACGGCTTCTTCGATCCCACCGACCGCATGGGCACCGTGAGCGATCTGCTCGGCGGGAAGAAGCGCGAGGTGTACACGGTGACGCCGAAGGACAGCGCCAAGCACGCCGTGGATCTCATGAAACGGCATGGAATCTCGCAGCTGCCGGTGCTGGACGGCGCGAAGCCCGTCGCCATGCTCCACGAGGTGGACTTGCTGCAGGCGCTGATCGAGGGGCGGCACAAGCTCGACGACGCGGTGAGCGCGGTGATGAAGCCCATCTCCGGCATCGTCACGCTGCGCACGCCGGTCTCGAGGCTGCGCGAGCTGTTCGCGAAGGACCAGGTGGCGATCGTGAAGGACGGGGACGACCTGGCGGCGATCGTGACGAAGATCGACCTCATCGAGTGGCTCGCGGCACGGTGAGGGCGCACTTCGCCCCGGTGGGCGTCGTGATGGACCAGGCCAGTTGACCGAGCATTCGCTGTCCCTCCGCGATGCGCGCCGGATCGCGTTGCTTGCGCAGGGGTTCGGCGCGCGGCGGCCTGCACGCGCGACCTTGCGGCACGTTCGCGACCTGGTAGGCGGCATCAAGCTGATCCAGGTCGATTCGGTGAACGTGCTGGTCCGCAGCCAGGAACTGCCGGTCTGGGCGCGTCTCGGGCCGCACCCGCGCGACGCGCTCCCGGACCTGTGCAGACGCGGCGAGATCTTCGAGTACTGGGCGCACGAGGCCTCGCTGATGCCCGTCGAGTTGCAGCCGCTCTTGCGCTGGCGGATGGCCGAGGCGC
>VBKL01000020.1 GCA_005879805.1 Deltaproteobacteria bacterium | reverse complement strand
GCACACCTTGCACGGACGGGCGCTCGCCGTCGCGACGGGTGCGCAGCTCGCGAATCACAAGCTGAAGGTGGTGGTGACGGGCGGCGACGGCGACGGGTTCGGCATCGGCGGGAACCATTTCCTGCACGTCATGCGCCGCAACGTCGACCTCGCCTACCTGGTCATGGACAACCAGATCTACGGACTCACCACCGGCCAGCTCTCGCCGACCAGCCGCCGGGGAATGAAGACGAAGACGACGCCGGAGGGGAGCGTCGAGGATCCGGTGAATCCGATTCCGATGGCGATCGCCTGCGGAGCGACCTATGTCGCGCGTGGGTACTCGGGAAACCAGAAGCACCTCGTCGGGCTCATCAAAGGCGCCATCGAGCACCGCGGATTCGCCTTCGTCGAC
This sequence comes from Deltaproteobacteria bacterium, assembly GCA_005879805.1. GTDB lineage: Bacteria > Myxococcota > Myxococcia > Myxococcales > 40CM-4-68-19 > VBKO01. Next base: position 11,817 of record VBKL01000020.1, on the reverse strand, counting down.
GTCTTCAGTCCCTGCGTCACCTACAACAAGGACAACACCCACGACTTCTTCAAGGAGCGGACGAAGAAGCTCGAGGACCTGGGGCACGATCCGACCGACTTCCACGCCGCGCTCGACCGCGCGCGCGAATGGGACGAGACGATCCCGATCGGGCTCTTCTACAAGCGCGACGCCCCGGCGCTCGACGAATGCGAGCCCGTGCTCGCTACCGGCGGACCGCTCGCGCTGCGACCTCCGGGCGTGTCGGCCGGCGATGCGCGCTGGATCCTCGACGAGCTGATGTAGACGGAGGGCCCGCCTCCCGGTAGGTAGGGGCCGCCATGATCGAGGAACCGCGGCGAGCGCGCGGCGACTTTGCGCACTTTCTCGAGATCGTCACCCGCTGGGCGGACAACGACGTCTACGGTCACGTCAACAACGCGACCTACTACTCGTACTTCGACACGCTGGTGAACCAGATGCTCATCGAGCGGAACCTGCTCGACCCGGCGAAGAGCGCCTCCATCGGAGTGGTGGTCGAAACGGGCTGCCACTTCTTCGCCTCGCTCTCGTTTCCCGACGTCATCGATGCCGGACTGCGCGTCTCGAGCATCGGCAATTCCAGCGTGCGCTACGAGATCGCGCTCTTCCGGCACGGCGAGAACGAGCCGGCCGCGACGGGGCACTTCGTGCATGTCTACGTGGATCGAGCGACCCGCAGGCCGGTGCCGGTGCCGGCGGAAGTCCGCGCGGGCCTGGAGCCGCTGATCCGCGCGGTTACCTGAACAGCTTCGGATAGAGATCGTACGAGCAGCTGGTGCTCAGGCCCGGGACCATCAAGGATCCGTCGCGTCCGACCGACGCCTCACGAGTGAGGTGCGGGACCTTCAGGCAGCCGCACGATTTTCCGGAAGGAGCCGCGAGCACCTCCAGGTCGGCGCCGCACGCGCCGCCGCCGTCGCCGCCAAAGGCGGCGTAGCCCCGCCCCTGGCGGATGGCAAAGACGACGTCGAGCGACCGTTGCGAAAGCCACGCCGGCAAAGGCCCGGCAACCTCGGCGCCGTCCTCGATCCGGGAGACGAACAACGACGGCGGATCGCCGTAGCTCCTGACGAAGCCGAGCGCCAGGCTTCCATCCATGAGGAACTGGAAGCGAGGAAAGGAACCGCTCTGCAAGCTGAACGGTTTCGAGATCGCCGTCCCGTCGCGCGCCAGCCACTGCGCCCGGAAGGTGTCGTTCGTACCATCGAGAAGGACAAGGGCGTGGCCCGAGAGCGCGACGCCGACCGCCCTGACGTGATGCTCGCCGCTGTCGATCTGGACTTCGCCGGTATCGGGAGCGCCGCTCTTATCGAACCGCTGGTAGGTCGTGATCCATCCTTTGTCGCTGGTGAAGAACGTCTTCACCGCGGCCGTGCCGCCTGAAGGATCGACGCCTACGATCGAGTTCGGAGGATTGGGGACGGCATTCGTGTGGCGCGGCGCGATCTGCGTGCCGGAGACGAAGACGCCGTCGTGTGACCAGGTGTCGAGAGCGCTGCCTCCGATGTCCGACGGGGTGAAGACGGAAAACCCCGTCGGCTGGGAGAATACTTCCTGGGTGGTGTCTTCGCCCCCGAACACGGTTCCGCCCACGCGGACCGCGCTGTCCGCGTTCGGCGGCGGAGGGGGAGGCGGCGGCGGAGGAGGAGGGGGCGGCGGTGGTGGGGGAGGCGGAGGCGGCGCCCCGGCTACGAACGTGGCTCCCAGCGTCGCGTCGGCGTCGAGGAGGACGATGCAGGGATTGGTTCCGGCGCACGCTCCGCTCCAGGTAGTGAAATTCGAGCCGGAGCCCGGTCTGGGCGTGAGGGCGACGGGCGTTCCCTGGGGAAAGCTCACCGTGCACGAGGTCGCGCAATTGACGCCCGCGGGGGACGATGTCACGGATCCGTTGCCGGTAACGGTCACCTTGAGCGTGTGAACCCTCGCGCCCCCGTCGCCGCCTCCGCCCGATCCTCCACCCGCTCCGCTTCCGTTTCCGGAGCTGGTGATCGTCCCTTGCGGACCACAAGCGAGGACCGCGAGGCAGAGGGCCGCGAACCAGACCGCTCGATTCTTCCAGGCGCCGTTTCCGATCATCTCTAGTTCCTCTTCCCCGGTGTGTGCGGCCAGCACCTGCCGCCCTGAAATGACCACTCCGGGGAAATTGCGCTCACGCAGCGCAATCCCCCTCGGGCCGCGCGCAGTCGGGGGGTCGGCAGCTCCCAAATACCGAATCGGTAACTGATCGGCAGTGCTCGCCGCCGTCCGGCAGCAGTGCTTTGCCGTCTGAGGAGGAGCCTGCGCGCAATGCGCTGCCTCGACGGTCGAGGAGCGCTTCGCGTAGGCGCCTGGTCCCGCCGGGGTGCCAATCCCCCGTGCGCCTGCCCGATCGCGAGATGTTCGAACGACTCGCCCCCGACACGTCCGTAGAGCGGCAAATGGTCCTCACGACGGAGAACCGCGGCGTTTCTCCGGATGTAGTCCTTGCGGGGCAGAGGGTGGGCGCACGTAGTGCTGCCTGCGGGCGAAGGCCCCGCAAGACCGACGAGCGCATAGAAGAGGCCCCGTAGCCGTACAGGGGCCAAGGAAGATGCTGGCCGTCCCCTGAGTTGGCCGACCGGAACAAGGCACGCCGTTCCGGCAAGCAACCAACCAAGGAGACGCCTCATGAAGAAGCTCGCCCTCACCGTCAGCGCCGCCGTCGCTCTGATCGCCGGCGCTTCGCAGGCCGCTATGCCCGCGTACCCACTCCGATGAGCGCAGCCTGCTGAGCCCGCCTCCGCAGATGTGGGAGGACGAGGGCAGCGAGCGCTGGTACCGCTTTCAGGTGATGTTCCCGCAGGACTGGGTGGGCAGCTACCCGAAGTGGGACGAGCTCGGGACGCCCGCGTCGCGCAACAACGCCGGCTCCATCGTCGAGTGGCACCACGATGCGAACGGCGCCGTTGAGAGCGGGTCCGCGCCCCTCTACATCCGGGGAGGCGACCAGTTCATCGAGATGTGCCTCGTCGATCAGGCGACGAGCGCCTGCCGCGAGACCCTCCAGCTCGCTCCGCTGAATCGCCGCCACTGGCAGGACATCGTCATCCACGCGAAGTGGTCGTCCGATCCGAGCGTCGGCTACCTCGAGATCTGGATCGACGGAGTGAACGTGCTGCCGAAGCACATGGGCTCGAACAAGTACCCCGGCATGAAGAACTACCTGCTCACCGGCCTGTACCGGAACGGGCACATCGGCGACCCGAACCTCCTCTTCCCGGACGGCACGCACGTTTACGGCACCGACGGCACGCCGGGCGTGGCCTACGTCGACGGGTTCATCGCCGGCAAGACCAGGGACTCCGTCCTGCCGCCCGCGCCGGCGACCTCGGGCGGCTCCTCGACGCCGCCGGCCTCGGGCTCGGCCTCGCCTTCCGGTTCCCCGGAGCCGACGACGAACGGCGGCACGCCGGTCAGCACCGCCGGCGTCGGCTTCCCGCAAGGCGGATGCTCCAGCACCGGGTTCCAGTCCGCCTGGCTCGCGCTGCCGCTCTTCGGTCTGTTCGCGCTGCGCCGCCGCCGTTCGGCTGCCTAGACGCGTAGCATCGGGTTTTCGAGCCGGCCGTCCTTCGGGGCGGCCGGCTTTTTCATGCGGTTCGCAGTCGCTCGAAGCGGGAGATGCGCGTACCGTCCGCTCCGGGCAGGAACGGCCGATACGCCTCCAGCATCCGCTCCACGTACAGATCCATCGAGTAGAGCGACTCGACCCGCGCCCGGCCGGCGGCGGCGAGCCTCTGCGCGAAGACGCGATCGGAAAGCACCTTTGCGATCGCCTGCGCGAGCGAGCGCGGATCTCTCCTCGGCACCACCATCCCGGCATCGCCGACGATGTGCGGCATCGCCCCCGAGCGGGTGACGATCACGGGCCTGGAGGCCGCCATCGCCTCGATGGTCGCCAGGCCGAAAGCTTCCTCCCACTCGGACGGAACGACCACCACCGAGGCGGCGGCGAGAATCTCGTCGACGTCGTTACGGAGCCCCAGGAAGTGCACGCGACCTTGCAGACCAAGGTTGCCGGCGAGCGTGCGCCAGGACGCCTCCTGGGCGCCTTCGCCGACCATCGCGAGGTGGGCGGGCTGGTCGACGAGGGCCATTGCGCGGAGGAGCGTTGCACCACCCTTCTCCTCGTCCAGCCGGGCCACGGAGACGACGAGGGGCATGTCGCCGAGGCCAAGCTCGGCCCGCACGCGACGGCCGTCCCCCGAGTCGAAGCGGGCCAGGGAAACCGAATTCTCGACGACGACCACCCGGGCGGGGGTGACCCCGTGACCTTCCGCTACGGCTCGAGCGGCGAACTCGGAGACGGCCACACGGCGATCGACCATCCAGTTGAGCGCCAGCGAGCGCGCCTTCCGTACCAGCGTCCGAGCGAGCGACCGCGCCGGCGTGAGCACCACATGGTCGTGCACCAGCGTCCGCGCACCAACCAGCTTCGCGGCCGCGACGTACGCCGAGTAAGGCTCGATGAAGTGGAAATGCACCAGGTCCGGCCGAGCGTGGTGAAGCCAGGCGGCGAGGATGGCGGGTGACTCCGGCGAATGGAAATCGAGGTTGCGAACGTCGACGCCGAGCCGCCGCAGAACCTCGCCCGGGAACTCCGCCGGGCGCCGCGAGAACACCATTCCTACGCGGATTCCTTCCGAGGACAAACGCTGCGCGAGCGCGACGAGCTGCTCCTCCATGGTGCCGCGCTTCTTGGCATCGAGGTCGAGGACGAGCCAGACAGTGCCTTGCATTGCGCCTCCAAGACGACGGTACGGCCGATGCCGCAACCCACGTCTTGACGACCGTCACATCGTGTTAATGACCACTCGTCCGACGATTTCGTCGGTCGAGCCGAGCTGGCGCTTGCCCGCGCTCGGTCCCGCGTTTGACGTGTCGAGCAGCCGCGTGGTTCGATCCGTCCCCCGTGATCGCTCCCGTCGCCGACATCCTCGAGCAGCTTTCGCGCGAGGCGTACGTGGCCGATCCGGCCATCGCCACCTCGCTCCACCTCGCCCAGGTCCTGGAGAAGCCGCTCCTGGTCGAGGGGCCCGCGGGAGTCGGGAAGACCGAGATCGCCAAGGCGCTGTCGGCCATCCTCTCCGCCGACCTCATCCGCCTGCAGTGCTACGAAGGTCTCGACGCGGCGAGCGCGCTCTACGAGTGGAACTACGCGCGCCAGCTGCTCCACATCCGCCTGCACGAGAAGAACGCCTCCCACGCCACCGAGGCGGAGATCTTCAGCGAGCCGTTCCTCTTGAAACGGCCCCTTTTGCAGGCGATCGCCCACTCGGGCAAGCCGCCCGTCCTCCTCATCGACGAGATCGACCGCGCCGACGAGGAGTTCGAGGCCTTCCTGCTCGAGGTCCTCTCCGATTTCCAGGTCACCGTGCCCGAGCTCGGGACCTTGCGCGCCAACGGCCGGCCTCGGGTGGTGCTCACCTCGAACCGTTCGCGAGAGCTCTCCGATGCCTTGCGGCGCCGCTGTCTGTATCTGTGGATCGACCACCCGACCTTCGAGAAGGAGCTTTCCATCGTCCGCCGCAAGGTGCCGGGGGCGGGAGATGCGCTGGCGGCGGAGATCGTCGGCTTCGTGCAGCGCCTGCGCCGGGCGAAGGTGGCGAAGATCCCCGGCGTCTCCGAGACGCTGGACTGGGCCGCGGCGCTGGTCGCGCTGCACGCCTCGAAGCTCGATCACGCGATGGTCGCGGAGACGCTGGGCTGCGTCCTGAAGGACGAATCCGATCTGCGCAAGGTGCGCGACGAGATGGAGGCGGGACGGCTGCCTCTCGTTCGAGGACTTCTTCTCGGCGTCCCCGGAGGAGCCGCAGCCCGAGAACCGCGTGAAGTTTCCCTTCCCCGAGGCACCTCGCGACGCCGAGGAGCCGCCTTCGCTCGCGCGCTGGCTGAAGCAGGGCGAGGAGGGTCCCGACGACGACGACCCGGAAGAAGCGCGGTCCGCGAGCGACATGCCGGCGCTCGCGCGGAAGGATTTCCGCGACTTCACCGACGAGGAGCTGGAGCAGATCGAGCGGATCGCGGCGCGCATCGCGCGCAAGCTCGCCGCCCGCCCTTCGCGGCGCTGGAAGGCGGCTCGCCGTGGGGCGCGCGTCGATCTGCGCCGGACGATGCGCTCGCATCCCGATTTCACCGAGCTTCGCTTCCGCGAGCGCCGCACGCGGAAGACCCGCATCGTCGCCATCTGCGACGTGTCCGGGTCGATGGACCTCTACAGCCGCTTCCTCCTGCAGTTCCTCTACGCCTTGCAAGGATCGTTCGCGCGGGTGGAGAGCTTCGTCTTCTCGACCGAGCTGCGGCGCATCACCGAATCGCTGCGCGAGCGGCCCTACGCCAGCGCTTTGCGCGGGCTGCGCGACTCGGTCCGCGACTGGTCGGGCGGCACCCGCATCGGCGCCTGCCTCTCCACCTTCGAGTCCGAGTGGGGTAGGCTCGTCGACCGCCGCACGGTGGTGATCATCTTGAGCGACGGCTGGGACACGGGCGATCCCGCCGAGCTCTCCCGTGCGCTGGAGGCACTCCGTATGCGCGCGCGGCGGCTCATCTGGTTGAATCCGCTCCTGGGAAGCCCCGGCTACGAGCCGCTCACGCAGGGGATGCAGGCGGCGCTGCCGCACCTCTCCGTCTTCGCCTCGGCCCACAACCTCGACAGCCTGCGCGCCCTCGAGCGCCATCTGCTCGCATGAAGGCGCGCCGCATCTCGCGGGGCGAGGGACTCGCCGCAGGAATGGTCCTGGCGCAGGACGTGCGCGACCCGTCCGGCAACGTGATCGTCGGCAAGGGAACCGTGCTCGGGCGCGAGGCCCTGGCGCGTGCAGGCGAGGCATCCTGGACGGAGTTGCACATCGTCGAGATGGAGCCGGGCGACGTCCACGAGGACGAAGGGGGCCGGCGCATCGCGGCGGCCATGGCGGGGCCCGGCGTCGAGGCATCGAAGACCTTCTCGACGGGCGCAGTCCTCGTGCAGGAAGAGCTCCGCGAGCAGGGACTCGCGAAGTTCAAGGCGGCTCTGGAGCAGAAGCTCGGATTCTTCGGAGCGCCCGCGCCGACGGTCGCGCGGGTCGCGTCCTCGGCGGAAGCGCTCGCGTCCGCTCTCCGCGAGGCGGTCGCCGCCGGCGCGCAACTCGTGCTGGTGGGCGGCTCGCGTCCGATGGATCCGCTCGACCCGGCGCTCGACGCGCTCGAGCGCGCGGGGGCGCGGATGTTGAAGAGCGGCGTTCCCGCGCATCCCGGAACGCTCTTGTGGGTGGCGGAGCTCGAAAGCTCGGCGGTCGTCGGGATGCCTACCTGCGGGATGGCCGCCAAGGCGACGACCCTCGATCTCGTCCTCCCGCGCCTCTTCGCCGGCGAGCGGCTCACGCGCAAGGAGCTCGCGCGGCTGGGCGACGGCGGCCTCTTCTCCGCCGACACTTCGCATCTGTTGCCGCCCTATCGAACGGGCGTTGCGCGAGGCGAGCTGGGTCCTCCGTGAGCGGGCTCTACGGGAAGGTGATCGACGATCACGGAAAGCGTCCGCGCAACCGGGGGTCGCTCGAGGAACCGGACGCCGCCCACGAGGACGTGAATCCGCTCTGCGGCGATCGCATCCGCATCGAGCTCCGCCTCGAAGACGGGCGCATCGCGGAGGCGCGCTTCGGCGGCAGCGCCTGCATGGTGGCCGTCGCTTCCGCCTCGCTCCTCACCGAGATGGTCCGCTCGCTGCCTCCGGGAGAGGCGGCCGCCCTCACCCTCGATCGCATCGTGTCGGAGATGCATGCCGAGTTGCGGCCGGCACGCCTCTCCTGCGCCGAGCTGCCGCTTTCCGTGCTGCGCGGTGCCGTGAAGCAGCTTCCGGAGCGCTGATGCCGGGCCCCACCGTCCGCCACGATTTCCCCATCCTCTCGCGGACGGTGCATGGCCAGAGGCCCCTCGTCTACCTCGACAACGCCGCCACCTCGCAGAAGCCGAAGCCGGTGCTGGAAGCGATGGCGAGCTACTACGAGCGCTCCAACGCCAACGTGCACCGCGGCATCCACCTCCTCGCCGAAGAGGCCACCGAGGAGCTGGAATCGGCACGTACCGTGGCCGCGCTCTTCATCGGCGCGCGGAGCGAGCACGGAATCGTCTTCACCAAGGGAACGACGGAGGCGATCAACCTGGTGGCGGAGGGATGGGCCGCGCACAAGCTGAAGCCGGGCGATGAGATCGTCGTCACCGCGCTCGAGCACCACGCCAATCTGTTGCCCTGGCAGCGGGCGGCGGCGCGGTCGGGCGCGACCTTGCGAGCGATACCGGCGACTCCGTCGGGCGAACTGGACCCGGACTTCGTCTTCGGCCCGCGCACCCGGCTCCTCGCTTTTTCCCACGTCTCGAACGCGGTCGGCACGCTCCTCCCGGTTGCGCGCCTCGTGAAAGCGGCGAAGGAACACGGCGCCGTGGTGGTCCTCGACGCGGCGCAGAGCGTTCCGCATCTCAAGCTCGACGTGCACGCCCTCGGCTGCGACTTCGTGGCCTTTTCGGCGCACAAGGCGCTCGGACCCACCGGGATCGGTGTGCTCTGGGGAACGCCGGATCGGCTCGCGGAAACGGAGCCGCTCATCCTCGGCGGTGGGATGGTGCGCGAGGCGACCCTGGGCTCGGCCACCTTCCTCGACCCGCCCAGGCGATTCGAGGGCGGAACGCCGCCCATTGCCGAGGCCGTCGGGCTTCGCGTCGCGCTCGAGTACCTGACTCGAATCGGCATGGATCGCGTCCAGGCTCACGACCGCGCGCTGGTCCGGACCGCGCTCGATCGGTTGCGGCAGATCCCTGATCTGACCATCTACGGGCCCGACGTCCCCGAGGATCGCGTGGGGATCGTGTCGTTCAACTTGCGTGGCGTGCACCCGCACGATCTGGCCGCATTCCTCGATCAGCGCGGCATCGCGGTGCGCGCAGGCAACCACTGCGCACAGCCTTTGATGACCGCGCTCCGGACGCCCGGCATCGTGCGGGCGAGCTTCGCGCTCTACAACACGCTGGACGAAGTGGACGTGCTCGCGCGCGCTCTGCACGAGGCGCGCGAGTTGTGTCCTTGAGGGAGGGGTCCAATGAATTGGTATCTCGAAGCACTCAAGAAATACGCGGTGTTCTCCGGGCGGGCGCGGCGGACGGAATACTGGATGTTCATGTTGTTCAACGTCATTGCCGGGATCATCCTGGGCATCGTCGACGCGATCCTCGGGACGGGCGGGGTCCTCGGCGCCATCTACGCGCTTGCCGTGCTCATCCCCGGGCTTGCGGTCAGCGTCCGCCGGCTCCACGACACGAGTCGCAGCGGCTGGTGGCTCCTCATCGCGTTCGTCCCGATCGTCGGGGCGATCGTCCTGCTTGTTTTCTCCCTCCAGGACAGCACTCCAGGCCCGAACGCCTACGGTCCGAATCCGAAGGAGGTTGCGCAGCCGGCGCAATCGCCGGCTGCTCTCTAGAGGGGCGCGGTGGAGCCGCCGGTCAGCGCTCCACGGCTCGCGCGGCGGCACGACGCAGTGCCCGCTCCGCGATCACCGAGGCGAGGTGCGTCTTGTACGCGGCCGAGCCGAGGTTGTCGCCGCGCACCTCGATGCCCTCCGCGGTGCGCGCCGCGGCCGCCTTCAAAGCGGCAGGGTCGGGCGCCTTGCCCGTCAGCGCCTGCTCGACGTACCCCGCGCGGGTCACCTTGCTGCCGAGCCCGGTGACCGCCACGCGCGCCTGCTGCACGACGCCCTTTCCGTCGAGTTGCAGCGCGGCGGCGACTCCGACGATGGCGAACCGCGAGGCTGGGTGCGGCTCCTTCTCGTAGGCGCTTCCCGACTTCGCGCCCGGAATCGGGATGCGCACGCTGACGAGGATCTCGTCGACGTTGAGCGAGTTGGTGAGCGGGCCGACGATGAGGTCAGAGATCTTCAGCGTTCGCTCGCCGCCCCTGCCCGCCACGGTCACGGTCGCGTCGAGCGCGGTGGTCACGGCGGGCCAGTCGGCCGACGGATCGGCGTGGGCGAGGCTTCCCCCGATGGTGCCTTGATTGCGCACCTGTGGGTCGCCGATGGCAGAGGCCGCCTCGGGAAGGATGGGCAGCTTCTTGCGCAACGTCTCCGACCGCTCGATGGTGCGGTGGGTGGTGAGCGCGCCGATGACGAGCGCGCCCCCTTCCTCGCGGATGCCCGTGAGGTTCGGCACCTTGCGCAGATCGATCACGTGCGCAGGAGTGGCCAGCCGGAACTTCATCAGCGGTACGAGGCTCTGGCTGCCGGCGATGACCTTGGCGTCCGCTCCGTGCTGCGAGAGGAGCGAGAGCGCTTCCGCGATGGTATTCGGAGCGTAGTACTCGAATGGCGCCGGATACATGGTGTCTCCTCCCTAGCGGCCCGAAGAGCGGATCGCTTCCCAGACGCGACCTGGCGTGAACGGCATGTCGAGGTGGCGGATGCCGAAGGGCGACAGGGCATCCATCACCGCGTTGGCGACCGCGGCCGTCGAGGCGATGGTCCCCGTCTCGCCCGCTCCCTTGATGCCCAGCGGGTTCACCGGAGACGGCGTCTCGGTGCGGCCCAGCTCGAAGAAGGGCACGTCGTCGGCGTGCGGCATGGCGTAGTTCATGAACGAGCCGGTAAGAAGGGTGCCGTTCTCGTCGTAGATGGCCTCCTCCCAGAGCGCCTGCGAGGCGCCCTGGACGATGCCTCCCTGCACCATGCCGTCGACGATCATCGGGTTGATGACGCGGCCGAGGTCGTCGACCGCGACGTAGCGGACGATCTTGGTCTTGCCGGTCTCCTTCGAGACCTCGACTACCGCGATGTGCGTCCCGAAGGGGAAGACGAAGTTGCCCGGATCGAAGAAGGTGAGCGCCTCGAGGCCGGGCTCGAGGCCCTTCGGCATGTTGTGCGCGAGGTAGGCCATGAGCGCGACGTCGCCGAAGCCCTTGGAGCGGTCGGGCGAGCCCTTCACGAAGAACTTCCCGCCCTCGTAGGTGACGTCCTCCTCCTTCGCCTCCAGGAGGTGGGCGGCGATCTTCTTCGCCTTCTCCTTTATCTTTTGGACGCTGAGGTAGATGGCGGTTCCGCCGACAGGGCCGCTGCGCGAGCCGTAGCTGCCCATGCCGAACGGGATCTGGCCGGTGTCGCCGTGGACGATCTCGATGTCGTCCATCGGAACCTGCAATTCGTCGGCGGCGATCTGCGCGAAGGTCGTCTCGTGGCCCTGGCCGTGCGAGTGCGAGCCGGTGAAGACGGTCACCTTGCCGGTCGGGTGCACGCGGACGTTGGCGCTCTCGTAGAGGCCCGCCTGGGCGCCGAGCGCGCCCGCCACCTGCGAAGGAGCGAGGCCGCACGCCTCGACGTAGGTGGAGAACCCGATGCCGAGGTAGCGGCCCTGCTTGCGTAGGTTCTCCTGCTCCTTGCGCAGTGCCGAGTAGTTCAAGGTCTCGAGCGCCTTGTCGAGGGCGATGGGATAGTTGCCGCTGTCGTACTGGACGGCGACCGGCGTCTGGTAGGGGAACGCTTCCTTGGGGATGAAGTTGCGCCGGCGGATCTCGACCGGATCGACGCCGATCTCCTTCGCCGCAAGATCGACCATGCGCTCGACGACGTAGCAGGCCTCGGGGCGGCCGGCACCGCGATAGGCGTCGACCGGCACCGTGTTGGTGAAGACGCCGGTGACGTCCACGAAGATGTTGGGGATCTGGTAGCAACCCGAGAGCAGCGTTCCGTAGAGGTACGTCGGGACGCAGGGCGCGAAGAGCGAGAGATACGCGCCCATGTTGGCGATGGTCTTGACGCGGAGCCC
>VBKL01000057.1 GCA_005879805.1 Deltaproteobacteria bacterium | reverse complement strand
ACATGGTTTTCTCTAACCGCTCGACCTTCCGCCGCCGGCGCGGCCGAAGGAGCCGCTGCGGCCGGGACGGACGCTGCTGATCCGGCCGGTCGAGGCGGAGGCGCGGACCGACACGCGGCCGAAGCCGGAAGGCCTCTGCTTACCGACCCCGCTTCCCACGCCCAGGGACCGCGAGGAGAAGATGGTCGGCCGCTCCACGGGGCGGTAGGAGGCGCCGCGCGATATCTGCGCGGGAGGCGAGGGCGGCGGAAGCGCGGGCGCCGCCGGACCCGACGGCACGCGGGCGTAAGGACGCGGCGTGTACCAGCCGTAATTGCTCCAGAACCAGAGATGCGTGTGTGGATGCCCCCCATAGTAGTAGCCCGTCGCTGGGGCGGCCCGGGAAGGGGTCGCGGGCGCATCGAGATCGGAAAGTGGAAGCACCTTCACGTCGATCGATCGCTTGGCGAACTCGACGAAGTCGTCGTTGAGATCGTCGAGCTCGCGCAGGTCGTTCTTTCCCGGCGTCACGTAGAGGAGATGGCGGATCCCGAGCGAGCGCAGGTTCTCCGCCGTCGGGAGCTTCGCGACGTAGCGATTGTCGAACTGGCCGTCCTCGTCGGTGTAGTGGGCGAGACGGTTGCGATCGAGGACAAAAACGGCGGGCGCGTTCGCCGGGCGCTGGCCGCGGGCTTTCAGGAACACCGGCCGGTAGAACACCGCCGACGCCAGCGTGAGGTGGGAAGGAACGACTCCGAGCGGATGAGGCCAGTTGTCGAACGTGAAGACCGGCTCGAATCCCGATGCGAGCGTGGCCGCGACGGCGATCGAGGTGGGACCCTCGAGATCGAGGATCAGGGCAGTGTCCTTCGGCATGTCCACGGCACGGAAGAGCGAGAGAATGGCCTCGCCCCGGAGCGTGTCTTCCCGACCGTCTGGCGGGAGTAACGGCTTCAGCTCCCCGCGCAACGTCGCGCCCGAGGGCGATTCGAGCGCCTGGAAGAGCGTGGGCACGTAATACGGCTTGAGCGCCGCCTGCGCGGGGGACAGGTCGCTCGCGAGCAGCGGCAGCGTCTGTTCCCAGTCTGCGTTCCCGTCGGCGTCCACTCCGGACGAGCCGGGAAAGCGCAGGGCGGCGCCTTCCTGTCCGACGTTCCATCCCTCGCGCTTCTGCAGCTCGAGGGAATCCATGCTGATGTCGACATGTCTGTCTGCATCCGTGAAGGCGGCGACGATCCCGAACACCACCGCCGATCCGCCGAGGACCGCAAGCGCCTGCAGCGCACGGCGGCGGCTCACGGGGGTCGCGGACAGGCGGACCGACTCCTGCCACCAGCGGGCCCCGACGACCTCGTCGTCGTCGAGGAACGCCTTTCGCGAGAACGGCCGTCGCGCCTCTGGCACGGTCACGGCGAGTCACCGGGGCGTACGAGCACCGGAGCGGAAAGGGCGTACCGGTCGGTGGGACCTTCCGAGATCCGCGTGTAGAGGCCACAGGCCCGCCCCGCGACCAGGAAAACGCCGTGGTTCGCTACGGTGCCGTCCGGACCGGGAGCGGCGCGGAAGTACCGCTGCGCGACCCAGCGGCCGGGCACCGCCGCGTTCAGGCAATCCTTCCAATCGTCGGGCTCGGTGCCTTTGCCGATGACCACCTCGTCGCCTTCGCAGCCGTAGTCCGATTTGAGCACCCAGTCTTCGCGCTCGGCGAGAAGACGCTCCTGCGACAACGACTCGAGCCGTACCGTCTCGGGTAGGTACTGGCGGATGGCCGCGCGACTGTATCCGGAGAAGAGATCGAGCCGTTCCCAGAAGAGCGCCATCGCACGCTTGTTCTGTGGGACGACCGCGCCGAACGGGTTCACCACCGCGCTCGTCCCTCGGAGCACGCTTCCGAGGATGATGCCGAGCTGTTCGGAGAGCGGCTCGGGATCCGGGACCGCGGGCGCGTCCGCCCAGGCCGGGCTGCGCTCGGACCACCAGTCCGTCTTGTAGTGGCGCACGAACACGTCGCATGGGGTGCCGAACAACCCGGCGCGGCGGCCGGGAAGCGCGCAGAGGTTGAACGGCGATCCGAGCGTGACGCGGAAGCCGCGCTTCTCGAACCATCGCCGATAGAGGAGGACCATGGAGAGGTCCTCCGCGATTTCAGTCGGATAGACGATGCCGATGGAGAGAGGCCCCGGCGTTCCCGCGCGGACCGAGCGGCCCAGGTGTTCGATCATCGCGCAGAACCGATCTTCGAGCGCCGCGTTCGGGTCGGAGAGGCCGCGCCTTGCCGCGGCGCGGTTGAGCAGCACCGCCTCGGCCTCGCCGCTCGGGGTGTCGCAGTTCAGCTCGCAGATCCGCGGGCCTCCGCCCGTGAGGAAGACGTCGGCACGCGCGATTCCGTGCCAGTGGGGCGCGGACGACCACCACAGCGCCTGCTGTACTTCGCTGAGGCCGAGGAACCCGCTGACCAGTTCGGGCCGTTCGGCGCAGAGGAGGCAAAGCTCATTCCAGGCTGCCGCCATTTCCTCGGCGGCGCGGTAGAGCGACGCCTGCTCATCCGCGCCGACCACCACGGGCTCGGAACGGAATCGCGGCCTGCCCTCGAAAGCGCTTGCGGAGCAGCAGGGTCTGCACGCCGAGTTGCCGGACCGGATAGAGCACGAGGGCGGAAACGAGCGCGACCCCATAGGCGCGGAGAGAGATGCCCCAGCCCGCGAAGTCGCCCTCGGTCGCGTGTCCCACGATGAGGGCGATGGCGATCATCGCGCCGGCATAGCTGACGGCGGCGGCCACGTTCTCGCCCTCGATCTCCTGCTCTTCGGCATAGAGGGTGAGCAGCCGGAACAGCACGACGAAGAGGTGCAGCGTGGCCTGGCCGATGACGAAGAAGACGACCGAGATCCCGAGGGTCGCCACGTCGTCGCCGTAGAAGCACTTCGCGATGATGAGGCCGGTCGCCGCGAAGTGAGCGCCGGCCGCGACGCCGGCGGCGACGTTGTCCCGCGCGATCTCTCCGGGCAGACGCGACCGGAGCAGCACCCGGATTCCCGCCGTTCCCACGGCCCAGAGCAGGAGAAGGGCGCTGCCTCCGAAGACCAGGCTCCAGAGCGCGTCCGCCTTCCAATCCTCGCCGTGGACGCAGCCCTGGATCGCCGAGACCACCACGAATGCCGCGCCGCAGAGGTATCCGGCGCGGACGATTCCCCGAGCGGCATTGGTCACGGTTCCAAAAACGCTACGCGGGCCCGGCAGCCCTGTCCAGCGGGGCTTGGGAGCGCTCCCCCGGCGGCTTCTCTCGGGAAGATATCGCGCGATTCCGCCTCCCAAAACGGGATCCGCGCCCGCGGAGCGGTTACACCCTCCTTCCGTTGACGGCGGTATGGCGCGCGCCTAGGGTGCGCGGTCCGCCGAAGGGAGCATTGTCATGGAGAAGTCCGGGTCGTTCAGATGGGTCGCCCTCCTCTGCGTTCTCGGAGTCGCGGCCTGCAAGACCGGGTCCTCGCGGAACGCGTCGGACAAGAACCCCATCAGCGTCGAGCCGACCGAAAAGGTGGCTACCATCGACGGGCAGTCGATCACCTATGCCGAGGTGGACAAGCAGTCGGGCGGAAAGCTCAAGCAGGCCGAGGTCAAGGCGCTCACCGATCTCTACGACGCGCGCCGCGGCGCCATCGACGAGATGATCACCAAGCGGCTGCTGGAGGAGGAGGCGAAGACCAAGGGGAAGACGGTCGACCAGTGGTACCAGACAGACTTCCTCCAGTCGCTCCCCGCGCCTTCCGAGACGGAGCTCAAGCAGCTCTACGAGCAGCACAAGGGCGAAGTGGGCGGACAGTCCTACGAGCAGGTCCACGACCGGCTCGTGCAGTTCATGAAGCAGCAGAAAAGCCGGGAACAGCTGACCGCTTACCTGGACCAGCTGAAGCAGAAGCACGGCGTGCAGATCACGCTTGCGCCGCCGAATCTTCCCCGTGTCGAGGTCGCCGCCAAGGGCCCCTCGCGCGGCCCGGACAACGCCGCCGTGACCATCGTCGAGTTCAGCGACTTCCAGTGCCCGTTCTGCGGCCGCGTCTTTCCCACCGTCGAGAAGCTGATGAAGGACTATGACGGCAAGGTGCGGCTGGTCTTCCGCCACTTCCCGCTCTCCTTCCATCCCAACGCGGAGAAGGCGGCGGAGGCGGCGGCTTGCGCCCAGGACCAGGGCAAGTTCTGGCAGATGCACGACAAGATGTTCAGCAACCAGCAGAAGCTGGCGGTCGAAGATCTCAAGACGTTCGCCAAGGACATCGGCCTCGACCAGGGCAAGTTCGACAAGTGCCTCGACAGCGGCGAAAAGGCAGCGATGGTGAGCGCGGACGAGAAGGACGGCGAGTCGGCCGGCGTGAGCGGCACGCCCGCCTTCTTCATCAACGGCATCTTCATCAACGGCGCCGTGCCGTACGAGCAGTTCAAGGAGGCGGTGGACCGCGAGCTCAAGGGCAAGGGCTGAGGTGTTCTTGCATGCGGATGTCGAAGTCGTTCGTCCCAACTCTAAAAGAGAACCCCGCTGACGCGACGGTGGCGAGCCACCAGCTGCTGGTGCGCGCCGGATTCATGCGCCAGCTCGCCGCCGGCATCTACAGCATCCTTCCGCTGGGCCAGAGAGCGATCCACGAGATCACCCGGGTGGTGCGCGAGGAGATGGACGGGATCGGCGGGCAGGAGTTCTACCTGCCTGCCCTCAATCCGCGCGAGGTCTGGGAAGAGAGCGGCCGCTGGACGGTGATGGGCGAGAACATGTTCCGCTTCAAGGATCGCAAGGGCGCGGACATGTGCCTGGCCATGACCCACGAGGAGATCTTCACCGTCCTCGCCCGCGCCGAGGTGCGCAGCTACCGGCAGCTTCCCCAGACCTGGTACCAGATCCAGACCAAGTTCCGCGACGAGCCGCGGCCGAAGAGCGGCCTGCTCCGCGTGCGGCAGTTCACCATGAAGGACAGCTACTCCTTCGACGTCGACAAGGGCGGGCTCGACAAGTCGTTCGAGGCGCACCGCCTCGCGTACGCGCGGATCTTCCAGCGCTGCGGCCTCGCCACGGTCCAGGTGGAAGCGCACTCGGGCGCGATGGGCGGGAGCGGCTCGATCGAGTTCATGGTGATGACCGACGCGGGCGAGGACCTCATCGCCTCCTGCAAGAATTGCGGGTACGCGGCGAATACCGAGAAGGCGGAGTCCAAGGTCGAGACGCCGAACAGATTCGCTCCCCCGGGAGCGAGCCCTGACCCGGAGGAGTTCGCGACTCCGGGCGTCGTCACCATCGAGGCGCTCGCGCAGAAGCCGTACGGGGTCCCGGCCGAGCAGCAGCTCAAGACCCTCGTCTACGTGGGCGACGACAAGCCGCTCGTGGCCATCGTGCGCGGCGACGATCAGCTCAACGAGGCCAAGCTGCAGACCGCCTCCGGCGCTTCCATCCTGCGGCCCGCCCATCCAGAGGAGATCCAGAAGTGGATGGGCGCCAAGCCGGGATCGCTCGGTGGGCTCGGCGTGAAGACCGCCCGCGTCTTCCTCGACAACCGGCTCGCCGGGCTGAGCGGCCTCGTCACCGGCGCCAACAAGGACGGCTTCCACCTGCGCAACGTCTCGGTGCCACGGGACCTGGCCCACGCCACCCCCGCCGATCTGCGCACCGCGGCGGCTGGCGAAGGATGTCCGCGCTGCGGCTCACCGCTCGAAGTCGGCAAGGCGCTCGAGGTGGGCCACATCTTCAAGCTCGGTACCCGCTACTCGGAGTCGATGGGTGCCCGGATCCTGGACGAGTCGGGCAAGGAGGTCCCCATCGTCATGGGTAGCTACGGCATCGGCATCGAGCGCATCCTCGCGGGTGCGGTCGAGCTGCACCACGACGGCGACGGGATCCAGTGGCCGATGAGCATCGCGCCGCTGCATCTCGCCCTCCTCCCCCTTCAGATCCAGGACGCCCCGGTGCGCGAGACCGCGGAGCGGCTGTACCAGCAGATGCGCGAGGAAGGCATCGAAGCGCTGCTGGACGACCGCGACGAGCGGGCGGGAGTGAAGTTCAAGGACGCCGACCTGATCGGGCTTCCCTTGCGCGTGGCCATCGGCAAGAAGGGTCTCGCGGAAGGAAAGGTGGAGTGGAAGCCTCGCGAGAGCAAAGAGGTCGAGCTGGTACCGATCGGGGAAGTGGTGGAGAAGGCCCGCCAGGCGGTGCTCTCGGGCGGCGGCCGGCTCTGGCGGTGACCGGTCGCGAGCGAATCGTGGCGGCCCTGGACGTGCCCGACCCGGCGGCGGCGGCCGCGCTCGCCCGCAAGCTCGATGGCCACGTCGGGATGCTCAAGATCGGCCTCGAGCTGTTCGTGGCGCACGGCAGGGCGGCGGTAGACGCTGTGAAGTCGGTTTCACTGCCCGTGTTCCTCGATCTCAAGCTGCACGACATCCCCAATACCGTCGAGGCCGCGGCGCGGGGAGCGGCAGGCCTCGGCGCCGCGCTGCTCACGGTTCACGCTTCGGGGGGCGCGGCGATGATCCGGGCGGCGCGCCGGGGGCTAGGGGCGGGAGCGAGCGGTACGCGGCTGCTCGCGGTCACCGTCCTCACTTCGCTCGCGCAGGACGACCTCGACGCAGTGGGCATTTCCGGATCGCCTGCCGACGCGGCCCTTCGCCTCGCACGGCTCGCCCTCCACGCCGGAGCGGACGGCGTCGTTTGTTCGCCGGCCGAGGTAGGGCTGCTCCGGCGCGAGCTCGGACCCGGACCGCTGCTCGTGGTTCCCGGGATCCGGCCCACCGGCGCGGCGACCCACGATCAACAGCGGACGGGGTCGGCGCGGGATGCGGTGCACGCCGGCGCCTCGCTGGTGGTCGTTGGCCGTCCGCTGCGCGAAGCCGCCGACCCCGTGGCCGCTGCCGACGCGCTTGCCCGGGAAATGGAAACCTAGAAGCGGACGTTGACCGGCGGCTGCAGCCGCGACAGCGGTCCGTTGAGCGGCACCAGATAGCCGCCGTCCGGCTGCCTCTGGAGAAGCCCGAGCAGTCCGCGCATCGATTGATTGGTGGAGAGCCACCGCTCCGCGGGACGGAGCTTCAGGCGCAGATCAGCCTGCGAGAGCGAGAACAGCGGCCGCATCCGGATGGTGCCCTCGAGATCGAGATCGATGTCGCCACCCTTCGTTTGGGTCCGCTCCACGCGGGCGGTTCCCTTGTCGATGACGATGCTGGCATCGAGATCGCCGAGGACCGTCCGAGGCAGCGTGAGACCCTGGACGGTGGCGTTGGCGAGCGCGAGGCCCTTGATGGACAGCGTGATCGTTCCGGTGGTGGTTTCCGTCGGAACCAGAGTGGGCAGGTCGGTCTTGCCCGAGACGCGGCCGAGAAGCTCGACTCCGAATGCCTCCTTCAAGGGCAGCGAGCGCAGATCGAGGTCGGCCATCTCCAGCGTGAGCGACTGCAGGGAACCGGACGTGCGCGGATCGTTCGACAGGGCCGCGTGCCCCTTGGCGGTGCCGCTGAACGCCGAGGCCGCGAACGAGAACGAAGTGCGGCGTCCGAGCAGGGCGAGGAGGTCGGGACGGATGGTGACCGAATCGAAACGGAATTCCGGGGCCGGCCCCGAGCTGGAAGGCGGGCGCAGCCGCACGTCGCGGGCCCGGAATCCGAGGAAGGCGGGTCCCATGCTGCCGATGGTGATGTCCCCGCCGGCGCGCTGCACCTCGATCTCGATGCGGCGCGCGAGCGTATCGAAGGGGAAGGTGGCGAGCAGGAAGACGAGGAAGGCGAGGACCGTGCCGACCGGCAGCGCGAAGGCGCGCAGCTTCTGGAGCGGCGTCGTGGCTGTGGGTGCGGAAGCGGCCTCTGCCATCTCACGCTCCCTGCCAGGCGCTGACCGTCATGGTGACGTCGAGCGTCTCCTTGTTGTCGCTCGACTTGCGCAGGTGCAGGCGGCGGACCCGGACCACGCCGGGGCTCCGCTCGATGTCCTGCAAGAGGCGCATGAGCTTGTCGAGCGGCACCTTGCCGAGATTGGCCTCGACGCTGCTCTCGCGCAGGCGGCCGTCCTGACCGACGGCGCGGATTCCGCGATCGGACATTCCGCCGATCTCGACTCCCTCCTGGCGGGCGATGCCGTCGACGAATCCCATCAGCGCGGGCGGGCTCTGGCGCAGCTTGGCCTCGAGCAGCTGCCGTTCTTGCTCCTCGCGGCCGAATCCGGCGGCGAGCTTCTGTACCCTCTCGAAGGAGCTCCGCTTCTCCTCGAGCGCGTCCTCGTGCTTGCGGATCGAGCTGCCGAAGCCGAGCCAGATGATGAGGAGGAAGAAGAAGGTCACGCCGGCCGCCGCGAAGCCGATGAGGCGGCGCTCGCGAGGCGAGGCGGCGGCGAGGTACTGCTGGGCATCGGCGAAGAGGGCGCGCAGCTTTTCCATCAGGCGCCTCCCGGCAATTCACCCGAGCAGGTGTAGGAGAACTCGAGCGAGAAGCTGACTTTGTTGCTGCCGTCGCGCGCCTTCTGCGAGGACGGCTGCTTCACGTCGCCGAAACAGCGGTCCTTGCGCAGGGCGGAGACGATGTCATCCACCTTGCCGAAGGACTCGACGGTGCCGCGCATGCGGACGGTGCTGGTGTTGAGATCGATGTCCTCGATCACCGGCATCGAGGTGTCGGGCAGTCGCGCCACCACCTGGGCGAGGATGTCCGCCGCCGATACACGAGGAATCCCCGCTGCCCGGGAGCGGCCGCCGGAGAGCGCGCCGACCGCCTGGCGGTAGTCCGTCATGCAGGTGCCCAGGGTTTTCTTGGTCGCCGCGCAGAGCGCCTCGTCGTAGTCGCTGGCCTGCCGCGAGAGCGAAGCCACCCGGGCGGTGCCGAGGCCGATGGCGAGGAGCAAGAGAAGCAGTGCCGCCGTGGCGAGCTGCAGGAGCGTTCCGCGAACCTGCGACAGGTTGCGGGTGAAGGCGAATTCGCCCTTGCGGAAGTCGAGTCGGCCGCGGGGCTGCTGGGCGCGAAGCGCGAGCGCTAGCGCGAGCGACATTTCCGGAGCCTCCGCGCCGTTCGCTCCATCGTGCGGAGGCGCGAGCGAAAGGGGGCCCGCGGGCGCGTTGAGCTCCATCTCGAACCGATGGCCGATCTCGGGGAAGGCAGCGAGGTCGCCGGCAAGGATGACGCGCTGCAATTCACCGGAGGCGCGGGCGCGAAGCGAGATCTTGATGTCGCGCAGGAGCGGCCCGAGGATCTTCTCCCGCGCCTTGGCGTCGCGCTGGGCGGCTTGCCAGAGGATCGGGCCCGAGGTGGCCAGCGCTCGCGCGAGGAGAAGCTTGTCCCCGTACAGGAGGCAGAGGGCGGCGCGATCCGGGCCGGCCTCGATGAGGGCGGTGGTGCCTTCGCCACCGTCGGCGAGGAGCTTGCGCTCGGCGAGAGCACCCAGGGCGAGGGGAGCGAAGGTCACCATGCGGGGATCGATTCCCGCCTCGGCGAGGCTGCCGAGGATGCCCTGCAGCGCGGTCTTCTTCACCACCGCGACCAGCACCTCGGTCTTGCCGTCTCCTTGCGAGAGGACCGCGTGGTCCCAGACCACATCCTCGAGGTCGAAGGGGATCGCCCCTTCCACCTCGGCGGGGAGCACCTGCTCGACGCGCCGCGAATCGACGAAGGGGAGCGTGAAGACGAAGCTCGCCACCTGCGCGGCGGGCAGCGCGACCGCGATGGCGTCGTCGCCCATCGGCGGAAGCTGCGAGACGGCGGCCGAGAGGCGCTCGGCGAGCGAAGGAGCCTCCGGCAGCGGTACGCGACGGACGTCGGCGACCGCGAAACCGCGGAAGCCGCTCTGCAGCGCGACCATGCGCAGCTCGTTCGCCGCTACGTCGAGGCCCACGATCCGGTGCATCAGTCTTCCTTCCAGTACAGGAGCTTGCCGAGCTGGTCGTCGTAGCGCACCACGGCCGTGACGCGCTTGTCGGTGCGGCCCACGTGTCCAGTCGCGACGATGCGGAAGGTGTCGCTGGTCGCGCCGAGGAAGTTGCCCGGGTTGGTCGGACTGAGCAGGATCGGGTTCACCGCCACCCCGTTCGCCTTCAGGATCTCGATGAAATCGGTGACCGAGAGGCCGAAGAAGGAGAACATCTTCTTCACCTTGATCTCCTGCACGATGGTCTCCAGGAGCCGCGGGTTGCGCAGCTTCGGATCGGCCGGGTTGCTCGCCGCCGCGAGGATGTTGGTCATCATCTGCTGCGCATCGTCGGTGTTGATGTTGAGCTTCGCGTTCAAGTCCAGCCACACCGTCAGGCGGTCGCCGAACGCGGCCATGAAGCGGTCGTTGACGCCGCGGACCATGAACAGCTCGTCCAGGCTGTCGAAGGCAGCGTTCTTCGCCTTGTAGCGCGGCTCGTAGCGATCGTAGGCGGAATTCTCGTCGCCGAACGCGTTCACGAAAGGGTTTCTGCCGCTGTTCAGGTCGATGGCCGATCCGTTCTCGTCGATGTCGATCCAGTCCTTCATCGCCACCATCACGTCCTCGCGGCGTACCTTGTCGTTCTGCGCGTCGGCCTCGTTGAAGATGAAATCGTACTTCGGGTCGCCCATCATTGCGCTGAGCTGCGTGTAGATGGCGAGCGGCTTGTCGCCCAGATTGTCGAGAGCGCGGACGTTGATGCGGCTGTTCTCGTCCTCGATCTTGGCCTTGAAGGAGCCCTCGAAGGTGCCAAAAGAATGGACCGGCCCGCCTTCCAGCGGCCGCATCGGAGCGTTCTCACGGGGCTGACCCGGCTCCGGCCGATCGGCACCCAGGTGAGGTCTATCTGCCGCTGGAAGTAGAGGAGCAGGCGCGAGAGGTTCACCGCCGACTTGGCGAGGTAATAGGCGCGAAGCTCGTCCCGCGAGTTCTCGGCGAGCCGCAGGCTCACTCGCGACCCGTAGCTGAAGTCGACGCCGATGGAAGTGAGGATGGCAATGGTGGTGAGCACGAGGATGAGCGCCACCCCGCGTGTCTCGACACCCTTGCCCTGTCTCCTTCGCATCGTCATCAGAAGTCCAGCGTCTGCAGCAGCATGACGTCGGTCTGCGTGGTGTAGGCCTTGTCCTTGCCCTGCTCGTCCTTCACGGTCAGTGAAATCTTCACCCGGGTGGGGAGGAGGATCTGGCCGTTCTGCTGGGGCGAATTGGTGTCCCACTCGGGCCGCCAGGCGCGGTCGCGCGCGTCCCAGGCCTCGACCGAGAAGGCAACCACGTCCTCGGCGAGCACGCCCGTCTGCCCGCCGCGGTCGGGATCCTCGTCGAGAATCGGCTTCACCCGGCGGTAGAGATTGCGCCGCCCGCTCACGTCCGGATCGGTGGCGAGCTTGTATTCGAAGAGCGCCTGATCGCTCTCCTTGGCGTCGACGGCGAGCCGCTCGTTGGCGAAGGAAGTGAAGGTGAGATCCGCCTCCCGGCGGCCGTCCTTGAGCACGAAGCGGGTGGGCCGCTCGCGGAACCTCTTGTGATCGTAGTGCTCGCTGAGAAAAGTCATCGAGACTTCGCGCGCGATGCGATTCATCGCCCCGCGCACCGTCTGATCGCGCTCCTCGGCGCGCTCGGTCCGGCTCTTCAGATCGGACGCGGCATCGAAGCTCTTCCAGGTCAGGCCACCGATGAGGCCGAGGACCGCGACCGCGATCATCACCTCGAGCAGCGAGAATCCGGCCGCAGGGGCCGGCTTTGCCGGCGTCGCCAGTCGCGGAGGCCTGAAGGGCGACGCATACGGAGGCCGGATCATCGTCCGGCTCCAAGGGGGTTTCCGGCAGCAGGCGCGGGGCGGATGGTCGGAAGCCCCACATTGGGCGTGGGCGGCGTCGGTGCCGCGACCGGCGTCTGGCCAGCCTTCCCGACCATCTCGGGAAGAATGACGAGGTGTTGCGAGGCGGAGATGCTCCGCTCCTGCGTGCCATCCTTCCAGCTCACCGTGACGCGCACCTCGCGCACGCTCTTCTTGAGCGTCTCGAGGAAGCCCGTGGCCTGGGCCTGCAGCATGCCCGCGACCGGCGAGCCCGGCGCCGAGAGCGCCGAGGCCCCGCCCTGGGCCCCGCCGAGCATCTGCGCCGCACCGGCGAGCCCCGCGGTGAGCGAACTGGGCGGGGCGCCCGTTCCGGACGTTCCGCCCGATGATCCGGACGCTCCGCCCTGCGATCCGATCCCGAACAGGCCGAGCAGTTGCGCGGCGTCCATCTGGACGTCGGGCTTGAGGATCTCCGCCCGCCATTCGTAGCCCGCTCCACCCTCGTCGTCCTCGAAGTTGCCGTGCTTGTCGTCGTTGAAGTCGGAGAATCCGTCCTTCTGGAGCTGTTCCTCGACGTCCGACATCTTGCTGCGCAAGAGCAGCGTCGCCTGCGTCGCTCGCCGGGCATACGCCTGCATGGCCACGGCGCCCCCGTTGAGACCGGAAAGCGCGACCAGGGCCACCGCCAGGACGGCGAGGCTGATCATCACCTCGAGGAGGGTGAACCCCGCGTTCCTCACCGCTGCCCCTCCGCGTCGACCCGGCCGGAGACGATGCGCACGCGGCCGGAGAGGGGAGAGATGAGCAAGGTGTTCACGTCGTCGCCCTGCCCGAGATGGATGGCGGCGACCTCGGTGAGGCCGCTCGGCCAGAAGTAGAGGAAGGCCTTCCCGGTGGTGTACCGCTCCGACTGGTGCTGGACCCAGACGTCGAGGAAGCGCACCGAGCCGCCCAGGTCGGTCTTGGGGATGTCGCCGGAGGCCTTGAAAGCGCTCTTCTGGGCGAGCGCGAGCTTCACCTGCTCCTCTTCGTTGGCCGTCTCGGGGCGGATGCTCGCGAGGAGCTCCTCCTCACGGCTGTCGCGGCGCGATCCGCCCGCCGATTGCTCGCCCGCGCGATCGAGGCGGACGGCGCCCTCGGCACACTCCGACCAGTACGCCTGCTTGTCGAGATCGAGCACCAGCCGGCAGCTGTGGCCGGCGAGCGCGGTCGCGCCGTAGAGGGAGCGCACCCCGCTTCCGAGCTGGCCGCTCTTCTGCCGCAGCTGCACGCGCGTGACATTCGAGATGGCCGGGATCGCCATGGCGAGCAGGCCCGCGGCGATCGCCATGGCGATGCCGATCTCGATCAACGTCATGCCGCGCGCGCGCATCGGATCATTTCTGCTGGGCGGTGGCGCTCCCCGACGCTTCACCGCCGTGGATGGTGATGTCGTCGGCGCCGCCCTGCGCCTTGTCCGGACCGTACGAATAGACGTCGTATCCCTCGCCGGCGCGGACGAACGCGTAGTCGGTGCCCCAGGGATCCTTGTGGATCTCGCGCACGAACTTGGGCACCAGCTGCTGCAGGTTGTCTGGCCAGTTGCCCGTCTCGACGTGATAGAGGTCGACGCCGTTCGAGATCGCCTGCAGGTCGAGCTTGGCGGTCTTGATCTGCGCTTGCTGAAGCTGGCCGAAGACGTTGTAGCCGATGGCGCCCGCGATGAGGCCGAGGATGACGAGCACGACCATGATTTCGATGAGCGTCATGCCGCGAGAGCGGCGGAGTCGGCGCAGTCTTTCGATGCGGTTCTGCATGGGGTCCTCTACTGGGGCACGAAAGTGTTGAGCTGCATGATGGGCATCAGGATGGAGAAGACGATGAAGGCGACGCCCCCGCCCATCATCACGATCATGACCGGTTCGAGCAGGCTGGTCATCGCGGAGACGCGGATCTCCACCTGCGAGTCGTAGCTGCGGGCGATGTTGCCCAGCATCTGCTCCAGCTGGCCGCTCTTCTCGCCGATGGCGATCATGTGGTGCACGAGCGGCGGGAACTGCCCGCTGCGCTTGAGCGGGGCGGCGATGCTTTCGCCCTCGCGGATGGCGTCGCGCGCGTCCTCGATGACCTTGGCGAGGATGGAGTTGTTGACGATGTTCTTGACGATATCGAGCGCGGTGAGGAGCGGCACGCCGGAGGAGAGCAGGGTAGCGAGCGTCTTGGCGAAGCGCGCGAGCGCGAGCATGCGCACCACCGGGCCGAAGATCGGCGCGCGCAGCTTGGTCCGGTCCCACCAGGCCCGCCCGCCCTCGGTTCGCACGTACCGGCGGACGGCCCAGATGAAGAGCGGGATGGCGCCGAGGATCAGGTACCAGTAGTCGCGCGCGAAGGTGGAGGTCCCGATGAGGATCCGGGTGGTCCACGGCAAGCTCACGTTCATGTCGTCGAAGATCTTGGTGACCTTGGGGATGACGACGACGAAGAGGATGGCGACGATGGAGAGGCCGACCAGCACCATGATCGCCGGATAGAGCATGGCGCCGAGGATCTTGTTACGCAGCGCGGCCTGGCCTTCGGTGAAGTCGGCGAGGCGGACGAGCACCACGTCGAGCGCGCCCGACGACTCGCCCGCCCGGATCATGTTGACGTAGAGCGTGGTGAAGACCTTGGGGTGCTCGGCGAGCGCGTCGGCGAGCGACGATCCCTCGTTCACCTTCTGCCGCACGATGCCGAGGATGCGCTTGAGGCGCGGGTGCTCGACCTGCTCGACCAGCGCGGTGAGCGAATCGACCAGGGTGATGCCCGCGCCGATGAGGGTGGCGAGCTGCCGGGTGGCAATGGCCAGGTCCTGGCCGGATACGCGCGAGCCGAAGACCTGGCGGAGATCGACCTCGCGGGAGAGACCCTGGCCGCTGAGCTCGATCTTGCCGGTCTTCCCGGTGCCGGTGCTAGTGCCGGCGGCGACCGCCGCGGCGCCGAGGGCGTCGGCCGCCCGGACGTCGGTGAGGAAGATGCCGTCCTTGCGCAAGATCGAGCGCAGGACCTTGCGGTTCTCGGCGTCCTTGACCCCGCGAACGTTCTTTCCCGCCTCGGTCAGGCCGCTGTACTCGAAGACGGGCATGACGGGCTAGGCCATGTCTTCCTGCGTGACCGAGAGCACCTCGGCGACGCTCGTCACCCCGCGCAGTACCTTGTTGGCGCCGTCGTCCATCAGGGAGCGCATTCCCTTGTGCGCCGCCGTCTTCTTGATGGTGCCGCTGTCGACGTTCTTCAGGATCAGCTGCCGGATGTCGTCGTCGAGCAGCATGATCTCGTAGATGCCGGCGCGGCCGCGGTAGCCGGTCCCGTTGCAGTGATCGCAGCCCACCGGACGGTAGAGCTTGCCGCCGGAAGCCTTGCGCACCTGCTCGGTGGTGAGGTTGATCTCGCGCAGCTCCTCGGCGGTGGGGAAGTACGGCTCCCGGCAGTCCTTGCAGAGGACGCGCACCAGGCGCTGCGCCAGGACGCCGACCAGCGAGGAGGCGACGAGGAACGGCTCGACGCCCATGTCGACGAGGCGGGTGATGGCGCCGGCGGCGTCGTTGGTGTGGACGGTGGAGAAGACGAGGTGGCCGGTGAGGGAGGCCTGGATGGCGATCTCCGCCGTTTCCAGATCGCGGATTTCGCCGACCATGATCACGTCCGGATCCTGGCGGAGGAAGCTGCGCAGCCCGTTCGCGAAGGTGAGCTCGATCTTGGGATTGACCGGCGTCTGCGAGATGCCCTGGAGCTGGTACTCGACCGGATCCTCGATGGTCATGATGTTGAGGTCGGGCCGGTTGATCTTGGAGAGCGCGGCGTAGAGCGTGGTGGTCTTGCCCGAGCCGGTGGGGCCGGTGACGAGCACGATGCCGTGCGACTTGTGGATGAGGCTCTCCATCTTGGCGAGCTGATCGGCGTCCATGCCGATCTCGGCGAGGTCGAGGAGCACCGCGCTCTTGTCGAGCAGACGCATGACGATGCGCTCGCCGTAGACGATGGGCGTGGTGGAGAGACGGATGTCGATATCGCGGCCGGCGAGCTTGACCCGGATGCGGCCGTCCTGGGGGAGGCGCTTCTCGGCGATGTTGAGGCCGCCCATGATCTTCACGCGGGAGATGATCGAGTTCTGGAAGCGCTTGGGAGGCCGGATCACCTCCTGCAGCACGCCGTCCACGCGGAAGCGGACGCAGATGTCCTTCTCCTGCGGCTCGATGTGGATGTCGCTCGCCCGCTCCTTGGCGGCGCGGAAGAGCAGCGAGTTGACGAGGCGGATGATGGGCGCCTCGTCGCTCGAGTCGAGCAGGTCCTGCGGCTCTTCCAGTTCGTGGGCGACGGTGTCGAGGTCGCCCGCCTCCATGTCGCCGACCAGCTGCTCGGCCTCGTTGGAGGCGCGGTCGTAGACGAGATTGATGCAGTCGAGGATCGCCTGCGAAGGAACGAGGATCGGCGCGATGGGCGCGTCGAGGAGCAGCCGGACGCTGTCCAGCGTGCCGGTGTCGAGCGGATCGGCCAGCGCCACCACCGCCTGGCGATCGCCGTCGGTCTCGATGCGCAGGGGCAGAAGCCGCGCCTGCTTGGCGAAGTTGATCGGGACCAGCTTGACGAGCTCCTGCGACACTTCGTCCGGGCTCAGCCGCATCTGGTACGGCAGCTCGAGCTGGGCCGCGAGCGCCTTGAGGATCTGCTCCTCGCTGCACGCCTTCAGCGAGACGAGCACCTCGCCGAGGCGACCGCCGCGCTCGGCCTGGGCGGCGAGAGCCTCGTCGATCTTCTCGCGAGTGACGACGCCCTGAGCGACGAGAATCTCGCCCACGGCGCGACCGGCGAGATCGACGACCGGCTTGGGAAGGCGGAGCTTGGTTGTGACGACGCGTGAGTCCATCCGACACTCAACCTTTGGGAGACGCCCCTTGTTCCGATGTAGGCGCCTTCTTCCGGGGCTTGCGCCCCTTCGGCTTCTTGTCCGGCTTGGCGGCGGGCTCCTGCGTGCCCGGTGCCGGAGCGACCTTCTCCGAAGGCCGCTGGGGAGCGGGAGAGGGCGGCGACGTCCGCGAACCCGCCGAGTGGGCGCCCGGCGGCTCGTTGCCCCGTCCTCCGGGGGAAATCACGCGCTCGTCGCTGGCTCCCGGCCCGCCGTTCTCGAAGCGAGCCCGCTCGTTGTCGATCCCACGCTTCATGCGTGTGAGCGGTCCCGCCTTGCGTTCGTAGTCTATGTTGGCGACGTACCCTGACTCCTCGCCATAAAAACGACGTACGAATTCGGCCCGCTCCGCCATCTTCCGCTCGAAGATCCGCCGGTAATCGCTCTGGTCCCGGATGATGTAGGGGGTGAGGAACAACAATAGGTTGGTCTTGGTCTTGCGGGTGGTCTCGTTGCGGAACAGCCACCCGATGATGGGCATCGATCCGAGGAGCGGAATCTTCTTCACGTCCTTGAGCGTACGCTCCTGGATGAGGCCACCGAGGACCACCGTCTCCTGGTCCTTCACCACCACCGTCGTCTTGGCCGTCCGCTTGCTGGTCGTGGGGCCGAGCTGCTTATCGACCGAGGCGATTTCCTCGGTCTGCTCGTCCACCTCGAGGCGCACCTGATCGCTGGCGCTGATCTGCGGCTTGATGCGCAACCTCAGCTCGACGTTCTGCCGCTGGATGGGGGCGAAGAGCGAGCCGAGACCGCCCAGGCCGAGCGTGCTGCCGACGGCCGCGCCGGTGGCCGTGTTGGTGCCGGTGGTCTGGGCCCCGACCAGGCCGCTCAGCTGCGGCGCGAATCCGGATTGAAACGGCACATTCTGGCCGACGGTGATCTCGCCCTCGGTGTTGTCCACCATGGTGACGTGCGGCGTGGAGATGACGTTCACGTCGCTCGAGCTCTGCAGCGCGTTGAGGAGGATGGCGAAGGAGGGCAGCGAGATGTTGAGGCCGGGCACGGTGATGGGAGGACCCTGCAGCCCGGCGAGGAATCCGCCGAGAGATCCGAGCGAGGCGACGCCGCCGAGCGAGTTGAGGCCGCCGAGCTCGCTTCCCACCACCAGCGGAGCCTGGCCCTTCGCGCCCTGGAAGCTGACGTCGTTGATGACCGTTCCGCCGTGCGCGGAGACCCCGAGGTCGAGCTCGTTGTCGAGGTTCACCTCCATGATGACCGCCTCGACGAGCACCTCGCGGCGCGGGATGTCGAGCTTCTCGATCACCTTGACGAGGTTGCGGTAGTCGGAGGCGCTGGCGATCACCACCAGCGAATTGGTGGTCTTGTCGGCGGTGATCTTCACCTCTCCGCTGAACAGGTCGGCGGTCGCGGCCCCGCCTCCGCCGGCACCCCCGGCGCCGCCCACCACCGGTATGGGTACCGGAGGCGCTCCCGGGCCGCCGCCCGTCCGCCGCGTGACGCCCTGCGCGAGCGCCTGCAGCGTCGCGGCGATGTCCTCGGCTTTCGCGTTCTGCAGGAAATAGACCTGCACGCCGCCGCCGCCCGTCGGCACGTCCAGCTGGTGGATCAGCTCGACCACCCGGGCGAAGGAGCGCGCCCCGGCGATGACGATGAGCTTGTTGGTCCGCTCCTCGGCGATGATCTTGCTGATCTGCACCGGTCCGCCGGCACCGACTGCGCCCGGCGCGCCGACCGCGGGCTGCCCGACGCCCGGCGCCGGCGTTCCCGGCTGCGCGTCGGAGATGCCGAAGGAGCGGGTCCCGGGCCTGCCGCCGGCCTGCGAAGTGAAGATCTCCTGCAGCTTCTGCTGCAAGGTTTGCGCGCTCGCGTACTGCACCTGCACGATGTGGATCTCTTCCGAGCCGCCCGGCTGATCGAGCGAGACGATGAGCCGCTCGAGGCGGCGCATGTTGAGGCCCAGGTCGGAGATGATGAGCGTGTCGGGCGGGAAGATCTGGAAGTCCGAGTCGCGGCTGGTGAACTGGTTGATGGTATTGCGCATCTGGTCCGCTTCGACGTAGCGAAGCTTGAAGAGCTTGGTGACCATCTGCTCGGTGGGCGGAGCGTCCTGCCCCTGCTCGAGGAAGGTGGGGATGTTCGCGCGCGCCGACTGCTTCTTCTCGGAAAGCTTCCAGTAGTGCCCGACCGGGTAGACCGCCCAGTTGTTGGCGTCGAGGGCGGCGAGGAAGACGTTCCACACCTCGTCGGGCGGAATCGGCGTGTTGGAGAGCAAGGTGATCTTCCCCGAGACTCGCTCGGGAAGGATGAAGTTGCGGCCCGTGACCTGGCTGACGAACTGGATGATCTCGGTCAGGTCCTTCTTGTCGAAGTTGAGCTGGATCGCGTTGGCCCGCTTCGCCGCTTCCTTGGGCGGAGTGGAGGTGGTCGCCGGCGGCCGGCGGCTGGTGCTGGGCCGGGTGGGGGACGCCTCCACGAGCGACGTCTGCGGCGCGATGGCCGGCCGGTTCGGATCGGGCGGAGAGCGCGTCGGTTGCGCGGGCTGCGGCTCGTCCTGCTTTTGCGGACGTTGGGGCCGCGCCGTCGGATTCACGCGCTGCCGTCGCCGGCGCGCGGGGGGACCCTGTTGCTGGGTCTCCTGGTCGTTCTGCGTCTCTTGCGCGAGCGCCGCGACGGGAATGATCAGCGCGCAGACAAGGAGCAAGGCGGTCGTCGTTCTCATGCCGGGCCGGCCCTCACTCGATCGAGTAGGATTTACGGAGCGTCTCGCCGCGACGTTCGATCTCGATCTCGATGCGGTTCGCGTCGCGGAGCTTGCTGTAGATCTCGAGCGCCTTGTCCGGGCTGTTCATCTCATAGCCGTTGATGCGCCGGATGACGTCGCCGTTCTGCACGCCGATCTTCGCGTAGAGCGAGTCGGGCACGATGCTGAAGAGCTTGAACCCGTTCGCCACGCCGTTCTTGAACGAGGGCACGATGCGCGCCTGGGTGGCGAGCTTGGAAAGGTCCGAGAGGTTCTCGTTGATGGTCGCTTTCGAGACCACGTACTGGTTCTCGGAAAGCTGCTTCACGTCGCTCGCGGCGGCGGGCTGCGCCGGAATCGGCGTGACGCCGAGGTTCTGGAACGACGGCTGAGCGACGCCCGTGTCGATGTATTCGTTCTTGCCGTCGTTGTCGATGAGGACGCGGTCCTTCTCGATGCCGTAGATCCGGGTGCCCATGAACTTGTCGCCGACGGAGTAGACGAACGACTCGTTGGTGTCGGAATTGGTGAGCTGGCAGAGCGAGTAGCGCGACGGCACGGTGACCGCCGTCCCGATCAGCACCGCGTGCAGCGAGGACTTGGTCGGGTTCGCCTGCCAGTCCGCCTTCTGCGGGGTGGTGGGAGCGGCGGTCGCTTCCGGAGGCGGCGGCAGCGGAACGTCGAACACCCGCGAGAGCCGGTTCGCGTTCAATTCGAACCGCGCGGCGACCGGCGTCGTCGCCGGCGTCGCTCCGATGGACTGCTGCAGCAGCGCGGGCTTCGGCGCGATTGCCGCGGCCGTGAGCGTGTTCACGATGCGTGCGCAGAGATACGCGCCGATCAGCGCCGCGAGGGCAGTCAGGACCCACGGATATCGCTGGAGCCAGATCTCCATACGCCCTCCTGACGAGCAAGGCCCATGCCACCAGGGTGTGCCCTTGTCGAGGGCGCAAAAGCGAGGTTGCGGGCCAGCCGACGACAAGCTGGCAGTGCCGCGCCCGTCGGTTTTGACAAATTGTCGTTCGCCCCGCCGAAGGTCGTCCGGGAGGTTCAGCTCTCCTTCGGCTCCCGGTCGAGCTTCCGGTAGATCGTCCTGGCGGCGATCCCGAGCAGTTGCGCGGCGAGATTCTTGTCTCCCTTGGTGTGCCGCAAGGTCTCGCGAATGACGCGCAGCTCGATCTCCTCCATCGTCGTTCCGAGCGGGATCGAAAGCGTGCGGCCCTCGAGGGCCGGAGGGATGGGACCGCGCGGCCCGCGCGCCGCATGCAGGAGCGGCTGGGGAAGCGCATCGATGTCGATCTCGGAGCCCGGCGAAAGTACCACCGCGCGCTCGATTGCGTTCTCCAGCTCGCGGACGTTCCCGGGCCAGGCGTAAGCCTCGAGCGCCTCCATCGCACCGGGCGTGATGCCGGAGAACTGCTTGTTGTTCTTCGCCGCGTAGCGCGCGACGAAATGGTCGGCGAGGAGCGGTATGTCCTCGACGCGCTCCCGCAAAGGGGGCAGCACCACCTGGATGACGTTCAGGCGGTAGTAGAGGTCTTCGCGGAACTTGCCGGCCTGCACCGCGGCAGAGAGATCGCGATTGGTCGCGGCGACGACCCGGGAATCCACCTTCACCGTCGACGTCCCGCCCAGCCGTTCGATCTCGCCCTCCTGCAGGAAGCGCAGGAGCTTCACCTGCACCGCGGGCGACAGCTCGCCGATCTCGTCGAGGAACAGCGTTCCGCCCTGCGCGCGCTCGATGCGGCCTTCCTTGCGGGCCACCGCGCCGGTAAAGGCCCCCCGCTCGTAGCCGAACAGCTCGCTCTCCAGGATGGTCTCGGGGATGGCGGCGCAGTTGATGGGCACGAACGGCTGTTGCGCGCGGGAGGAGTGCTCGTGCAGCGCGCGGGCGAAGAGTTCCTTTCCGGTGCCGCTCTCTCCGAGGAGCAGCACGGTCGCGGAGCTGGGAGCGGCCTGGCGGATGATGTCGAGCGTCGCCCGCAGCGCCGGACTCTGGCCGACGATCGGCGACGACACGCCCGCGAGGCGCGCGCGAAGCTGCTTGTTCTCGAGGACGAGGCGGCGCTTCTCCAGCGCCTGCGCCACGCTCTTCAACACCGCGTGGCGCTTGAGCGGTTTGGTGAGGAAATCGTACGCGCCGTCCTTCATCGCGGCGACGGCGGCCTCGACGGTGCCGTAGGCGGTCATGAGCACCACCTCGGCGTCGGGCGCTACCGCCCTCACCGCGCGGAGCAGCTCCTGGCCGCTCATCCCCGGCATCATGAGATCCGTGAGGACCACGTCGGCCGGCCGGTCGCGGAGCAATGCCAGCGCCGCGGCCCCGGTCTCGGCGCGCTGCGTCCGGTACCCTTCGCGGGCGAAGATGCGCTCCAGCGAATCGAGGTTCGCGGGTTCGTCGTCGACCAGCAGGAGGGTTGCGGGCTCCCTTTCGCTCTCGGACATTCTCTACGCGACTGTAACAAAGGCCGGGCCATGCCGCCCCGGCGCGTGATCTAGCTGAAGAGCGCCTCGACGAACTCGTGGGGATCGAACGGCTTCAGGTCGGAGATTTTCTCACCAATACCTACGTAGCGGATGGGGATCTTGAGCTCGTCGCAGATGCCGATGATGACTCCGCCCTTGGCCGTGCCGTCGAGCTTGGTGAGGACGATCCCGGTCACGCCCAGCGCGTCGTTGAACTGCCGCGCCTGGGCGATGGCGTTCTGCCCGGTGGTGGCGTCTACGACGAGGAGGACCTCGTGTGGCGCTCCGCCGTGTGCCTTCTCCAGCGTGCGCTCGATGCGCTTGAGCTCGTCCATCAAGCCGGCCTTGGTATGGAGCCGTCCCGCCGTATCGCAGAGCACCGCGCCGATCTGCTCCACCTTGGCCCGCGCGACGGCGTCGAAAAGGACGGCTCCAGGATCGCTCCCGTCCTTGCCGCGCACGATGGGCACATGCGCGCGGTCCGCCCAGACGTCGAGCTGTTCGCCGGCCGCCGCGCGGAAGGTGTCGCCCGCGCCGAGGAGCACCGACTTTCCCGCCTGCCCGAGCCGCGCCGCGAGCTTGCCGACGGTGGTGGTCTTGCCGGTGCCGTTCACGCCGACCACCATGACCACCTGGGGCGGGGCGGCGCCCGGCGGCAGATCCGGCAGCCCTCCGTGGCCCGCTTCGCTCGCGGGTCCGCCCGTTCCGAGGGAGAGGATCCTCTCGATCTCCTCGCGCAGCGCGGCCTTCACCTTGGAAGGGTCGGTGAGCTCGCGCCGGGCGAGCCGCTCGCGGACCGACTCGAGGAGGTGCGTCGCCGTGTGCACGCCCACGTCCGCGGAGAAGAGGATCTCTTCGAGCTCGGCGAGCATGGAGTCGTCGAGGGCTTTGCTGGTCCCGAGAAGCGCGTTGAGCCGGGCGACGAATCCGCCGCGGGTCTTGGCAAGTCCCTCGGCAAGGGTCCGTCCAGCTTCCGCTTCCGCGAGCTTCGTTCGCTGCGCTTCCTGGGCGGTCCGCGCACGCGCCTCCTCCGCCTGGCGCGCTTCTCGTTCCGCCTGTTCCCTGCGGGCGAGGGCTTGCGCCTGCGCCTCGCGCCGGGCCTTCTCCTCCGCCTCGCTGACCTTGCGCGCCTCGTAGTCGAGGCGCCTCTGGGCATCGGCGAGATCGCGGCGCCGCCGTTCGACGTCCGCCCGCGCTTGCGGGGTGCCGGCAGCCCTGGCTTCGGCCGCCTCGAGGGCGGCCTGCGCGGCCGCGACGTCGTCCTTCGCGCGGTCCCTGCGTGCGAGTCGCTCGGCCGGGAGCACGACCTCGACCGGCGGCAACTCTTCGATGCGCGCTCCGGGACGGGCCTCGCTGGGCGGAAGCTCGGGCGGCGCCTTGCGTCGGACCCTCGCGCGAATGACGAACGCGACCACGATCGCGAGCGCGATCAGGATGGCTACCGCGATGGCGAGAGCCCGGTAATCGAAAGCGACAGCCAGGAGGGTCGATACGGCCAGGGCGATCGGCACGGCTTTGCGGTACCTCGTGCTCGGAAGGCGCGCACCGTGACGTGCCGGGCCGCGCCCGTCAAGAACCGAGGTCCTGAGATTGCGCTCTACGGCATGGTCGAGGGCAGCTTGCTGCTCACCGCGTCGAGAGCGGGAGGCGGCGGGACCGGCGTCTTGGCGACGGAAACGGCGTGCCAGGTCCGCTTGTCGCCGGTATCGAGCGCGCACCTGCTCTCCAGGGCATCGCAGGCGAGAACCTGGAAGTACACCGGGCCCGCGGGGCGTCCGGGAATCTCGATCTTGAAGCCTCCCAGGCCGCCGCTCGGGTCCGGCTTCATGTCGAGGACTTCATCGCGGCCATCCGGGCCGCGGTAGAGGACGCGCGCCCGATCGGGCACCACCACATCGTCAGTGGTAAGGGGTCCGGTGATCTGGGAACGAACCGGGATGGGCGCTCCGGGCAGTACCCGCGGCGGCGGGTTGATGACGAACGAGAAGGGCGGCTCGACCGGGCCGGCCGGCTTGAAGGTGACGCTGAACCACTTGTCTCGCGCCTCGCCGTGCACGGTCTGCCCTCCGCGCTTGTCGCGGGCCGCAATGCGGTACTCGAGGGTCCCGTGGGCGCGGTCGGCCGGGATCCTGGCCTCGTAGGTGTCTCCTTCGACGCGTCGCATCGGCACGGTCGCGTCGCGCTGCTGTCCGGCCTCCCTCACGTGGAGGCCGGCGCTGCTGATCGGCGAGTCTCCGCGGATGCGGGCGCGGACGGCGAATTCCTGGCCCGCGAGCGCCTCCCCCGCGGGCTTGCGGTACTGCACCACGGGTCCGGACGGCCGCGCGTTCTTCCGCGCCGCGGAATGCGACGAGGCGTCGCTTCCAGCGTCGGCCTTCGCGCCGCCGCCCACCGCCATCGGCGTAGAGACGGTGCCCCACGTCGCCGGCCCGTTGCCCAGCAGATCGATCGCCTCGATCCAGTACTCCGTCTCCGTCCCCCCGTTGAACGAGGCGCGGAAGACGTCGTCCATCGACCCCTTGCGCATCGAGGCCGCCTCCCACGAGCCGCCTTTGTCGCGGTGATGGCAGGTGGCCGAGAGGACGCCCGTCTCGTCGGTGATGAGGGCGCGCACCTCCACCTTGTGGCCCTTCCGCGACGCACTCACCTCGGAAATCGCAGGGGGGCGGACATCGTCGGCAAGCGCCCGGAAGCCCGGCAACGAGAGGCAGACGACCACGAGCGCGAATCGCATCGGCCGATTCTGCCAAGGCCCCGGCGGAGCGGGTAGTGGTCAGTTGACCGAGATGACGTTCAAGCGGCCGCGGTGGTGCCGTTCTGCGACAGCTTGACGCTCACGGTCTTGGAGATTCCCGGCTCCTCCATGGTGACGCCGTAGAGCGCGTCGGCCACCTCCATGGTGCGCTTGTTGTGGGTGATGACGATGAACTGAGAGGTCCGGCTCATCTCGCGGACCATCTCGTTGTAGCGACCGACGTTGGCGTCATCGAGCGGGGCGTCCACCTCGTCGAGGAGGCAGAAGGGCGTCGGCTTGATGAGGAAGATGGCGAAGATGAGCGAGACGGCGGTGAGGGCCTTCTCGCCACCCGAGAGCAGGTTGACGCTGACGAGCTTCTTCCCCGGCGGCTGGGCGACGATCTCGACGCCCGGCTCCCCGTCGGGGTTCTGCGGGTCGTGGACGAGCTGCAGCTCGGCGCGGCCGCCGCGGAAGAGCCGCGGAAAGACCTGCTGGAACTTCTCGTTGACGAGGGCGAACGTCTCGCGGAACCGCTCCTTGCTGGCGCGCTCGATGCGAGCGATCGCCGCCCGCAGTCGCGCGATCGATTCTTCGAGGTCCTGCTTCTGCGCCGAGAGGAAGGCGTGCCGCGCTCCGA
Organism: Deltaproteobacteria bacterium; assembly: GCA_005879805.1. Classification (GTDB taxonomy): domain Bacteria; phylum Myxococcota; class Myxococcia; order Myxococcales; family 40CM-4-68-19; genus VBKO01. Next base: position 26,186 of record VBKL01000057.1, on the reverse strand, counting down.
CTTCGCGCGCCTCGTCGATGGCGGTGAGGCTCACCTCGCCGAGCGCTTCGATGGCCGCGCGCAGCTCCTGCATGCGGGCATCGGCCCCCTCCGCATCGAGGGTGAGGGCTTCCTCCCGCTTGGCGGCGGCCACCTCGGCAAGCTCGACCAGATGGCGCTCGCGTACGCCGTCCTCGAGGTGCGACAGCGTAAGGCGGATCTCCTGTAGCCGGAGCTCGATTTCGGCCCTCGCGCGCGAAACGGTCTCCAGGACCGCTCGAGCCTGCCGGACCTCTTCGTCGCCGCCGCGCAGCCTTTCCTGTGCGGCGTCGTAGAGGGCGCGGGCCCGTCCGAGCTCGCCCCGGATCTCTTCGCCGGCGGTCAGGAGCCTGCCCAGCTCGCCCCGGGTGACTTCGAGCTTGGCATCGAGCGCCGCTGCCCGCTCCTCGGCGGCGGACAGCTCCGCCGAGAGCTTCTCGCGCCGCTCCTCGATCTCCGCGCGCTGCTCGGCGAGTCGGGCCAGGGCGCGGGCCACTCCTTCGCGGCGCTCGGCTACCGCCGCCGCGTTCACCTTGGCCCGCGTCACTTCCGATTGCACGATTTCCGCCTTCTCCCGCTCGGAGAGGAGCTCTGCTTGCAGCGCCCGAAGCTTCGCCTCGCGCTCATGCTGCTCGTTTTCACCGCCCTGGACGGCGCTGCGCAGGGTCTTCTCCTCGCGCTCCACCTCGGAGGTGGCGGCATCCAGCTGCGCTTGCTCGTGGCGCAGGACTTCGTTGCGTTGCGCGATCCGGGTGAGGTCCTCCTGCAACCTCGCCACGTCGCGCTCGAGGCGCAGCTCGGATAGCTCCTCCTCCCGCTCCTCCTGGGCGAGCCGTTTCACCGCCAGTTCGAGCGCCGCCTGACGCGTTTCGAGCTCATGGGCCCGGGTGGTCGAGAGAGCGACCCGCGCCTCCAGCTCTTGCACCGTTCCGGCCAATTCTTGCAGTTCGCGCCGCTTGTGGAGGAGCCCATCGGCCACGCCGGCGAGCGACCCGCCGGAGACGATTCCCTCGCGGTCGACCACCTCGCCGTCGGCTGAGACGAAGGTACGCTCGCCGGGATTGTTGGCCCAGAGGGAGAGCGCGGCAGCGAGCGTGTCGCAGAGGAAGACGTCGGCGAGGAGGAACCGCTTGAGCCGCTCGTGCTCCGGCGCGCATTCGACGACGTCGATGGCGCGGACGGTCCCTTCGGGCGCGGGCAGGTCGGTTGCCTCGGCGACGAGGGGGAGCTGCTCCATCTCGGTGAGCGGCACGAAAGACGCCCGCCCCTGCGAGGCCTTCTGCAGGTATTCCACGGCGCGCAGGCCGGCGGCATGGCTCTCCACCAGCACCAGTTGCAGGCGTTCGCCGAGGACCGCCTCGATGGCGCGCTCGTGGGCCGGATCGGTCCGCAGGACCTCGGCGACGAGCCCATACACGCCGTCGCGCCTGCGCTCGTCTTCATCGCGCAGCAGGATCGCCTTCACGCCGCGTCCATAGCCCTCGAAGTTCTTCTGTAGCTCGAGCAGCGACGTCAGCCGGCTGCGGCGGTCGGCCAGCTCCTCGCGCAGGCGGATGAGCAGCGCCTCCGTCTCGCGCCTCTCGCTGGTTCCGCGCTGCAGCTCCTCTTCCTGCGCGCCCCGCCGATCATGGAGCGACTTGCGGGCCGCTTGCGAGCGCGCGAGTCCTTCGAGAAGGTCGTCGCGCTGGCGCGAGATCTCGATCCCCCGCGCCTCGAGCTGTCCGGCCTCGCCGGCGAGCTTCTCCCGCCGGGCCGTCAGGTCCTGCCTCTGCCGCTCGAGGTTGACGAGATTCGACCGGTGATTGGCGAGCCTGGTGAGCACCGAGACGGCGGAATGCCTCTCCTCCTCCACCGCACGCTGGGCAGCGTGGATCCGCTCCAGGGCGACGGCCAGGTCGCGCTCGAGCATCCCGCGACGGGCCTCGTCTTCCGCCCCGGCGTCGGAGAGCTTGCGCAGGTCCTCGTGATGGCCTTCCTCTTCGCGGGCGAGGAGCTCGAGGCGGACGCCGAGCAGGCTCGATTCCTCCTGGTGCTGCGCCCGCCGCTGGGCGATCGCCTCCCGCTCGCGGCCGGCGAACTCGATCTCCTGCTCGGCCAGCCGGAGGTCCTTGTCGATGGCATGGCTCCGCTCGGCGAGGGCCTGCACATTCCGCTCGTCCTCGAGGAGCCGCAGACGCTCCGCGGAGAGACCCGACTCGAGGCGTGCGACGTGCGCCTGGGCGACCTTCTCCTGCTCGAGCGTCGTCTCGAGCTCCCCCGACGCCGTCCGCGCCTGCTCGTCGGCGGCAAGGAAGCGCCGCACGTTCGCGAGCAGCTCGAGCGATTTCAGCTCGGCGCGCAGGTCGCGGAACTTCTCGGCCTTCTTCGCCGCCCGCTCGAGCGATGCGAGCCGCCGCTGCACCTCTCCGACCACGTCGGAAAGGCGGAGCAGGTTCTGCTCGGTGGATTCGAGCTTGCGCTCGGCCTGCTTGCGCCGGGCCTTGTACTTCGTGACCCCGGCGGCCTCCTCGAGGATGCTGCGTCGGTCCTCGGGCCTCGCGCTGACGATGAGGCCGATGCGGCCCTGCTCGATGATCGAGTACGCGCGCGTGCCGACGCCGGTGCCGAGGAAAAGCTCGGTGATGTCGAGCAGGCGGCAGGCGGCCTTGTTGATCTCGTAGCTGCTCTCGCCCGAGCGGAAGAGGCGGCGGGTGACGGTGATCTCCCCGAAGGAGGCGTACTGCGGCGGCACGAGGCGGCCGTCGTTCTGGAAGGTGAGCGAGACCTCGGCCATTCCGGTGGGAGGCCGCGACTCGCTGCCGCTGAAGATGACGTCCTCCATCGAGCGGCCGCGCAGGTGTTTCGCGCTCTGCTCGCCCATAGCCCAGCGGATGGCGTCGACCACGTTCGACTTGCCGCAGCCGTTGGGCCCGACGACGCCCGTGACGCCGTCGTCGAAGGAGAAGACCACCCGGTCGGCAAACGATTTGAAGCCGGAGATCTCGAGGCGCCGGATTTTCATCTGCCGCGGGAAGATCCACGAATCGCGAATCGCCTACAAGGCTTGTCTTGCGCGGCAAAAAATGGGGTGCGTTGGCGGAAGACAGGATCGGTTTTCATCGCCTCGGAACGCTACCGCGGCCCTCCGACATCCGGCTCTGCGGCGGGCGCGGGCGGGAGACGTGCGCGCTGTCACGATCGAGGAAGCGCAGCTTCCGCGACGCCCACTCGCCGCTGTAGTCCACGCCCACCCGCGGCCCGCGCCACAGCCGCGGCTTGCGCCCTTCCGCCGGGCGCGGAGCGATGAACAGCGCGGCACCGGGGTCGCATAGATCGTCGCGATTCATCGCCAGCCCGATGTCGAACGCCTTGCACAGATTCCCGGGCCCGGTCGCGGAATGGAGCAGCGGAAGCTCTCCGGGGACCGGCTCCGCCGCGCGGATGAGCACCGCGTTCGCGGCGCTGCCCGGACCGCACACCGCATTCAGCATCGGGTGCACACCGTAGATCAGATAGACGTAGGCGTGGCCGGGCTCGCCGTACATCACCTCGGTACGGGCGGTCCGGCCCGCCCGGGCGTGGCAGGCGAGGTCGTGCTCGCCGATGTAGGCCTCGGTCTCCACGATGCGACCGACTCGCGTCTTCTTTCCTTCGCGGCGGACGAGAAGGCAGCCGACGAGGTCGGGCGCGACCTGGCGCGCATTGCGGTCGTAGAACGATCGCGGGAGCGGACGGAGGAGCCGGCTTTGCCGGCGTCGCCAGTCGCGGAGGCCATCACGCTGGAGCATCGGAGACCAAGGCTCAAACCACGTCGGGATCGAGCTCCGGCTTCCCGAACCGGTCGTCCAGGTAGATCTCGTAGGTGATCGATCCCTCGACGTAGGGGAGGGCGGCGTTCATGCGCGCGAACTCCGGATCGGCCTCCAGCTCGCGCTCCTCCTGCTCGAGCTTGCCGAGGTCGGCGAAGGCGAAGCGCAAGAGCACGGTGTTCATCGGCCCGCTCAGCCCATAGAGCACCTCCGGCACGCAGTACGCGCGCTTGCGCCGGTGCTCGATGATCTTCTTCACGCCGCGCACGAACTCGTGCAGCTGTCCCTGCTTCACCACGCCCCGGGAGAAGAGGTACGCCGCCACGTTCTAGCCGAGCGCCTGCGAGAGGTCGGCGATGAGGTCTTCGGGATCTTCCAGCCCGACGGAGAGCCGGACCATTCCCTCGTCGACACCGGCCCGGGCGAGCTCCTCGCGCGAGTAGCCGGTGTGGCTGAAGAGGATGGGAAGCGAGGAGATCGACTCCGTTCCTCCGAGGCTGGCGGCGCGGGCGATGAGCTTTTGCCGGTCCCAGAAGCGGAAAGCGCGTTCCTTGTCGCCGAGCGAGAAGGTCACCATCCCGCCGAAGGCCGACATCTGCTTTCGCGCCAGCGTGTAGTCGGGATGGCTCTCGAGACCCGGATAGTAGACGCGCCGCACGGCGGGCTGCGCCTCGAGCCAGGTCGCGATCCGGAGCGCGTTCGAGCAATGGCGTTCCATGCGGATGGGAAGCGTCTTGAGGCTGCGGAGCAGGTCGTATGCCGCCTGCGGATCGACCGCCGCGCCCAGCCTGCGCGACAAGAGCCGCAGCGGCTCGATCCGCTCGCGCGCCCCGAGCAGGACGCCGAGGAGGTGATCGGAGTGGCCATTCAAGTACTTGGTCGCGCTGTGCATCACGACGTCCACGCCGGACTCCAGCGGGTGTTGCAAGACGGGCGGTCCGAAGGTCGAGTCGATGACGCTGACGGCGCGCGCCTTGCGGCACGCCTCGGCCACGCGGGCGACGTCGACGATGCGCAAGGTGGGGTTCGTCGGCGATTCGAAGACACACAGCTTCGCCGGGCGCTCCACGACCTCCTTCGCCAGATCTTCGGGCGCGACCGGCCGCAGCCGCACCGCGAAGCGGCTCAGCACGTCGCGCAAGAGCTTGTAGGTGCCGCCGTAGAGCGCGCTCGCGGCGATGACCTCGTCGCCCGCGGACACCAGCCCGAGAAGCGCCGTCGTCATCGCCCCCATGCCGCTCGCGAAGAGGACCGCCGCCTCCGCTCCCTCGATGCGCGCGACCGCCTCCTCCGCCGCGCGGACGGTGGGGTTCTCGTCGCGCGAGTACATGAAGAGGCCGCCCTCGCCCCGCTGGTATGCCTGTACCTGCGCGGCGCTCTCGAAACGGTAGGTGGTCGACTGCACGATGGGCGTGGTGAGCGGCGAGTTCCCGCCTTCGGGGACGCCAGCGTGCACGGCAATGGTCGCGAGTCCCTGCGGTCGTTGCGCCATGACCGCCCTTGTACCGAATCGCTCAGGTTCCGGTGAGGGGCAGCCGGCCGCGAGGCAAAAAAAAGCCCCCGGGCGTCATTGCCCGGGGGCTTGAGGAAGTGAAGCGCCTTAGCAGTCGGGGCGGCGGGGGGGGGGTACCACTCTCCGACAGGCGTCTTGCGCCTCGTCCCCCTACTGTGCAGACGGCGTGCCAGAGCTCGAAATGCCTCTGATCGGGGGTTTGGAGCGGGTGCCTACACCGTCCCGGTCCGGATCCCTTTCATTTCTGCAACAAAGCCTTGCACCGTTGAAAGCACCTACCTTGTCTTACTGAACCGCAAGCATCTGCTCGAACTGTGCGTTTCCCTTGAGAGCGTCGAACATCGGATCGGAGGCGATCCAGCTGCGTACCTTCAGCGGGTCCTTCTCCAGGGCCTTCTTGAGCGCGTCGAGCGCTTCCGGATGACGGTCCCAGAGCGAGTACAGGGCGGCAACGTTGTAGTTGAGGAGCACGTCATCCGGGCTCAGCTCGCGGGCCTTCGCGTAGCAGCGCTCCGCCTCCTGGTAGAAGCCCTTCTGGGCGAAGCAGATGCCCAGGTCGAGATGGGCCTCGTAATTGTCGGGCTCTAGCCGCACCGCCTCGTTCAGCTGGGTGATGGCGCCGCGGTAGTCGGCTTCGTCCATGAGCAGCGCTGCGAGCTCGTGCCGGGCGACAGGGTCCTCGGAGTCGAGCTCGATGGCGGCCCGGAACTCCTCCTTCGCCTCCTCGCGGCGGTCCTGGTCGGCGTACGTCATGCCGAGATTGAGGTGGGCGTCGGGGTAGTCCGGGTCGAGCTCGATGGCCTCCTTGTACTCGTCCACGGCCATGTCCGACCCATGGGTGGCGAGGAAGCAGGCCAGGTTGTAGTGGGCGGTGGCGCTCTCCGGCTCGAGCTCGAGGGCCGTCAGGTACTCCTTGAGGGCCTCCCGGTAGAGCTTCTTCTCCGAGTAGACGGTGGCGAGGTTGTCGTGAGCGTGCGCCGACTCGGGATCGAGCTCGATGGCCTTCTTGAACTCCTTGATGGCCTCGTCGAGCCAACCGCGATCGGCGAGCTCGATCCCGCGGGAGTTGTGCTCGTCGGAGCGGACAGTCCGGTCCCTGTCGCGAGCCATGGCCCCCTGATTTAACACGCGGTCGGACGCTGCGCGCCCGCTAGAACGGTATGCCGCAGTGCGACATTTACTGTCACTCTTTCTCGCTGAACGTCTTCATCGTCTTGTCGGTCACCTTCGCCTTCTTGGCGTTGTTGGCGCCTTGCTCCCCGGCGAGCGACCCCGTGGAGGCCGCGAACAGTTCCCGGATGTCCTTTCCGAACACCGTGACGACGCCGATGGCGGCGACGGCAATCAGCGCGACGATGATGAGGTACTCCGACATCCCCTGCCCACTTTCCGATCGAAACAGCTTCCGCAGCCGGCGCAGCATGGAAGGCTCCCTTTCGCGAGGAGGCGATGGCTCCCGACGCAGGAAGGACCGTACGCGAGCGAAGCGGGCGCTCCCATCGGTCGCCTGACCGACGCCGGTTCCGGCCAGCCTTTACAATGGCGGCGTGGCGTCGAAGGCTCTCGTCCAGCTCTGCGAGGATCTCGGCCGCTTCCTCGGCGCCGCGCACGACACCTGCGCGCTCGCGTGGGATTCCGGCCAGTCTCCCACCATCGCCGCCGCGCGCGGGGCGGTCGATCGCGTGTTCAACGCCAGCGCGGATTCGATCGAAGGGTCGCCCGCGGGAACGCTGTTCACCGGCGGCGAGCGCGCCGCGCGCGATCTCGCCCAGGCGGCCGCGAGAGGTCCCATCGAGGAGCACCGAACGCTGCTTCGAGGCGGCCAGCCGTTTCCCGCCCAGATTCTCCTCTCGAGCGCGCCTGGCGGGGTGGTGGCGGTAGTCCGCGATCTAGAGGCGAGCCGCGGCGTGGTGGACGCGGCGCTGCGCGCGGACGACCTGGCCCGTTTCGCCTCCCTCGTCGCGCACGAAGTCCGCAATCCGCTCTCGGCGGTGAAGATTGCGCTGCAGACGCTCGAGCGGCACGGGACGCTCGCGACCAACGACCTGCGCAGGACCAGCATTGCCCTGCGCGAAGTGCTCAACATCGAGTTGCTCCTCAACGAGGTGCTCGAGTTCGCGCGGCCTCCGTCCGTGACCTTGATCCCGGGCGATCCGTCGACGCCCGTGCGCGATGCGGTGGAAGGCGTCGAGGCCGAGTGGCAGACGCGCGGCGTGGTCTTCCGCTGCACCGTCCCCGAGAGGATGCCGCCCGTCGCCATCGATCCGGTGCGCGTGCGCACCGCCGTGAAGATTCTCTGCCGGCAGGCGGCGGTCGCCGCGGAGGAGGTCGGAGGCGGCTTCGTCGACGTCGCGGTAGAAACGCGCGACGGAGGCTGGGAGCTGACGGTGAAGGACCCGGGCCGCCCGCTCCCGCGCGAGCAGCGCACCAAGGCGTTCGTCCCCTTCACGCCGCACCGCGCGCGCGGCACCGGTCTCGGTCTGGCGGTCGTCGCGCGCATCGCCCGGGAGCACCGCGGCGAGGCGAAATTCCTCGATACAGGCGAGGGGAACGTCATCTCGGTGACGTTTGCTGCATGATCCGTTAAAACAAAGGTCGGGGGAAGCGGCTGCGACTTCCGCCGCCCACAAAAGCCGTGGAACGCATCCTCATCGTCGACGACGACCGCTCGATCCGCGAGCTTCTCTCGATGCATCTCGAGGAGCGCGGCTATGAGGTAGCCGTTGCCTCGACATCGAGGCTTTCGACGTCGCCCTCGACCGCGCGCTGGAAGTCCGCCGCATCTCCCGGGGCTCGGACGTCGTCTCCGTCGAGTCGCAGCGGCCGTTCCGCATGGACGATCTGGTCGGGACTTCCCCGGCCATGCAGCAGCTCTTCAAGGACCTGGGACGCGTCGCGGCGAGCCATGCCACCGTGCTCATCCAGGGCGAGAGCGGAACCGGCAAGGAGCTCATCGCCCGGGTCATCCACAGCTACAGCTCGGCGTCGCGGCCCTTCATCGCCATCAACTGCTCGGCCATCGTCGACACGCTCCTCGAGAGCGAGCTGTTCGGGCACGAGAAGGGCTCCTTCACCGGTGCCGTGGCCACGAAGGTGGGCAAGTTCGAGCTGGCGGACGACGGCAGCCTCTTCCTCGATGAGATCGGCGAGCTTTCCCAGAACCTGCAGGCGAAGCTCCTCCGGGTCCTGCAGGAGCGCGAGTTCGAGCGGGTGGGCGGTGTGAAGCGGATACCGGTGCGGGCGCGCATCCTCGCCGCCACGAACCGCGACCTCGCCTCGGAAGTCTCCGCGGGGCGCTTCCGCGAGGACCTCTACCAGCGGCTCAAGGTGGTGACCCTGTCCCTCCCCCCGCTGCGGGAGCGGAGGGACGACATCCCGCTGCTCGTCGAGCATCTGCTCGTGAAGATCAACCAGCGCCTGCACAAGAACCTGCGGCGCGTTCCTCGCGAGACCTTGGAGAAGCTGATGGCCCGGGAGTGGCCGGGGAACGTGCGCGAGCTGGAAAATCTCCTGACGCGCGCGGCTGTCCTTTCCCAGGGCGACCTGCTGCTCGAGGAGCACCTCGTGCAGAACGGCGAGCCGGCCAAGGCCAAGGCGGCCGCGGCCCCCGTCGTTTCTGACCGCGTGCCAACCCTCGACGAGCTCGAAAAGGCGCATATCGAACGCGTCTTCACCATGACCAAGGGTCACAAGGGTCGCGCGTGTCAGATCCTCGGCATCTCCCGGCCCACGCTGGAGCGAAAGCTGCGGAAATACAGGCTTGCCCCCGCCGGCGAGGATTGAACGAAACGTTCAACGATTCGACGTTTTGCGGCTGTAATATCTACGTTCCGTTCAAAGCAGCGCATTCACGGCTGCAGGTGCTCCAGTCAACTGCTTGATTGTCCGGCAGTTTCTCGCGTTCGTTAGTTGGCATGCCTGGTGCTCTGGCAAAGGGGCGACCCCTACGCACCAACTGGAGCCCCTTCATGATTCCTCGCCAGCAGAACGTCGATACGCGCTACCAGTTCCAGACCCCGCTCGCTTCACCGAGCCTGCCGGCGCGAAGGCTCCCTCATGGAGGAGCTCGCCATCAGCTCCGGCAAGTGCGAGGTGTGGAGCATCGAGGGCCGCGACTTCCGCGCGCTGCTCGAGGCCCGGCCGGCGCTCGCCGTCGACGTCATTCGCGCTCTCAACGATCGCGTTCGCCAGATGCGGCAGCGGGTCCTCGGCTTGACCCGCAAGGATGTCCCCGCCCGCCTCGCCGAGATGCTCATCACGCTCGCCCAGGCACACGGCGAGCGGATCGCTCCCGGAAACGAGCTTTGCCTGCACGGCATCACGCAGCAGGATCTCGCCGACCTGGTCGGTGCATCCCGCTCGTTCGTGTCCACCTTGATCAACAAGATGAAGCGCGATGCGCTCCTGGCGAACCAGGGCCGCCTGCTCGTCCTCAAGGACGAAGAGGGCCTGAACCGGGTAGCCGCGCGCGAGAAGTGAGGGATAAGCCCGAGGGCTTTCCCTGCGGCAGCGCAAGGCTCGAGTGCGGGTCCTCCCCCCACCTGCACCGGCTGCGCTGCCGCTTTTTTGCGTCCTGCGTCGTAGGCTTCGCGCGATTCGCCGGGCTCCGATGGGAGAACGCGCTCGCGGAGTGAAGCTGGCGGTTATTTCTGCTCGGCTTCCGGCGCGGCCTTCTCGGTGCCGGCGGCCTGCTCGGCCTTGACCACCTTCTCCGCCTTGGCAGCCTTCGCGGCCTTCTCTGCCTTCGGCTTCGCGGTCTTCTCGCCCTTGGCCTTGTCCGCCTTCTTCGTCTCCGCGGGCGCAACCTTCGGCTTCACCGGCGCCTTGGGGGCGTTCGCGTACTTCTTGTTGAAGCGGTCGATGCGGCCCTGCGTATCCATCAGCTTCTGCTTGCCCGTGAAGAACGGATGGCAGTTGGAGCAGATGTCGAGGTGAAGGTCGCCGCCGGTCGACCGCGTCTCCCAGGTGGCGCCGCAGGCGCAGTGGACCTTGGCGGTGGGATAGGCCGGGTGGATGTTCTCGCGCATCGTCGTCTCGTTTCGAAAGGCTGCCTTGCTCGCCCGCCTTGCGGGTGGGGTCCGGCAGCGTCGAAGGGGCGCAGTGGATAGCCGAGGGGAGCCCCGGAGTCAAACGGCCGGGCGGGGGCTCCCGAGGAACCGTCCTCTCCCCGGCAGGGCGAGGCCGATGCCGAGCCAGAGGGCGTACATCACCTTCGTGTCGTAGAAAACGTCGTGCGCCTGGGCGATGACGGCGAGGGCGGCCGTCGCGGCGAGGGCTCCGAGGGCGATCGGTTCGCCGGACCGGAGGCTGCCGAGGAGAGCGCGAACCATCCGGAAGGCGGCCCAGACGAGCGCGGCCAGGCCCAAGGGACCCGTCTCCGCGAGGAGCGACAGGGCGGCGTTGTGCGCCCATGTCCGCATCAAGAAGGCCGGGTCGACCCGGTCGTAATAGGCGCTGCAAATCCGGGGATAGTTGGCGAAGCCGACACCGTGGACCGGGTGGTCCCGGATGATCTCTCTCGCGCGGGCCCAGAGGAAGAGGCGGTCGGCGTTGGCCCGGAAGTCGAACGTCGTCGCAAGCCGGGAGCGCACGCCGGGAAGGAGCACGGCGCCGAGGAGCGCCACCCCAGAGGCGAGCGCGACGGCCCTGCCGCGCTTCGAGAACCAGACGACCACGAGAGCGGCGACGGCGAGCGCGAGCCATGCGCCGCGATCGAATGTCGCGGCGACGGCGGCGATTCCGAGCGCGATGGCGCAGCCCGCGAGCACGGCGGTTCGCCGGTGGAGCGCGCCCGCCGCGAGGGAGCCACCGAGGAGCGCCACCAGCAGGGTCGCGTTGTGACCGAACGTGAGGCGGGAGATGAAGAAGCCCATCGCTCCAAACCTCCCGGGTAGCCCCGGAGCCTCGACCCAGCGCGCCTCCTCGCGCAGTCGAAGGAGATGGACGAGATCGATCCCGGTGCGGAACTGGACGAGCCCGACGACGGCAGAGAGGCATAGTCCGGCTGCCGCGGCGGCGAGCGCCGCGTTCCGGTAGCGCCGCTCGCCGAGAAGCGAGACGGACTGTTGGACGACCCAGAAGCCGAGGATGCTCCGCCACAGGGTCGCCGAGGCGAGCTCGGGAGGGCCGTAGGGCGAGAGCAGATCGGAAGCAATGCAAATGGCGACGAGCGCGAGGAGCGGGAGGTCGAGAGTAGTGCGGGCGGGGCGGAAGCCCGCCACGATCCCTGCGGCGATCCCCGCCGCGGCGATGCCTAGCCCGATCTGTGTCCCGGCGATCGAGATGGGACAGAAGCCCGCGTGGGCGAGCAGCCCGGCGAACGTCAGAGCGCGGGCGATGCGAAGAGCGCCCGTTCTGCGCACCGTCAGAAGCTCCGCGCCGGTTGCTTGCGAGATCTCCGCCATCCGCTTGCTACAGTAGCCGCGTGGGTCCGACTTTGCTCGACCGCATGATCGCCCGGGAACTGGCGCTGCCCCTCGGCGTGGGGCTGTTCGCCATCCTCCAGCTGCTCGTGGTCGCGCAGTTGCTCCAGCTCAACGAAGTGGTCTTCTCCAGCGCCGTCACCCTGAACGAGCTGGGGAGGCTCACCGCCGCGCTCTTGCCCCATTTCCTCGTGCTCGCGATCCCGCTCGCGTACATGCTCGGGCTGCAGCTCGCTCTCGGCCGGATGGCGATCGATCGCGAAATCATCGCCTTGACCGCCGCGGGGACTCCGCTCCGGCGGCTCTACCGCGTTCCCGTCGTGGTCGCCGTGGCGCTTGGATTCGCCGTCGCGGCACTCGCGGCCTGGGCGGAACCGTGGGGCCTGCGAGAAGTCACTCGCGTCCTCAACGAGGTCATCAAGCGCAATCTGCAGACGGGGCTCTTGCCGGGCGTCTTCAACGAAGGACTCCCCAGGTTCACGGTCTACGTGGCGGACGTCGCGCCCAACGGCGGCTGGCGGGGCGTGCTCATCGACGATCAGCTCGGCGACGGGGCGCCCATCCTCGCCCTGGCCGAGGAGGGAACGATCACCGACGCCGGCGGCGACGCGCTCACCTTGCAGCTCGAGCGAGGGGAGCTGCACCGGAACGAGCAGGACGGCGAGACGGTCCTCCGCTTCCGCTCGGGGACGTTCGCGGTCGGCGTACAGGAGTCGGTGAACCGCAAGAATCGCCTCGCGGGCGCGGAAGGCGCGCTTCCGTACCGGGAGCTGGTCGAACGGGCGCGGACCCTTGCGAAGCAAGGAAACCTCACCGAGGCCGCGCGGGTGAGGCTCGAGCGCTGGCGTCGCTGGGCGGTACCCATCGCCTGCGCCTGCTTCGCGCTCCTCGGGGTACCGCTCGCGGTCGCCGGCGGAGGCGCGCGCGGCTTCGCGTACCTCGTCACGCTCTTTTCCTTCACGGCCTACTACGTCGCTGGCCGGATCGCGGTCGCGCTGGCGGAAAAGCACCTCCCGGCGCTCCTCGCCGCCTTCCTGCCCAATCTGCTGGTCCTCGCCATCGGGATCGTGCTTTCGCTGCGTCTCGCCCGCCGCGGCGTGTCTCTGGTACGCGGATGAGATGGGTGGCCCTCGCCGTCGTCCTCTGCGCCTGCAGCGAGCGGCCGCAGGTTCCCATCCTCACCCATCACTCCATTTCGCGCGGCGCCGACGAGTTCGCCGTCTCGCCCGAGAGGTTCGAGGCCGAGCTGGATGCGCTCGCGCGAGCCGGCTTCCGGACCGTCTCCTTCCACGACTGGCTCGACGGCAAGCCTCTTCCGGCTCACCCGGTGATCCTCACCTTCGACGACGGATACGAAGATGCGTACTCGACGGCGTTACCCGCGCTCCGCGCGCGGGGCATGACGGCGACGTTCTTCCTCGTCCCGAGTTGGATCGGAGCGGACGCGGCCCATCGCGTGGTTCGCGAGGAGGACGGCATGACCTTCCGCCATCTCGTATGGCCCGAGGTAGCGGCGATGAGCGCGGCCGGGATGGAGATCGGCTCCCACGGAGAGGGGCACTTGCGGCTTCCCGACCTTCCCGACGAGAAGGTCCACGAGGAGGCGCAGAAGTCGCGGCTGGAAATCGAGGCGCACCTGAACCGGCCGGTCGAGGTCTTCGCCTACCCGTACAACGCAAGCCGTGGCCGCCTGCGCTCGGCGGTGCGGGAGGCCGGCTATCGGGCCGCGGTTTCGGGCTCCGTGCACGGTGGGGCCGATCGCTACGAGCTTTTCCGCAGGGGAGTCTACGCCCGGACGACGCCGGACGAGGTCCTGCGAGAGATCGCTCGCTGACGGAGATCAGCGGCTCATCGAGTCGAGGAATTCCTTGTTGCTCTTCGTCCCCCGCAGCTTGGAGAGCAGGAACTCCATCGAGTCGATGACGTTCAAGGGATGGAGCAGCTGCCGCAGGATCCAGACGCGGTTGAGCTGCTTGTCGTCCATGAGCAGCTCTTCCTTGCGGGTTCCGGAGCGGTTGATGTCGAGGCAGGGGAAGATGCGCTTCTCCATCAGCTTGCGGTCGAGGAGGATCTCGGAATTTCCCGTTCCCTTGAACTCCTCGAAGATCACTTCGTCCATGCGCGATCCGGTGTCGACCAGGGCGGTGCCGACGATGGTGAGCGAGCCGCCTTCCTCGCAGTTGCGGGCCGCGCCGAAGAACCGCTTCGGCTTGTGCAGCGCGTTGGAATCGACACCGCCGGAGAGGATCTTGCCCGAGGGAGGCACGGTGGCGTTGTAGGCGCGCGCGAGGCGGGTGATCGAGTCGAGGAGGATCACCACGTCGCGGCCCGTCTCCACCAGCCGCTTGGCCTGCTCGATGACCATCTCGGCGACCTGCACGTGGCGGGTGGCGGGCTCGTCGAAGGTGGACGACACCACCTGGCCCTTCACCGTGCGCTGCATGTCGGTGACCTCCTCGGGCCGCTCGTCGATGAGGAGCACGATGAGGAAGGCGTCCGGATGGTTGGCGGTGACGGCGTGGGCGATGTCCTGGAGGAGGACGGTCTTGCCCGCCCGCGGCGGCGCGACGATGAGGCAGCGCTGCCCGAATCCGATCGGCGTGAGCAGATCGATGATCCGGGTCGACATGTTCTCCTTGTTGTATTCGAGCTTGATCCGCTTGGTGGGATAGAGCGCGGTGAGGTTGTCGAAGAGGATCTTCTGCGACCCCTCGGCCGGCTCCGCGAAATTGATCTCGTCGACATTGAGGAGCGCGAAGTAGCGCTCGCTGTCCTTGGGCTGGCGGATCTGCCCTTCCAACATGTCGCCGGTGCGCAGGTTGTAGCGCCGGATCTGCGAGGGCGAGACGTAGACGTCGTCGGGACCGGGGGTGAAGCTGAAGTCCGGGCTGCGCAAGAAGCCGAACCCGTCGGGCAGGACCTCGATGACGCCTTCCGCCTCGATGGGCGCGTCGGACTTCTGCGCCTGGAGGATGTGGAAGATGAGGTCCTGCTTGCGAAGCGCGCCGGGCGCCTCGATGTTCAGGTCCTTTGCCAGCTTGGCTAGCTGGAGGATCTTCATCTCCTTGAGCTCTGTCAGGTTCATCGAGGGCCTTGGGCGCCCTCGAGGGAGGGCGAGGGGTCTTTGCGCGGTTCGCTGCACGCCCGCGACGGGGCGGCGCGAAGAGGTGAGGGATCCCGGAAGCGGGGCGAATCTAGAAAGTGCAAGCGCTTCTGTCAAACGATTCCGTAGTGGAGTGTACGCACGTGGTCTTCGCCGCGGCGTCGGCCCCCGCTGCTAGACTTCGCTTGCGATGAGCGCCGGCCGTGTCGAAGAGCTCCGCCGGATCCTCCGGGAAGCCAACTACCGCTACTACGTACTCGACGCGCCGACCTTGTCGGATGCCGAATACGACCGTTACTTCCGCGAGCTTTCGGAGCTGGAAGAGAAGAACCCGGACCTCCGCGCCCCCGACTCGCCCACCCAGCGCGTAGGCGCGCAACCGTCCGAGAAGTTCGCCAAGGTCCGGCATGCCAGGCCGATGATGTCGCTCGCCAACGCCATGTCGGACGGCGAGCTGCTCGAGTTCGACGCGCGGGTGCGCAAGCTGGTCGGCGGCGAGAGAGTGACCTACGTCTTCGAGCCCAAGCTCGACGGTCTCGCGGTGACGCTCACTTACCAGGAAGGCAAGCTGGTCCGCGGCGCCACCCGGGGCGACGGGGAGGTGGGCGAGGACGTCACCGGCAACCTGCGCACCATCCGGTCCGTTCCGCTCCAGCTCGAGGGGGCGGCACGCGTGTTCGAGGCGCGCGGCGAGGTCTTCATCCGCAAGGCCGATTTCGTGAAGTTCAACCAGGAGCGCGAGGCGGCCGGCGAACCGACCTTCGTCAACCCGCGCAATTCCGCGGCGGGCTCGCTGCGGCAGCTCGATCCGCGCGAGACCGCCAAGCGCCCGCTCTCCATCTTCTTCTACGACGTCGGCGATACCGGCGACCTGGTCTTCACCTCCCACTGGGACAAGCTCCAGAAGCTCCGCGAGCTGGGGCTGCGGACCAATCCCGAGAACCAGCGCTGCGATTCGCTCGATGAGGTGCGGACCCGCTACCAGGACCTGCTCTCGCGGCGACACCAGATCGCGTACGAGATCGACGGCAGCGTGGTGAAGGTGGATTCCGAGGACCAGCGCCGCCGGCTCGGCGCCGTCTCGCGCACCCCGCGGTGGGCAATCGCTTACAAGTTCCCGGCCGAGGAAGAGGCCACGACCGTAGAGCAGATCGAGGTGTCCGTCGGCCGGACGGGCGCGCTCACCCCGGTCGCCTTTCTCACCCCGGTCCACGTCGGCGGCGTCACGGTGAGTCGCGCCACGCTGCACAACGAGGAGGAGGTCAGGCGCAAGGACGTCCGCGTCGGCGACCGCGTCTTCCTGCGCCGGGCCGGCGACGTGATCCCCGAGATCGTCCGCGTCATCGTCGAGGCGCGCCCGCCGGAGGGGCTGCCCGAATTCAAGATGCCGTCGCATTGCCCCGCCTGCGGTGCCGAGGCCCACCGCGAGGGGGCGGTCACCCGCTGCTCGAATCTCTCCTGTCCGGCGCAGATCCACGGCAGGCTCCGGCACTTCGCCTCGCGCGGCGCCATGGACATCGAGGGGCTCGGAGACCAGACCTGTTCCCAGCTCGTCGAGCGCGGGATGGTCCACACTCCGGCGGACCTCTACACGCTCACCCGCGACGACTGGCTCTCGCTGGAGCGGATGGGCGAAAAATCCGTGGACAATCTCCTCGCCGCGCTCGAGGCGTCGAAGCGCACGTCGCTCAAGCGATTCATCTACGCTCTCGGCATCCGCCTGGTCGGGGAAGCCACGGCGCGCGCCCTCGCCCTGCAATTCGGGACGGTCGAGAAGCTCCTCGCCGCCGGACTTACCGACCTGCAAGCCGTGCGCGACGTCGGCCCCGAGGTTGCACAGCAGATCTTCGATTTCACGCAGACCGCGGAGAATCGCGACGCCGTCGGGCGCCTGCTCGCGGCCGGGGTGCATCCGGCCCCCGAAATCGTGCAAGCCGCGGGTCCGTTCGCGGGCAAGACCGTCGTGCTGACGGGGTCGCTCACCACTCTCACTCGCGAGGACGCGAAGGCGGAGATCGAGCGCCGCGGCGGGCGGGTCTCGGGCTCGGTGAGCCGCAAGACCGACCTCGTCGTGGCCGGCGAGGAGGCGGGCACCAAGCTGAACAAGGCGAAGGAATTGGGCGTCCGCATCGTGGACGAATCGGCCTTCCGCGCGCTATTGGCGGAGCGGGCATGAAGGATACCGTCCGCGCGCACCTCACCATCACCGGCCGCGTCCAGGGCGTGGCGTACCGGATGAGCGCGCAGGACGAAGGCGTCCGTCTCGGCCTGGTCGGCAAGGTGCGCAACCGGCACGACGGGTCCGTCGAGGCCTTCGTCGAAGGCCCGGAGGCGACCGTCGAAGAGTTCATCCGCTGGTGCCGCCGGGGGCCTCCGGCCGCTCGGGTGGCCGACGTGCAAGTCGAGTGGCTCGAGGCTTCGGGCGAATACCGCGAGTTCGCGATCTCGCATTGAGCGCTTGACCCGCCTGCCCGCGCTGCTAGACCGGTCGCGATGGCTTACGCGCTGCCCGTCCTCGACCGCCTCATCCTTTCGGCGCAGAAGCCTTCCCGCTACGTCGGTGGCGAGTGGAACGCGGTCAAGAAGGACCTCCGCCAAGCTACGGTGACCTGGGCGCTTGCCTTTCCCGACACCTACGAAGTGGGGATGAGCAACGTCGGATTCCGGCTGCTCTACCACGCCCTCAACGAGCGCCCCGATGTCGCCTGCGAGCGGGTCTTCATGCCCTGGGCCGATCTCGAATCGGCACTGAAAGCGGAAGGGCTGCCAATCTTCTCCATCGAGAGCCGCGCGCCCCTTTCCGCCTTCGACGTGATCGGTTTCACCCTGCAATTCGAGCTTTGCTACACGACGGTGCTGGCGATGCTCGATCTCGCCGGCATTCCGCTCTTCGCCAAGGACCGCCGGCGCGAGGATCCGCTCATCCTGGGCGGCGGACCGTGCGCCTACAATCCGGAGCCGGTGGCCGACTTCTTCGACGCATTGGTGGTCGGCGAAGGGGAGGAGGCGATCCACGAGATCAGCGACGTGGTCGCCGGCTGGAAGCGAAGCGGCGCGCCCCGCGAGGACCTGCTCTGGCACCTTGCCGAGATTCCCGGCGTCTACGTTCCTTCCCTCTTCCGGTTCCACTACGGCGCGGATCACACCATCCGTGCGATCGAGCCGCTCAAGCCCGGTTACGAGACCGTCGTCCGTCGCGTGATTCCTGACCTCAATCTCGTTCCGCAGGCGCAGCGTCCGATCGTGCCTTTCCTGCAGACCGTCCACGATCGCCTGCCGCTCGAGATCCAGCGCGGTTGCACGCGGGGCTGCCGCTTCTGCCAGGTAGGAATGATCACGCGGCCCACGCGGCAGCGCGATCCCAACCAGGTCCGGCGCATCGCCGAGGAAGGGCTCAAGACCACCGGCTACGAGGAGGTCGGTTTCCTCAGCCTGAGCGCCGGCGACTACTCCTGCATCAACGGCGTCCTCGAGGACTTCTTCGACGAGTTCGGAGCGGAGAACGTCGCCATCTCGCTGCCCTCCTTGCGCACCGAGACCATGAACGCGCGCCTGGCGGAACAGATCGCCCGCGTGCGCAAGAGCGGCTTCACGGTGGCGCCCGAAGCGGGAAGCGAACGGCTCCGGCGGGTCATCAACAAGGGGAACGCCGAGAAGGACCTCCAGCACGCCGTGGAGACGATCTTCCAGGCCGGCTGGGAGCTGGTGAAGTTCTACTTCATGATCGGCCTGCCCACCGAGCGCGACGAGGATGTGCGCGAGATCATCCGTGTCTGCGCCGAGGCGCTCAAGCGGGGCCGGCGGGCGACGCCCAAGGCCGAGATCAACGTCGGCATCTCCACCTTCTGCCCGAAGCCCTTCACGCCTTTCCAGTGGGATCCGATGATCCCGCTCGCCGAGACGCAGCGGAAACACGGGATCCTCAAGGACGAGCTCCGCAAGCTCGGCCGCGGCTATCGCGATCTGCACGTGAAGCCCCACGACGCGCGCCAGGGAGCTCTCGAAGGCGCGCTCGCCCTGGGAGATCGCCGCCTCGCCACCGCGGTCCTGCACGCGTTCCGGAAGGGGCAGCGGCTCGACGGATGGACCGAGCGGTTCCATCTCGAGGTGTGGGAGGAGGCTTTCGCGCGCTGCGAGGCCGAGCACGGAGTCGGGCTCGCCTTCTTCGCCCACCGCGAGAAGGGCAAGGACGAGATCCTTCCCTTCGAGCACATCGACTGCGAGGTGACGAAGCCGTACCTGTGGAAGGAGCGGATGGCCGCCCACGCGGAAGGCAAGACCGAGGACTGCGCTTACGGCGAGGAGCGGTGCACCGCTTGCGGCTCCTGCGACTACGAGGTGGTCGACACCATCATCTACCACCCGGAAGACTACCGGCCGCAGAAGCGTCCGCCCGCGCCGGCGCCTCCAGTCGAGAGGAGCACGCTGCGGCTGCGCTACGCCAAGGAGGGCATCGCCGTTGCGCTGAGCCATCTCGAGACGATGTCCGCGCTGCTCCGGACCTTCCGGCGCGCCGAGATTCCCATTCCCCATACGCGGGGCTTCAATCCGAAGCCGCGGGTGGGTTTCGGGCCCGCCTGTCCGGTCGGCACCGAGAGCCGCGCCGAGTACCTCGATCTCGAGCTCTACGGTTCTCCCGATCCTGCGCAGATCGCCGCCCGCATCGCGGCGGAGCTGCCTGAGGGATTCCGGATCCTTTCCGTCGAGCCGATCGACAACAAGGCCGACTCGCTAAGCCGTGCAATCCGCGGCATCGAGTACCTGGTCGAACTGCCCGAAGGCGCCCCAGACGCGGTCGATCGACTCGCCGTTTTCGCGGCGCGCCCTGACGCGAGCGTGGTTCGCGAGCGCGAAGGCAAGCACCCGCTGCGGATCGATCTCAAGGCGGCGGTGCAGGCCATCCGCGCCGAGGGGCGGAGCTCGCTGCGGTTCACCCTGCGGGCCGGCGAGACCCAGGCGACTGCTCGCCCGTACGAGCTCTTGGAAGCCCTGTTCGGTAGCGAATGGGTGAAGGCGGGCATGACGCGCATCGTTCGCGAGAACGCCCTGTTCGATCGGAGTTAGCGAGCAAGCAGCCGGTAGGCGCTGCCGTTCGTTTTCGATCACATCCGGACGATCGGCTTGCTGGGGAGGATCCCCGATGGTACCGTCCCGGCAATTCCTTCTTGTGCCCGCGGAACCGCGGGTGAGGTCGGATCGGGGAGCACACCAGCGCCCCGCGGGGGCCGTGCGCCAGGCGCGCGGCCGCGCTAGGCGCTCGGAGGCAAGAAACTGGTGGCCGTCCACGCTTCTCAGACCGTTTTGGCGTCCGAGCGCAGCCTGGCTCTGGCGCATCCGCTCGCGTATGGCGCATGCGCGCCCGCGGGCCCCGCACAAGGATCCTTCGATGTCGAACATCTTGGTGATCAACGCCTCGGGGCAGGAGACCCGGGTCGCGCTGATCGAGCAAGGGACCATTTCCGAGTACTACCTGGAGCGTAAGAACGAGAAAGGAATCGTCGGTAACGTCTACAAAGGCAAGGTGGTCCGGGTCCTCCCGGGAATGCAGGCGGCGTTCGTGGACATCGGCCTCGACAAGGCCGCCTTTCTCTACGTAGCCGACATCGTCGCCGACCCGAATTTCCCCGGGTTCAGCGAAGAGATCGAGATCCAGGCCGGCGCGACCGAGGGCGATCCCCTCGACATCGAGGACATCGCGGAGCCTGCCGAGAACGGCACTCCCACGCCTCCGGTCGGGTCCGCGGCCCTCGAGGCCGCCTCGGCCACGCTGACGCCGCAAAGCGTTCCACCGGTCGAGCCCGCACCCTTCGGCGACGCCTCTCCGCCGCCACCGCCTGCCGAAGCTGCACAGTCGTCGGAGCCCGCCGGCACCGGGTCGCCGGAAAAGGCCGTACCCGCGGTGGGCGAGCCCAACATCCTTCCCGAATCCGCCCTGGCCAATGGCGCGGCGGCCGAGGCTTCCGCGATCCACAAAGGAGCCGCGGAGTCGCCTGCCGGGGAGCAAACGGAACCGCATCAAGACGAGCCGATCCTCGACCTGAGCCCCGAAGAGGCGCTCGACGAAGGCGAGGACGAAGGCGAAGGCGAAGGCGACGACGAGGACGAAGACGAGGACGAAGGTGACGCCGCCCACGCTGCCGCCGAGGCCGCCATCGCCGCGGAGGGTTCCTCGGAGGGTCCGGCGACTGCCGCGAGCGCATCGACGGAGGCCGGTGGAATCGCTTCCACGGGCGCGGCGCCGTCCGGCGCGAAGGAAGGAAAGATCGGCGTTCCTCCCGAACAGCGTCCGTCGCTCCGGGAGCGCCGTGGTCGCCGCCGCGGCGGTAGGGGACGAAGGCGAGGAGCGCCGGCGAAACCTGCCGAGGAGCGCCCGAAGCCGGAGCAGCAGAAGCAGCAGGCGCGCGACAGGCAGAACGATTCCAAACGCCAGGGCAACGGGCACAACCACGGCCGCCGCGCCCAGATCCAGGACCTCCTCAAGGAGGGCGACGAGGTCCTCGTGCAGGTGGTGAAGGATCCCATCGGCAGCAAGGGCGCGCGCATCACCTGCCACAAGTTCCTCCTCGGCCTCTGGAACGAGGTGGGCAAGAAGCGCGAGAACCTGCGCGCGCCCGCGCTCGTGCACCCGGACCTCGACCTCGTCCTGCGCTCGGTGCGCGATCTCTTCTCCGACGATGTCTCCAAGCTGGTCATCGACGACCGCGCCGAGTTCGAGCGGGTGCGCACCTTCGTCGCCGACGTCGCGCCGGAGCTACGCGACGCGGTCGAGCTCTACACCGGCGACGAGCCGATCTTCGACGAGTTCGGCATCGAGCAGGAGCTGCAGAAGGCGCAGAACCGCAAGGTCTGGCTCAAGTCGGGCGGCTACATCATCATCGACCAGACCGAGGCCCTCGTCGCCATCGACGTGAACTCCGGCCGCTACGTGGGAAAGAAGGGCGCCGGCGCCTCGCTCGAAGACACCATCACCAAGATCAACTGCGAGGCGGCGAAGGAGATCGTCTACCAGCTCAGGCTGCGCAACATCGGCGGCATCATCATCATCGACTTCATCGACATGGACAAAGGGTCCAACCGGGAGAAGGTCTTCAAGACCCTCCAGGAGGCCCTGGGCGCCGACCGCGCCAAGACCAACGTCCTCAAGATCAGCGACATCGGCCTGGTCGAGATGACCCGCAAGCGGGTGCGCGAGAGCGTCACCCGGCTCACCACCGAGATGTGCCCGACCTGCGACGGCCGCGGGCACGTGCGCAGCAAGACGACCATGGCCTACGAGATCATGCGCGAGGTGCAGCGCGCCGCGCGCAAGCAGCGCGAGGACCAGATCATCGTGAGCTGCCACCCCGAGGTCGCGAAGCTCTTGCAGGGGCCGGAGCGCGAGGCGATGCGGCTCCTGATGATGAAGCTCAACAAGAGCTTCACCGTGCGCCCGCAGCCGCAGTACCACCTCGAGCAGTTCGACCTCTACGCGAAGTGGTCCCGGCCCGACCTCCAGCAGACGCAGCGCGGAATGACGCCGCGTCCCGGCGGGCAGAAGGGCGGCCGCGATCGCGGCGGGCGCGGCGAACGGCGCGACACCGATCCCGCTCTCAAGCCGGCAGAGCCCGCGGCCGAGGCGCCCGAGGCGGTGGAGAAGGCGGAATAGGGATGCTTCGGGAAGTGCGCGAGCGCGTCCTGGCGGTGCCCGGGGCGCGGCGCGTCTACCGGGCCGCGATGCTCTGGCTCGGCGGGTTCCGCGGCGAGATCATCGCGCTGCGCGCCTCGGCCCTTACCTACCTCACGCTCTTGTCGCTGGTGCCGCTCCTCGCCGTCATCTACAGCGTCATAGATCTCGTATCCGGCCACGCCCCCTTCCACGAGGGCGTGCAGAAGTACGTGAACGATCAGCTCGGCATCGGCGCCGGCGCGGCGATCTCGGTGACGCTCACCGAGTTCACCAGCAAGGCGACGGTCAAGACCCTGGGCGCGATCGGGTTCGCGGTCCTGCTCTTCTCTTCGCTCTCCCTGCTCTGGAACATCGAGAGCGCCTTCAACCACATCTACGCAGTGAAGCAGGCGCGCTCCCCGGTGCAGCGCTTGCTCAAGTACTGGGCCTTCTTGACGCTCGGGCCGGTGCTGCTCAGCACCTCGATCTGGGTCACCTGGAAGATCGGGCAGATGCAGGAGGCGCACGGGCATGGGCACGCGGGCCACAGCGAGATCCTCCACGTTCTCGCGGCGCTCTCGTCAGTAGCCATCACGTATGCGGGGTTCGGCTTCCTCTACAAGGTGCTTCCCAGCGCGCGCGTGCGGATCCGCTCGGCGCTGAGCGCCGCGTTCGTCGCCGGAACCGCCTGGGAGCTCGCCAAGTTCGTCTTCGCCGCGCTGTCCACCCGGCTCGTACAGGTGCACAAGATCTACGGGTCGGTGGCGGTGCTACCCATCGTCCTTTCCTGGATCTACATCTCGTGGCTCATCTGCCTGTCGGGCTGCCGCTTCGCGTACGCGCTCGATGCTTCCCGAAAGTCGGAGCTACGATCCCCGCTTCTCATCGCGGCGGAAGCCCGCGAGGTTTTCGTCGCTCGCGTCTTCCTGGCGCTGGTGAAGATGAGGCGCTCCTCTCCCGTGCGAGCAGGCCCGATCGCGCGACATCTCGAAGTTCCGAGACGGCTCGTCCTCGAGGCGCTCCGCGCGCTGGAGGCGGCCGAGATCGTGGTGGAGGCGAAGAGGGGCGGGTTCGTTCCGGCCCGCGAAGCCTCGCGCGTGAGCATCGCCGAGCTCCGCGCCGCGGGGCGGCGCTCGCTGGGGTTCCCGCAACAAGATCCGGATGCCACCGGAGAGGCCTTGTCCCGGGTTTTTGCAACGGCCGAACAGGCCGCCGAGGGGGCCTTGGATGAGTCCGTGGAGGCCTTTTTGCGGCGCGTCGAGAAACCTGCACCCCTGGGTGTGCTGGAGCAGAAGGACACACCTCCGGCTATTTCCCCTGTGATTTCAAGAATTAAGCCCTAGCGGACAGGCCGCCACCCGGACCTTCGCACCCCGGAGGGGGCAACGCTTGCCCGCTCCCCCCACCCTCGGGTAACGTTCCTATCCGTGACGCCTTTTTGGCGATCACACGCCGCGGAGTCGATTCACCCATGCTGAAGAGCGACCTTATCGCCATCCTTGTGGCCAAGCGCCAGCTCACCCAGAAGCAGGCCGAGATGACCATCGAGACGATCTTCGACTCGATGAAGCAGGCTCTCTGCAGGGGAGACAACATCGAAATCCGTGGCCTCGGCGCCTTCCACGTGAAGAACTACCAGGGCTACAACGGCCGCAACCCCAAGACCGGAGAGGTGATTCCGGTCCGCCCGAAGCGCGGAATCCTCTTCCGAACGGGCAAGGAGCTTCGCGACCGCGTCAACCGCGCTGGCCAGGCGGCGAACGAGGCGGTCAAGCCTCTGCCGGTCCCCGCCAAGTCCGAGACGGGCACGGCGTAGAGCCTTAAAGCGCGGGGATGCCCAGATCAGCATCCTCGTGACGCGCGCTCACGAATCGCTCCGCTCCCTCTGCGACGCGCTCTGCCGCGTCCAGAGGCCCATCCGCATCATCCGGTCGCTGGCGTGGGACCGCTCCGTACACGAGCGGTTCCTCCTCAAGCGCGGCACCGAGCTACCGCAGCCATCCTATCCACCTCTCGGCTTCGATCCGGCCAAGACTCTTCGCGAGCTCAAGGATCTCCGGAAGCGCATCCGCGGCGAGAACGGCGCCGAGGGCCTGCTCCGCGGCGTCTGCGACCAGACCATGGCGGCCGTCCGGCTCCTCGCCTCGCGGGGCACCAAGGACTTCTACCGGCATTCGGTCGAGCTGTTCGGCCACCCTCGCGACGAATTCGCCGAGTCTTCCAACGAGGACCTGGAGAACCTCGAGATCGCGCGGTACTGGGCGAGCAGGCCTCGCGCGCGCAAGGAGCGGGCGACGCTCGACGCCGAGCAGTGCGCCGCCCGGATCCGCGCGATCGTCCGGCCGATTCTCGGCGAGAGCTGCGAGGTCAAGCTGTCGAGCGGACTCGCGGCCTTTGCCGCCGCCGGCCCGAGGAGCATCGCCGTCCGGGCCGACGCGAAATTCACGCCGCGGCAAGCCCGCGCGCTCGCCCACCACGAGGGGCTCTGGCACGTCCTCACTGCCCGCAACGGCGCGGCCCAGCCCATCCTCAGCGTCCTCTCCTCCGGCCTTCGCGGTTATACCGAGAGCCAGGAAGGCGGCGGAATCGTCAGCGAATACCTGACGGGAAACGTCACCAACGACCGGTTCATCGAGCTTGCCGAGCGTACGCTGGCCATCGACCGGGCCGCTCGCGGCGCCGATTACCTCGACGTCTGGCGCGATCTCGCCTCGCGCTGGGGCGAAGAGAAGGCGTGCCACCTCGCCGAGCGGGTGTTCCGGGGAGGCGTCCTGACGGGCGGTGCCCCGTTCACCAAGGACGCCGTCTACCAGCGGGGATATTGCCGCGTATACAACTTCTTGCGGGCAGCGCTCGACCGCAGCGACGAGGATCTGGTCCTCGCCTTCTTCGCCGGCAAGATGAGCGTGGACGACGCGCCTACCATCCGCGCCCTGATGCACGAGGGAATCGTCGCGCGGCCCAAGTTCGTCCCCGAGTGGTGGCGCAGGCGCGATCCGCTGCTCGCGCAGATGACCCATTCGGTCACCCTCAACCGCTTCTCGATGATGGGAGTGAAGGAGTTCTACGCCGAGAGGCACCGCAGCGCGGCGTCGCGTTGACAGGCCTCCGCCTGACCATATACTGCGCCGTTCGCGGTACGGGTGGGTCCCGATTCGAAGGAAGGCGGTGGGTTCAACGCAATGCCGGGCGTGCGCGTGAAGGAAGGCGAGTCGTTCGAAAACGCCATGAAGCGTTTCAAGAAGCAGTGCGAGAAGGCGGGGATCCTGAGCGAGATCCGCAAGCGCGAGCACTACGAGAAGCCGTCGGTGAAGCGCAAGAAGAAGGCGCTCGCGGCGAAGAAGCGCGCTCTCAAGAAGGCGCGCAAGGGCATGATGTAGCTCTGTAACGCTCGAGGATACGCTCCGGCCCTGCCTCGCCCCGAGGCGGGGCCCTTTGTTGGGAAGGAGCAGCGGCTTCCGGAATGCTGATCGAGCGGATCGAGGGCGAATTGAAGGACGCCGCGCGGGCGCGCGACAAGCACCGGCTCGGCACCCTGCGCATGCTGAAGAGCGCGCTCAAGTACCGCGAGATCGAGATAAACAAGGAGCTGTCGGACGCCGAGGTGGTGCAGGTGGCGCAGACGCTCATCAAGCAGCGCCGGGACTCCGCCGGACAGTTCCGCAGCGGCGGCCGTCCCGAGCTGGCGCAGAACGAG
>VBKL01000019.1 GCA_005879805.1 Deltaproteobacteria bacterium | reverse complement strand
GTGGCGAAGAGCTTCGAGCGCATCCACCGTTCGAATCTAGTGATGATGGGCGTCCTCCCCTGCCAGTTCGAGGAGGGAACCGACGCGCAGACCCTGCATCTCACCGGCAACGAGACGTACGATCTGCTCGGCATCTCCTCCGGACTCTCGCCGCGCCAGAAGGCCCGCCTCGTCATCCATCGCGGAGACGGGAAGCAGGACGAGGTACAGGTGATCGTCCGCATCGATACGCCGATCGAGGTCGAGTACTACCGGGGCGGCGGCATCCTCCCCTACGTGTTGCGGCAGATCCTCGGCACGGCTTGACGCTTGCGCCATGCGCGCTTGCTTCCGGGACCCGCTTGGATTCCCATATGTCCCGGGAGGCTTCATGCGAAAGATCGTTCTCGCGGCGCTGCTCTGCGCCGCCTGCAGCCGAGCGCGCACCGAGCGCGGCGGATTCGATGCGCTCGCCGTGGTTCCCGTGGCGAAGGCGCCGTTGCTGCGGTCGCCGTTGCTCCGGACCGGGGTCCGGCAACACCAGGACGAGAGGATGGGCCTTCCCACCTTCTTGCAGGCGGCGCCGCGCCAGGCGGGACCGAACCTCCGCCCAGCGGACGCTGCCCGCGAGCATCTCGCCGCCTTCGCGCCTCTCTACGGGATGACGTCGGACCAGGCGATGGCCGCCGATCTGCGGGAGCTGCACGACACCAGCCGGGGCGCGCTCATCGCCCGCTTCGGCCAGTCCATCGGGGGCGTTCCGATCTTCCGCGACGAGCTGCGGGTGGTCATGGATCGCCAGCAGCGGGTCGTCGCGCTCTCCGGATATCTCGCCCGCGAGGCGGGCCGGGTCGGCGCTCCCGCGTTCGCGCGCAGCGCCCGCGAGTCCGTCGTTTCCGGGCTGGCGGAGCTGGGGGCTTCTTCGCGCATGGACGATCTCGGCCCGCGCGAGGGCGGCTACTTCGCCTACGCGCTCGACGGCGGCGCGGCCCGCGCGAAGCGCGTCTACTTCCACCTGCCCGGCCGCCTCGAGCCCGCCTGGTACGTCGAGGTCACGCTCGATCGGAGATCCAGCGCCGGCGCGGCAGCCCATTCGTTCGTCTTCTCGGCCACGGACGGCAGGCTCCTCTTCGATCACGATCTCGTCGCGCGCGACTCGTTCACCTACCGGGTGTGGGCGGATCCCGGTCCGCTACACCAGCCCTTTCCCGGTCCGCAGGGGCGCGGTGGCTCTCCACATCCGACCGGCATCCCCGACGGATTCCAGGCGCCATTGAACGTTGCGCCGACCGACATCGCGCTTCAGAACGCCTTTTCCACCACCAGCCCGAGGGCGGCGACCGATCCCTGGCTCCCGGCCGGCGCGACGGAAACGGTGGGCAACAACGCCGACGCGTACGTCGATCTCGTCGCCCCGGACGGTTTCAGCGCTGGCGACTTCCGCGCAAGCGTCACGGCGCCGGGCGCGTTCAAGCATACGTACGACGTCACGCTGCAACCGGACGCGAATACCGAACAGCGCATGGGATCGTTGCAGCAGCTCTTCTACGACGTGAACTTCTTCCACGATTGGTATTACGAGTCGGGTTTCGACGAGGCGAGCGGCAACGCGCAGCAGGACAATTTCGGGCGCGGCGGCCTCGGCGGCGACAGCCTTCGCGCCGAAGGCCAGGACTTCAGCGGGCGCGACAACTCCAACATGTCGACTCCGGCGGATGGGGCGCCGGCACGCATGCAGATGTTCATCTTCAACGCCAATCCGCTCCTCATCGTCGAGGTCACCGCGCCGGCGGACATCAAAGGCAATCACGACGCCGGGCCGGCGCAGTTCGGCCCGCAGTCGTTCGACGTGCCGGTAGGCGCCGCCGACGCGCCGCTCGTCGCCTCTGTCCCCGCGGACGGTTGCTCTGCACTCACGAACGCCGCGGACTCGAGCGGCAAGATCGCCCTCATCGACCGGGGAACTTGCACCTTTGCTTCCAAGGTAAGGGCTGCCCAGACGGCAGGCGCCATCGGCGTCGTGATCGCCAACAACATCCCCGGAATCGCCACCATGGGCGGCACGGACCCGACCATCACCATTCCGTCGCTCCTCGTCAGCCTGGCCGACGGGAACGCCTTCCATCAGAAGCTTGCGGGGGGAACTCCCGTGACGGTGAGGCTTCAGCGGACGACCGGCGTCGACCGCGACGGCACCATCGACAACCAGATCGTCGCGCACGAATGGGGCCACATGATTTCGAATCGCCTCATCGGCGACGCCAACGGCCTCACCAACCTCGTCGCCCGCGGAATGGGCGAGGGATGGGCCGACTTCCACGCCCTCCTCATGACCGTCGCGGCGGGGGACACGGCGGTGCCCTCGAACGCGAACTTCAACGGCGCCTATGCCATCGGCGGCTACACGCTCTCCGGCGGCGTGAACCAGGGCTACTACTTCGGCGTCCGGCGCGTGCCCTACTCGACCAATCTGCTCGAGGACCCGCTCGAGTTCCGCCACATCCAGGACGGCGAGCCGCCGCCCACCGGGCCGAACGGCGAGCCCGTTCCGCTCGCGTTCTGGAACGCCGCCGGCGACGCGACCAACGGCGGCAACTCGGAAGTGCACAACACCGGGGAGATCTGGGCGACCATGCTGTGGGAGTGCTACGCCGCGCTGCTCCGCGACAGGGGCCCCGGCGGGTTCACTGCCGCCCAGAACCAGATGAAGGATTATCTGGTCGCGGCCTACAAGGCGACGCCTTCGCTGCCGACGATGCTCGAGGCGCGCGATGCGTTGCTTTCCGTCGCGCTCGCCCAGAGCGCCCACGACTACGATCTCTTCGTCAGGGCTTTCGCGAGGCGCGGTGCCGGCGCCGAGGCGACCGGACCCGACCGGTTCTCGGCCGACAACATCGGCGTCGTGGAAAGCACCGCCGGAGCAAACGGCGACGCGGGCGTGCAGGTCGTCTCGGTGACCGTCGACGATTCGACGACCGCCCTGTGCGGAGCGGCGGATGGAGCGCTCGGGACGGGCGAATCGGGGAAGCTGCACATCGCGCTGAAGAGCACCGGCGCGTCGGCGCTGGCAGGACCGACGGTGACCGTCACCTCCTCGGATCCCGCGCTGACCTTCCCGCAAAGCCCCACTGCGACGCTTACCTCCGTCGCCCCGCTCGGCAGCGCCACCGCGGACATTCCCGTGACGCTCGCCGCGAGCACGGCCGGCCTTCGACAGGTGACGATCGGAGTCACGGTTAGCGACACCGCGATGGCGGCGCCGGTCACCGCCACCTTCGGGGTGAACGTGAACTTCCAATTCGTGGCGAACCAGTCGGCCACCGACGACGTCGAGGGCCCGACGACGGTGTGGACCACCGACGGCGCCCGGGACGGATTCCACATCGTCCAGGACGGCGTCTTCTCCCATCGCTGGTCGTCTCCCGATCCGGGATTCAGCGGGTCGCGCTTCCTGCTCTCTCCGCCGCTCCAGGTCGCCGCCAGCGGCAACTTCACCGTCACCTTCCGCCACCGGTTCCAATTCTTCGAGGGAGTCCTCTCCAACGGAACCGTCGTCGGCGTCGACGGCGGCGTGGTCGAGGTCTCGACGGACGGGACCAATTTCACGGACCTGGCGGCCGGATACCCCGGACTGATCTTCGAAGCCGGGCTCGGAAACCCGCTCGAAGGACGCCCCGCCTTCATCGGGGACAGCGCCGGCTACCCGAGCTTCACCACCACCACGCTCGACGGCGGCACGCAATTCCACGGCAAGACAGTGCAGGTGCGCTTCCGCATCGGGTCGGCCGACTTCGCCGGAATCCCGGCGTTCGGCTGGGACATCGACGACATTGTCTTCAACGGACTCGCCAACCTGCCATTCGCGAAGCAAGTCGCCCTCCGGGCCACCGGCTGCAATCGCGCGCCGATCGCGGTCGCGCGCGCGCCTGCGACGGGGACCCAGCTCACCGCGCTGACCCTCGACGGTTCGGGGAGCAGCGATCCAGATGGCGATCCGATCCACGCCCGCTGGGTGCAGGTCTCGGGACCCGCGGCAACGTTCGACGATGCGACCCGGCTTTCGCCGTCCGTGACGCTCCCGCGCATCCGGGTGGCCTCGACGCTCACCTTCTCGCTCTTCGTCGACGACGGCGCGCTCACCGGCGCGCCCGCCTCGGTGAGCCTCTCGGCTGCCGGAGTGAACGGAAAGCCGGTCGCGAACGCGGGAGCGGATCAGAAGGTGGCCCCGAGCGCCAAGGTGCAGCTCGACGGTACGCACAGCACCGATCCCGACGGCGATCCGATCACCTACCAGTGGTCCCAGGTGTCGGGACCCGGCGTCTTGCTTTCCGACGCCGCCTCCGCCACGCCTTCGTTCACCGCGCCAGCCTCGGGAGATGCCGTCTTCCAGCTCGTCGTCAGCGACGGCGTCCTCTCCAGCGATCCGGCGCGGGTGACGGTCCACGCCGCCCAGGGCGGTGGCGGATGCACCAGCGCGGCCGATCTGGGCTCGATCCTGCCCACCCTCGCGCTCCTCGCCTTCACGCTGCGGCGGAGACGGCCTTCGCACTAGTCTCGGGTCGTCATCGACGTAGGCTCGCGAATGCCTCCGCAATCCGCGGTGGGGCGTTCGGACGCTTGTACATCCGCTCCATGAACCCGCGCAGGCGAGGCAGGTTGTCGAGCAGCATGTGCTTCTCCAGGACCGCCGCCATGTCGAGCGTGTATGCCGCCACGAAGTCGGCCACCGTCACGTTGTCGCCGACGAGGAACTGCCGGCCGTCCATGTGCTCCTCCAGGACCGCCGCCATGTCGAGGAAGTCCTGACGGGCGATCGGTATCTCCGCCGCGAGCCGCTTCTCGGGTGGGTAGAGCGAAGTGTGTCGCGTGATTCGCCAGAGCGGCTGTTCCAGTTCGGTCGCGGCGAAGAGGAGCCATCGGTAGACCTCCGCCCGTGCTCGAACCCCGCTG
>VBKL01000018.1 GCA_005879805.1 Deltaproteobacteria bacterium | reverse complement strand
GGGGAAGCCCGTGGATGGCAGGCTCGAGCCGGTTCGAGGCGCAACCGAATGCGAGAGAAAAAAGCGCGGCCGCCTTCTCGATGCGAAGCATGCGTGGAGAAGATATCGCCGCTGGACGATTCCGCCGCCCCCATCGACCGGCGGGTTGCGGAGAGCGCCGGTCGTGCGCACGGTGCCCCGCAGGAGGTCTCTCGTTGGCCAGGCACGCCGTCGCTCTCTCGCTCGCTCTCTTGTCGTCGGCGTGTTTCGGTATCGGGCGCAAACCAGTCGGCGAGGTGTACCTCGCTCCCGAGGCTCCCGATCGCGGCCCCGACTTCTCGAACGCGCTCTACCAGACCACCGCCGTCCGCCTGCAGTCCGGAAACTCGGTCGACTTCATCAACAACGGGAACGTCTTCGACGCCATGGTCGCGGAGATCGCGAAGGCCCGCCGCAGCATCCATATCGTCAGTTTCATCTGGGCCGACGGTGAAGTCTCGAAGCGCCTGATGACCGCGATCGCCGCCCGGGCCCGCGCCGGAGTGCAGTGCCGGATCCTAGTGGACGCCGTCGGAAGCCTCTCCTTGACCGACGAGGAGGTCGCCCCGCTTACCGGCGCCGGCTGCAAGGTGCGTCGCTCCCGGCCCGTTCCCGGCCAGGACGATCTGGCGCGCAACCATCGCAAGATCGTCCTCGTGGACGGCCGGGTCGGAATCACCGGAGGGTTCGGCATCGACGACAGATGGCGCGGCGACGGGGTCAGCGGCGAATCGTGGCGCGACAGCAACGTGCGCGTGCGCGGTCCGGCGGTCCTCGAGATGCAACAGGCATTCGCGGAGAACTGGCAGGAAACCACGCAGGAGCTATTGCCCGCCGACGCGTTTCCGGAGCCGGAGCGGCCCGGAAAAGTGCGAGCGGCGTTCGTCAGCTCCACCGAGCACGGCATCGTCACCCACAACGACCGTCTCACGCAGCTCTTCATCGCCGCCGCGCACGAGCGCATCTGGCTCGCCAACGCCTACTTCCTGCCCTCGGAACCGATCCTCCAGTTGCTGGAGCGCAAGGCAAGGCAGGGCGTCGACGTGCGCATCCTCGCGGCCGGCGACAAGACGGATACGGGTCCCTATCTCGGACCGCAACGCGAGCGGATGGATCGGCTGATCGCCGCCGGCGCAAAGGCTTACGAGTACGAGCCGTCGATGATGCACAGCAAGACGATGCTCGTCGACCGTTCGCTCGTGGCGGTGGGCTCCTGCAACCTCGACCCGCTCTCGCTCAACAAGATGGACGAAGGGGCGCTGGTGGCGGACGACCCGGCGCTGGCGAAGCAACTCGAGCGGCAGTGGACGCAGGACCTTTCCCACGCGAAGGAGCGCGGGAAGCCCAGAGGCCAGGTCGCCGATACCAGGCGCTAGAAGAACTGCTGCCCGCCGAGCGAGATGTCGAAACGGCGTTCCGGGTAGAGGCCCATCGCCACGTCGATGCGGCCGACAGCTCGCGCGAACGGAATCGGAATCCAGCGCAACCCGAGTCCCGCGCTCGCCACAGGACCCGTGTACGGGATCCCGGCGACCGCGTTGGCGCGCTGTCCGACCCATCCGAAATCCACGAACGCCGCGGCCTGGCCGATGGCATCGACAAAGAGCCCGGTGCGGAGCACGTCGCGGCGCAGCTCGACATTTCCGTTCACGAGCTGCCTGCCCTGGAAGTACGAGTCGGGGAAGCCGCGGATCTCGCGCAGACCGCCCGCGCGGAAGAGGAATGCGTCGCTCGTCCCGGTGGTGGCGCGCGCGGTCAGCTGCCCGCCGATGTCGGTGCCGGCCCCGAGGATGGTGAAAGAACGCAGCGTCGCCGCCGCTGCGGAAACGCTGGAATCGGAGCCGAGCACGCCCGCCTGCGCGCGGGAGAGCGTCAGATCGAGCTGCGTTCCTTCCGACATGGAAAGCGATTCCTGCACCATGCCGAGCTGGATGCCCGCGGATAGCCAGGTGGTGTTGCCCGATTGCGGCAGTAGCCCGGGCGACTGCGAAAGCGACGAAGGGGCGTACTGATCGCGCTGGAAGGCAATCCCGGAGGTCAGCGAGACCAGATCGGTAAGCTCGTAGCGCGCTTCCACGCGCACCTCGCGCCTGCTCCGGTCGTAAAGATGGGGAGCGCTCCCGAACGAGCTGAAGTCGAGGAAGTCGCGGCTCCACTGCACCATCGGTGTAATCCGGGTGCCGAAAGCCCGCGGAACGCGCACGTAGACGAGGCTGCCGAAGCGGTCGTCGGGCTTCTGCGGCACGAAGGGGATGTCCGCGTTGCTCGACACCTCGCCGTAGACGGAAAAGAGCTGGCCGAAGGCGTTGTGATCGCTCAGGCCCACACGCGAGGTGGTCCGCCCACCGCCGCGGCGGACGCCGATCACCGGCAGCAGCGTCCAGCGGTCCTTGAGGCTCAACTCGACGCGCTTCCCGTCGGGCCCGGGAACGGTGCGCTCGGCGACGTCGTAGAAGATGCCGGTCGAACGCAGCCGCGCGAGATCGTGCTGCAAGGTGGGGAGATCGAGCTCGCTGCCCGGCTGCGTCGTCATCAAACGGCGGATGGCGTTCGCGCGCGTATGGCCGATCCCGCCCATCCGCACATCGACGCCCTGCACGCGATCGGCGGCCGCGTCCGGCCGCGCGACGCGCTCCGATGCTACCGCCGCCGAAGCGGCGAGGAGGACCAGGGCTACGAGGCGCACCTACTCCAAACGTCTCGCGCAGGTGAAATCCTCCCGCGCGCCGACGCCCGCCTGCCCGCCCAGCAGCCGGTCGTCAGGGCACGGTATCGATGTCGTTTCCGGTCTGCGAGCCCTGGGCCTGATCGCCCGAGCCGGCCTCGTTGCCGGCCTGGTTGTAGTTCGGGTTGTGGATCAGCTCTTCGCGCTCGGTCGGGTTGCGATGCGGTGGCCTTCCCGTGTCGAGAGTGCCGCTGGCCTTCGGAGCGTCGGGCGCGCCGCTTTTCTTCGTCGTCTTGCGTTGCATGGGAGGACCTCCGGAGGGCGCGCGGGTCGCGGCGGGCGACTCGATGCCGGCTCGCGAGCTGGTCGATACCTTGCCGGTATATCTGGATGAGCTCGCGGCATCCCTCGAGGCGGAGGCATGCGGGCAGCCACAACCGGTTAGCGGGCAGCTCGCGGCCACCCACGGCGTCACCCGGCTCCAACTCGGGTTCGCCCCCCACGAGCTGATCCGCGAGTACGGGCTTCTGCGCGACGCCATCCTTGCCGCCGCGAACGAGGATGGATACGAGCCGCCCCGCGAAGAGCTGGTTTCCCTCAGCCGGTGCCTCTTCACCAGCATTTCCGCCTCGGTCGCGGCTTACGTGCGCGAGCACGAGGCCGTGCTGCAACGCCAGGCCAGCGACCATCTCGCATTCCTCGCCCACGAGCTGCGCACGCCGGTGACCGCGGCTCGCACCGGCATCGAGGTGCTACGTCGCGAGAGGCCGGAAGATGCGCGCCTGCTGCACCTCGCGAACGTCGTCTCGCGCAATCTCGCGCGGCTCTCGCAATTGCTCGACAACGAGCTCACCGAGCTTCGCTTGCGCATGCCGCGGACGGTGCATCTGGAGGGGATCAAAGGAGAGCAACTCGTCCGCGAGCTGGTCGAGGAGGCGGCACCGCTCGCGGACGCCAGCGGAATCCGCCTCGCCACCGAGCTGGAGACGATCGAGCTCGAAGCCGACGTGCGGCTTTTGCGATCGGCGCTTTCCAACTTGATCGTCAACGCCATCAAGTTCAGCCGGCGGGACGGGACGGTGATCGTGCGGCTGCGGCGCATCGAGGCGCGGGCGCGGTTCGAGATCGAGGACGAGTGCGGGGGCCTTCCCCCTGGAACGGTGGAAAGGATCTTCGATCCCTTCGTGCAGTTCGGCTCCGACCGGTCCGGCTTCGGGCTCGGGCTCGCCATCGCCCGCCAGGCGGTGCAGGCCCACGACGGAAACCTCGCGGTCCACAATCTCGAGGGCAAGGGATGCATCTTTCTCCTCGAGATCCCGGTAGGACCGTCGGCGGCATGAGGTTCGAGGTCGAGGCATCGCTCTTGATCAACGAGGGCGGGGTGCAGTGCGTGCCGGTGGTCTTCGCGCGTCCGCTGGACGGCGGCGGCGAGGTGCGGGTGGGACCCGCTACCTTTCTCGGAGCAGCACGCGTCGCCGCGCTCGATGCCGATCGCGCGGCGGAGCGCGGCGCAGGTCTGGTCGCATTCGTACTCGAGGATCCCATGGAGATACGCCAATTCAACCGCGGAGACGTCGTGCAGCTCGAGTCGCGAGAGGGCTAGCCGTCAAGCGGGGCGCAAGCAGCTGCGGCCGAGATCGCCGATCCGCTTGCATCCCATGAGCGCCATTGCCCTGCGAAGCTCGCTGGTGAGGATCCGGATCGCGTCCGCCACTCCCGCCTGCCCCGCGGCGCCGAGCCCATAGAGGTAGGGCCGGCCGATCATGCAGGCGCGGGCGCCGAGGGCGAGCGCTTTCGCCATGTCGGTCCCGCGCCGGATTCCGCCGTCGAGGATGATCTCGGTTCGCGAGCCGACGGCGTCGACGATCTCGGGCAGCGGGTCCAGCGCGCCGGCAGCTCCGTCGAGTTGCCTGCCGCCGTGGTTGGAGACGATCACCGCGTCGGCTCCGTGCTCCACGGCGAGGCGCGCGTCCTCGACGGTCATCACTCCCTTGACCGCTACGGGACCTTTCCAGATGCGGCGCATCCATTCCAGGTCCTTCCAGGTCACCGTCGGATCGAAGAGGCTGTTGATGAAGGGCGAGAGCGCGAACGGATTCAGGCCCACGGAGGGATCGGCGGCGGCGACGTTGGCGAAGGTGACGCGCGGGCCGCGTGCGATCTTCCACAGCCATCCCGGCCGGCGGAGCGTATCGAGCGCGTTGCGCAGCGTGATGCGGGGCGGGATGGTCGCTCCGTTGCGCACGTCTCGCTCCCGCTGCCCGAGGACGGGCACGTCGAGGGTGACGACCAGGACGCGGTAGCCGTGCTGCGTCGCGCGCTCGACCAGCGCCTGGGTGACGGCGCGGTCCTTCCAGACGTACAGCTGGAACCAGTGCTGGCCCGGCGCCTCGCGGCTGACCTCCTCGAGAGTGACGGACGAAAGGCAGCTCACCGCGCAGAGGATCCCGGCCTCGGTCGCGGCGCGCGCCGCTGGAATCTCGCCCCGCGAGGTGGCCATTCCGCAGAGTCCGGTCGGCGCGAGCAGAAGGGGTACCGAAAGCGGCTGGCCGAGCATGGTGACGGCGACGTCGATCGCGGAGACGTCGATTCCTACCCGGGGGACGAGGGCGTAGCGTCCGAAGGCTTCGCGGTTGCGGCGCAGCGTGACCTCGTCCTCGGCCGCGCCATCGATGAAATCGAAGACGGCGGTGGGCAGCTTCCGCCGCGCCCGTTCCCGCAACTCGTCGATGTTGAGCGCCACGCCGCGACTCTAGGCTGCGACGGTGGCGCCGCGCATCTTTCACTCCGCCTTGAGCGCGAGCAGCGGATCGATCCGCAGCGCCCGCCGCGCCGGCAAGAAGGTCGCCAGCGCGCAGACGACCGCCAGCGCTCCCACGGCTGCGACGAGCGAGAGCGGATCGACCGGGCCGATCCCGTAGAGCAGTCCGGCGATGGCGCGTCCCGCGGCGACCGCGGCAGCCGCGCCGACCGCCATGCCAATCCCCACCACCGACGCGCTCTCGCGAGCAACGAGGGCCAGCACATGAACGGCCGGCGCGCCGAGCGCCATGCGAACCCCGATCTCCCGCGTCCGGCCCGCTACCGTGTAGGCGAGCACGCCATACAGGCCGATGGCCGCGAGGAGCAGCGCGATGAGCGCAAACCCCTGCACGAGCGCGAGGGCGAAGGTGCGCTGCGCGAGGGATTGCGAGACGAGCTCCCCGAGCGGGCGTACCGCGAACGCGGGCAATCGCCCGTCCACGCTCGAGAGCGACGCGAGCGCCTCGCGCATCACCTCGCCCGCCGGTCTCGGCGAGCGGACCACGAAGGTCATCTGCTGGCCGGGCCTCTGCGCGTGCGGGAAGAACATCGACGGCAAGGGCTCCCGATCGAGGCTGTGCTCCCGCACGTCGTTCACCACGCCGACGATGGTCCAGAGAGGGTCTTCGAAAGTGAGGTGGATGCGGTGG
Organism: Deltaproteobacteria bacterium; assembly: GCA_005879805.1. Classification (GTDB taxonomy): domain Bacteria; phylum Myxococcota; class Myxococcia; order Myxococcales; family 40CM-4-68-19; genus VBKO01. The sequence goes on along the minus strand of VBKL01000018.1, from coordinate 1,979 downwards.
CCGATGGCATCTCCGCCGAAGTACGCCTTCGCGAAGGCCTCGTTCACCACCACGACCGGCAAGGAGTTCGGTCCGTCGGCCTCTTCGATGCCGCGGCCATGCTTCATGCGCATCCCGACCGCCTCGAAGTAGCCGGGCGTCACGTTGCGGATCTGGCCACCCACCTTCTGTTCGCCGGGCGGCGTCGGCTTGCCGTCGAGGTCGATGCGGCGGTCGCGTCCGCCCGCGAGTGGAAGGATGTCGATGGCTCCCGCGGCGGTGACGCCCGGCACCGTGCGCAGCGTCTCCAGGGCCCGGGCGTAGAAGGCCCGGAAGTCGTCTTCCTTCCCTCCATCGGGCAGCGCCACGCGCAGCGTGACGGCGTTGGTGGGATTGAAGCCAGGATCGACGTGGACGACTTTCTCGAAGCTGCGCAAGAGAAGGCTCGCGCCCGCGAGCAGGACCAGCGCAAGGCCGACGCCCGCCGAGACCAGCACCCGGCGCAACCTTCGCGCATGCGGCGCCGCCGTCGAAGAGGTGGTGCGCAGGGCGCCCTGCAGATCGACGCGCGACGCCGCCAGTGCGGGCGCGATGCCGAAGAACGCGGCGCTCGCCGCGGTCACCGCGAGGGCGAACCCCAGCACATAGCCGTCGAGGTGGATCGCCCCGGTTCGAGGTAGCTCGGGCCCGAGAGCGAGGAACAGATCGATGCCCCACCGCGCCAGGGCGATGCCGGCGATCCCGCCCGTGACGGCGAGAAGGACGCTCTCGATCAATGTGTCTCGCAAAAGCTCGCCCCTGCCTGCGCCGAGCGCGGCGCGTACCGCGAAGTCCCGCTGCCGCGCCGCCGCCCGGGCGAGGAGCAGATTGCCGGCGTTCGCGCAGGCCATGAGGAGCACGAGGAGGACAGCGCCGAGCAGCATCCAGAGCGTCGCCTGGACCGAGCCGACCATCGTCTGGTGGAGCGGCGTCGCGACCATCATGAAATGGCCGGATGCCGGGTATGCCTCGGGATGGGAAGCGCGCAGGGCCGCCGAAGCCGAATCGAGCTCCTTGCGGGCGTCTTGCAGCGACAGTCGCGGAGCCAGGCGACCTACGACCATGAGGAAGTGCGAAGTGCGATTCGCTTCCGAATAGAGGTCGGGCGGCATCGCCAGCGGCACCCAGACGTCGAGCTTGTCCGGCAGCTCGAACGACTCGGGCAGGACGCCGACGATCGTGTAGGGGTCGTTGCCGACGGTAACCGTCTTGCCGACCGCGGCCGGGTCCCTACCGAATCTCGAGCGCCAGAGGGCGTGGCTGAGCACGAGAACGCGGTCGCGGCCAGGCGTCTCCTCGTCGGCGTTGAACCAACGGCCGAGCTGTGGCGAGATCCCGAGCGTGGGCAAGAGGGACGCCGTGCCGTAGCCCAGCGTGACGTGGACCGGCTGCGAGGCGGTGGTCAAATTGGCGCCGTCCGTCGCCCAGGCACCCACCCGCGAGAAGCTGTGCAACCTGGAGTAGTCCTCCCGGTACTCGATGGCCGCCACTTCGGGGCTCGGACGCTGGTCGGGCCGGTACCAGTTGAAGAGCTCGACCAGGCGGCCCGATTCCGGATACGGCAGCGGGGCGAGGAGCACCCCGCGCACCACGCTGAAGACGGCGGTGCTGGCGCCGATGGCGAGTGCCAGCGTGAGCACGACCGTGAGCGAGAAGGACTTCGCGCGGAGGAGAGTCCGGGCGGCGATGCGGATCTGTCGCAACATGGGCCTTCTGTCGGAGCAAGACCGGGGCCGACCGCCTTCCCTCGGAGCGGGGTGGCCAGCCTGTCCGATCCTGGGATTCCCGTTCCCGGGACCGACACGGCCCGTTGCCGGTGCTAGACTTCGGACCGCTTCTTTCGAGTGCTTAGCGCAGCGGAGGTTCGGATGAGGTTGGGAGCTGGCGAGATCATTGTCATCCTCGTCCTGGCATTGCTCTTCTTCGGCCCCTCGAAGCTGCCCCAACTCGGCAGCAGCCTG
>VBKL01000017.1 GCA_005879805.1 Deltaproteobacteria bacterium | reverse complement strand
AAGGTCGGAAGAAGGTTCATCGTCAAGGCGGTGGCCTCCAAGACCTGGACGATCGGATCGTCGACCCGCCAGACGTTGAGGCCGGCATTCGAATCCAGGTGGACGGGGCCGAGGTCCTTCGTGACGTACAAAGTCAGGAGCGCATCGTAGGTGCGCAGGTATCCTGCACGCCGGAAGGTGGGGATGCTCGCCTGGGCGGAGATGGCCAGCGACGGCCACGATTCGCCCTGGTCGTGGAGATGGAGCTTGGGGCCGATGACGACGTCGTCGAGGTAGCTCGCCGGCGTTTTTCCGCGGAGCACGGTGTAGCCGTTCGTGCCGACCTGCCATTGCAGCTCGTCGAGCAACGTCAGCTTGAAGAGCACCGGAAAGGTCCATTGGCTGGTATTCGCCGGGAGGCGCCGATAGAGCGCGCCGCTCTCGATCTCGAACGTGCCGGGAGGGACGAAGTCCGCGGTGCAGGCGATCGTCGGCCGGCAGGGAACGGCGCGATCCCGCTCGTCGGGCAGCTCCGCGGCCATCGTGCAGACTGCGCGGAGGCCGACGACCGCGCCCAGCAACGCTGCGAGGTGCGGTGCCGTCACGGATGTGGCGCGGCCTTCCGGACCTCCGGGTAGTACTGCGGCGCCTCGCGACGGTCGAACATTCCGTAGTCGCGCACCACGCGGACGCGCCGCCGCCTGGCGCTCTCCGGCGGACCAGCCTTGTCGAAAGCTTCCGCGTCGTCGTCGTTCCGCCACGTCAGGAGGAGGATCACGTCGCCAGGGGTGAGCACGGCATCGAATACGTCCCAGGAGACGAGGCCGGGCGCCCCGGCGACGAGGCCCAGACCCCCGGCGACATCGGAGGGGCTCGCATTCGCGACCCAATCGGAAGGCCGCTTCGCGTCGATGAGCGTCACGGTCGTGCCCGCGCCGGTTTGCGTTTCGTCGAGCCGCTGCTCGAGCAAGGCCTGACCCGCAGGCACTCGCGTGTCGTGCGTCACCTGTCCGACGCGCAGATGGTAGTCGCGGAAGACCTCGCTTCTTCCCTTCTCCTGCACGCCGTGGTGCTTTGCCTGCGTGCGCCATCGGACCAGGGCCTTTTCGTCGCGCCATCCAGAGAGGGACAGCATCCATCCTTTGCGGGTCAGGCTTCGGTAGCGGACGTTGTCGATGAATCCGTCGATCTGCTCCAGCTCCGGTTTGAGCATGCCCGCGTACCCCAGATAGGCCTCGAACTTGTCCGGATTCACTTCGAACAGGACGGAGAACATCGAACCCTCCCGTGACCTGGCACAACCCCGACTGCCTTCCCCAGCGTGTTATTCCCCGAAAACGAAAGTCGTGGAAGACCGGACCACCGTGGTCTAGGTTCCGCGCATGCCTGCGGAAGGCGGTCTCAAGTTCGCGCTGCGCGCGCTGTCGCACCCCAACTACCGCCTCTTCTTCGCCGGCCAGAGCGTCTCCCTCATCGGCACCTGGCTCACCCGGATCGCCACCAGCTGGCTCGTCTACCGGCTCACCGGCTCGGGAGCGATCCTGGGCCTGATCGGTTTCTGCGGGCTCGTGCCCACCTTCGTCCTGGCGCCGCTCGCGGGGGTGTACGTCGACCGGCATTCGCGGCACCGGGTCATCGTGGTCACCCAGGTCCTTTCGATGATCCAGTCGTTCGCGCTCGCGACGCTGGCGCTGCTCCACGTCATCACGGTGGCCGAGGTCGCCGCGCTGCAGCTCTTCCAGGGCGTCATCAACGCCTTCGACACTCCCGCACGGCAGGCGTTCGTGGTGGAGATGATCGAGGACCGGCGCGACCTGCCCAATGCCATCGCGCTCAATTCCAGCATGTTCAACGGCGCGCGCCTGATCGGTCCTTCCATCGGCGGCGTCCTCATCGCCCTGGTCGGGGAGGGCGGGTGCTTCCTCATCGACGGCATCAGCTACATCGCCGTGATCGCCTCGCTCCTCGCCATGAAGCTGCGGCCGGCGGCGCCGCGCAGCGCGCCGAAGCACGTCGTGCAGGAATTGCGTGAGGGCTTCCGCTACGCGGCGAGCTCGCAGCCGATCCGCGTCATGCTCGGCCTGCTGGGCGTGGTCTCGCTCGTGGGCATGCCGTTCAGCGTGCTGATGCCGCTCATCGCCAGCGAGCGGTTGCACGGCGGCGCGAACACCCTGGGTTTCCTGATGGCTGCTGTCGGCCTCGGCGCGCTCGGCGGAGCGGTGAGCCTGGCGCTGCGACGCTCGGTGATCGGTCTCGGAACCACCATCGTCAGGTCGGCGTTTTCGTTCGGCATCACCCTGGTAGCCTTCGCCGCGTCCCAAAAGATCTGGCTATCCTTGCCGCTCCTGATACTAGTGGGCTTCTCGATGATGCTGCAGACCGCGTCCACCAACACGGTGCTGCAAACGATCCTCGAAGAGCGGATGCGAGGGCGCGTGATGGCCTTTTACACGATGGCCGTCATGGGAACGGCGCCCTTCGGCGCGCTCATCGCCGGCGTGCTCGCCGACCGGATCGGCGCCCCGTGGACCATCGCGGGGGGCGGGGTGGTCTGCGCTGGCGCGGCGGGATACTGTGCGGCCCAGCTACCCAGGCTCCGGGAGCAGGTGCGACCGATCTACCAGAAGCTGGGCATCCTCCCCGAAGTCGCCGAAGGGCTGAGGGCTGCCCAGGACGTTTCGACGCCGGCGGCATAACAAGGAGAGCGACGCATGCTTCGATATGGTGCAGACCGCAGAACGATTGCGTATCTCGCCTGCACGGCGGTGTTGACGGCGATCAACTGGCGGATGGGACGGGTCCACCCGGTCCTCTACCCGGTGACGCTCTTCTTCTTCTTCACCTCCGCCGTGATCAGCCACAACCACAACCATCTCGGCATGTGGCGTTCGAAGACGCTCAACCTCTTCACGAGCTATGTCATCGCCTTGTTCTACGGGCATCCCGCCATCGCCTGGGTCCCGACGCACAACCAGGTGCACCATCGGCTCAACAACCGGCCCGGGGACACCTCGCGATCGCCGAAGTGGTTCGAGGGGAACCACCTCGCCGCCATCCTCGTCTATCCGACCCTGACCAATATCGCGCAGACGAAGGACATCCGCCTCTTCCTCCGCGATCTCTACAAGCGCGACCGCCCCGCGTTCTGGTCGGCGGCCTCCGAGTACGTGGTCTTCTTCGGCACCATGGCGTTCCTCCTGGTGCTCGACTGGCGAAAGACACTGCTCTTCTTCGTCATCCCCCAGCAGACGGCGCTCTTCTTGATCCAGTGCGTGAACTACTTGCAGCACGTCGAGACCGACTCGGAAAGCGAGTGGAACCATTCGCGGAACTTCGTTGGGCCGGTGCTCAACGGGCTCCTTTTCAACAACGGCTACCACACCGTTCATCACGAGAAGCCGGGCGTCCACTGGTCGCTCTTGCCCGCGCTCCACGAGCAGTACGCGCACCGCATCGATCCGTCGCTGCTCCAGCGATCCTGGCCACGGTATTTCGGCTACACCTACTTCGTCCGTCCGTTCCGGAGCGGTGTACGGCCAGGGGTCGCCGCGCAAGAGCGGCTGTGACCGGCCAGCGTTCGACGTTGTGAGCCGCCAGCGGATCAGCGCCCTCTTCGCCGCGCTGGCCGTCGTGGGAATGGGCCGCACCGCGTGGTTCCATTTCGTCTCCGAGCCGCGACACGAGCCCCGTCGCGAGCGCATCGACACGCGATACGCGCCCATCAAGGAATTCGTGGGACCGGGGCAAGCCGGCTACCTGTCCGACGTGCCTCCTACGCGCGGTCCCATCAGCGAGAGCGGGACACCCGGCAATCGCTTGTATCTGCAGGCCCAATACGCCCTCGCGCCCCTGGTCCTGCGGCCGGGCGAGGACCGCCTTTCGCAAGTCGTCATCAACGTTGCGGATCCTGCGCGCCTCGGCGAATTGCTTCGAACGCACCGACTGACGCTGGTCGTGGAGCCGACCCCGGGCGTGGCGGTCGCGCGGCCAAGATGAGCCTGCTTGCCATCGTTCTTTGTGGAGCGGGGTTGGTCGCTACAGGTTTCCCGGCGCGCGCCGGAAGCATGCCCGGGCTGTTGTTCCGCGCGACCGCTGCCATGGCGCTGGGCATCGGCGTGTCGTCGGCGTGGTTCGCGACACGGCTGATGGCCTCCGGCCGGCCCCCGGGGCGCGCGGATCAGGCGGTCCTTTGCGCTGCAGGGGCGACGCTCTGGCTTTTCTTCCGGCGCAAGGCGGCCTCCGATCCGCACCCCCGCGACCCCGCACCTGCTTGGCTGTGGTCCCTCTTCGCGGTGGCGTGCGCCATCGCGGCGGCAGCATTCGTCGAGCACACGCTGCGGTTTCCGGACGGCGGCTGGGATGCGTGGATGATCTGGAACCTTCGAGCGCGTTTCCTGGTGCGCGGCGCGGACTATCGGGCGGCATTCTCGCGCGACCTTCTGTACATGGCGCACCAGGATTATCCGTGGCTCCTGCCGGGCGTGGTCGCGCAGGGTTTTTCCAGCGCTGGCGAGATGCCGCTCGTCCCCGGTCTCGTCGCTGCGCTGTTCGGAATCCTCGCGCTCGCCATCGTCGTCTCGAGGTTGTCCGCTTGCGAGGGAACGCGCTGGGGAATCCTTGGCGGGCTGGCCCTCGTCGCGATGCCCTGCTTTCCCATCTTCGCCTCGAACCAGCAGGCGGACGTGCCGGTCTCCGTGTACCTCGCGCTCGCCAGCGCGCTCATCGCCGCGACATCGTCTCGCGAGTTGTGGTTGGCCGGATTTGCCGCCGGGCTCGGCATGTGGACGAAGAACGAGGGCTCGCTCTACGCGGCAGCTCTCCTCGGAGCGTTCCTTCTCCGCAGGCGCGACCCGCGGGGCGCGATGACCTTCGTGCTCGGCGCGCTTCCCTTCGCTGCGCTGCTACTCTGGTTCAAGGTGACTCTCGCCCCGCCGAACGACCTCAGCGCCTTTTCCACCAGCGCAAGCATTCTCGGCCATGCGATCGACCCGCGCCGCTGGCTCGAGTTGCTCCTCCTCGTGCTTCGCCGCATCGTCTACTTCCAGGATTTCGGACTCTGGCTCGTCGCCGCGGCGGTGGCGACGATCGTGTTGGCCCGGCGCCGGCTCCTGACCCTGCCGGCGCTG
>VBKL01000016.1 GCA_005879805.1 Deltaproteobacteria bacterium | reverse complement strand
AGAAAACGTCCGCCGCGTCACCCGTGGCTGGGCGGCGGCGCGAGGAAGACGAGGAGCGCGGCGGGCGCGCCGGATCGGTTCGCCACCGCGTGCTCCTTCCCGGCGGGCGCCAGCGCGGCTTCGCCCTGCGAGAGCGTCGCCGTCTCTCCAGCGACCCGCACTTCCACCTTGCCTTCGAGGACCGCGTACACCTTGTCGCTTCCCTCGTGAGCGTGGGGCTTCTGCTCCTGCCCGGGCAACAGACAATAGATGTCGCAGAAGAACCGCTCGCTCTCGAAGAGGGCGAGCTTCTGCATCTTCGCCGCATCGAACCGGCGCGTCGTCGCAAAGCTCTTCACCTCGACCATTTTTCGCCCTCCGTGAGACCTTCCGCCCGCCCGCCCGCTCGGGGGTCGAGCGGGCGGCGGTCGCCCGCGAAAAAATGTTGTTTAACCGCGCCGGGCGATGCGCAAATTAGCCGGCCGGGGATACCGTTTGTAGCGGAGGCTGCATTGCAGGCGTTCGAGCACACGCCCCCCGAGGCACGCGAGCTTCTCAAGCGGCCCATCCGCGATCTCAAGCTACGCATCGAAGGGTCGCCCCTGGAGAAGTTCGTCAAGCAGCTCCACGAGGAGCTTCTGGCGAAGGGGCTCACCCGCTTCCGTCCCGCCTGCTACCTGTCGGACGAGTGGGCCTGTCCCGATCGCGAGCCCATCATCGGCATCCCCTTCTATCTCGCCGATCCCAAGGTCGCGGCCATCGAGCGGTCGCTCAACGATCTCGAGGACGAGCGCGAGATCCTCATGTACCTGCGCCACGAGGCGGGGCACGCCTTCAACTACGCCTACGAGCTTTACGACACGAAGGAGTGGATCGACCTCTTCGGTCCGTTCGATCGTCCCTACGTGGACACCTACACGCCGGTCCCTTTCTCGCGCCGCTTCGTGCGGCACATCGCCGGCTGGTACGCGCAGAAGCATCCGGACGAGGACTTCGCGGAGACGTTCGCCGTCTGGATGACGCCGAGGTCCGCCTGGAAGAAGCGGTATGCGGGCTGGCCGGCGCTGAAGAAGCTCGAATACGTCGATCGGATGGCCCGCGAGCTCGCCAACAAGGATCCGACGCGCCCGCTGGCCAAGGCGCTGGCGGAAATGCCCGTCGAGGAGATGGCGACGAGCCTCGAGGACTTCTATCGCGAGACGATTCCCGACGAGCAGCGAGCCATCTCCGACCTGGTCCCGGACGGCGAGCTGGAGGACATCTTCACCGCCGGACCCGCCCGCGAAGGCCTCGCTCCCGCGGGTACCGTACTCGCCGCGCACGCGAAGACCCTGACCGACAAGATCACCTACTGGACCGGGATCCGCCGCTCCCTGGCCAAGAAGCTGGTGGAAACGATCGTGCGCAGATCGCGGGATCTGGAGCTGTTCGTCGACCGATCGCGCGAGGCGGAACAGCTGCTCGACATGACGGTGCTCGCGACCACGCTGGCGATGAACTATCTGCAGCGTGGCAAGTTCGACGAAAAGTGAGTACGTAGCAGTGCGTGCGAATCGCGGTCCTCTACGATCCGAGCGACAACCTTCTTCCTCACGGCGAACGGCGCCGGAAGGAATGTCCCGCGGTCCCGGTGCGGCGACGCAAGCGGGAGCGGCGATCGAAGCTCGATCGGGAGCACGTCCTCGACGCCATCCGCGCCAACGGTCACGATCCCTTCTTCCACGAGCTGGGCGGAGAGCAAGCGCTTTTCGCGCTGCCGAAGAGCGGCGCGGAGCTGGTCTTCAACATGACCGAGGCGTACGAGGGCGACGATCTCAAGGAGGCGCACGTCGCGGCCTTCCTCGACCTCCTCGACCTCCGCTACACCGGGGCGGGGCCCTATTCGCTCTTCCTCGCGCAGGACAAATCGCTCGCGAAGAAGCTCTTCAACTTCCACGGCATCCGCACCCCCAACTTCGCCACCGTGACGCGGGGCAAGGTCGAGCACATGGACGACCTGGGGTTCCCGCTCATCGTCAAGCCCGCTTCCGAGGACGGATCGGTCGGGATCGACGCCGGGGCGGTGGTGAAGACGGTGCGCGAGCTGATGGAGCGGGTGAGCTGGGTGCAAGAGCGGTTCGACTGCGCCGCGCTCATCGAGGAGTACATCGAAGGACGCGAGATCTACGTCGGCGTCCTCGGCAACGAGAAGCCGGAGGCGCTTCCCCCCGTCGAGCTGGACCTCTCCAGGCTGCCGAAGGACATGCCGCGCATCGCAGGGCGCGAGGTGAAGTGGGACAAGGGGTCGGAGGCGTACGACGTGACGCGCTCCGAGGTCGCCGAGGGCCTGACCGGCGATCTGAAGAAGCGGCTCCAGGAAACCGCGCTCGAGGTCTACGATGCACTCAAGCTGCGCGACTACGGACGCGTCGACATGCGCGTCACGCCCAAGAACGAGATCTTCGTGATCGAAGCGAATCCCAACCCGTGGCTCGCGCCGGAGGCCGAGCTTGCCATCGCCGCGCAGAACGCTGGGCGGGATTACGAGAAGCTGATCGGTGAAATCGTGACGATGGCGGTGGCCCGGTACTTTTGACAGCCGCCGCGTGCGAGCAGCCCGACCCCCGCCCGCCCGCTCTGCAGCCAGGTTGAAAAATGGTGTCGCGCTCCAGCCCGGCCGGTAAGGTTTGTCCGGGAGGTTGCCCCGTCAACAGTTGGACATCTCCGCGACGCCGCGCGCGCAGGCCTGCAGTCGCGTTCTTTACATGACCGCGATCACCCCCGATCGTCTCTAGCCCCTTTCCTTGTAAAGCTTTCAGTCTCAGCCGCCCGCATCGACTCGATCAAGGAGTACTCCGTGGCCGAAACCCACGATCCGATGGACCCCCCTTCGCCCGAAGAGAAGAAGCCTCGGCGCAAGCGCCGTAACGGGAATGGCGAGGGAAACGAGCAGGAGCAAGCCGCCGATCAGCGCTTGCGCGAGTTGCTTCTGGCCTTGCAGTCGGCGCGGGATGGCGATTTCGCGGTACGGCTGCCGTTCACGCGTGGCAGCAGCGTCATGGCGGACATCGCGCGCGCTTTCAACTCGGTCGTGTCGCGCAACGAGGCGCTCTCCACCGAGATCGTCCGCCTCGAGCGCGTGGTCGGGCGCGAAGGACGCATGACGGAGCGCGCCAGCCTCGGCGACGTTACCGGCGGCTGGGCGATCGGTGTCAACTCCATCAACTCCCTCATCGCCGACCTGGTGCAGCCCACCACCGAGGTCGCCCGCGTGCTCATCGCGGTCGCGGAAGGCGACCTGACGCAGAAGATGGCCCTCGAGATCGAAGGCCAGCCGGTGAAGGGAGAGTTCCTCCGCATCGGCACCACCGTGAACTCGATGGTCGATCAGCTCTCGGGCTTCGCGGCGGAAGTGACCCGCGTCGCGAAGGAAGTCGGCACCGACGGAAAGCTAGGCGGACAGGCCGGCGTCCCCGAGGCGGCAGGCATCTGGCGCGATCTGACCGACAACGTGAACCGGATGGCGTCCAACCTGACCTCCCAGGTGCGCAACATCGCCGAGGTCTCGACCGCCGTCGCCAAGGGCGACCTCTCCAAGAAGATCACCGTCGACGCGAAGGGAGAAATCCTCCAGCTGAAAGACACCATCAACACCATGGTCGATCAGCTGAACTCCTTCGCTGGCGAAGTGACCCGCGTCGCGCGCGAAGTCGGCACCGAAGGAAAGCTGGGCGGCCAGGCCGACGTGAAGGGCGTTTCGGGCGTTTGGAAGGACCTCACCGACAACGTGAATTTCATGGCCTCGAACCTGACCACCCAGGTACGCGGCATCGTCAAAGTGGTGACCGCTGTCGCGAACGGAGACCTGAACGAGAAGTTGCAAGTGAACGCTCGCGGCGAGATCGCCGCCCTCGGCGACACGCTCAACAACATGACGAAGACGCTGCAGGTCTTCGCGCAGCAGGTCACGAGCGTAGCCCGCACGGTCGGCGTGGAAGGAAGGCTGGGCGCCCAGGCGGACGTCCCGGGTGTGGCGGGCACCTGGAAGGATCTGACGGACAACGTCAATCTGCTCGCCAACAATCTGACCGCGCAGGTCCGCAACATCGCGGACGTGACGACCAGCGTCGCCCTGGGCGATCTGTCGCGCAAGATCACGGTCGACGCGAAGGGCGAGGTCTCGGAGCTGAAGGACACCATCAATACGATGGTCGATCAGCTGAACGCGTTCGCCGGCGAAGTGACCCGCGTCGCGCGCGAGGTCGGCACCGAAGGAAGGCTGGGCGGGCAGGCCGACGTGAAGGGCGTGTCGGGAGTCTGGAAGGACCTCACCGACAACGTGAACTTCATGGGGTCGAACCTGACCGGGCAGGTGCGCAACATCGCCAAGGTCACCACCGCGGTCGCGAACGGAGACCTGTCGCAGAAGATCACCGTCGACGTGAAGGGCGAGATGCTCGCTCTCAAGGACACCATCAATACGATGGTGGATCAGCTCAATACCTTCGCCTCCGAAGTCACCCGCGTCGCTCGCGAAGTCGGCACCGAAGGGAAGCTGGGCGGCCAGGCGGAAGTGAAGGGCGTCGGCGGCACCTGGAAAGACCTCACCGACAACGTGAATTTCATGGCCTCGAACCTGACCACCCAGGTTCGCGGCATCGCCAAGGTCGTGGCCTCGGTCGCGAACGGCGACCTGACCCAGCGCCTCAAGGTGGAGGCGAAGGGCGAGATCGCCGAGCTCGCGGAGACCATCAACAGCATGACCGTCTCGAAGAAGATCACCGTCGACGCGCGCGGCGAGATCCTGCAGCTGAAGGACACCGTCAACACGATGGTCGATCAGCTCAACTCCTTCGGCGCGGAAGTCACCCGAGTCGCTCGCGAAGTCGGAACGGAAGGAAAGCTAGGCGGTCAGGCCGACGTGAAGGGCGTGTCGGGCGTCTGGAAGGACCTCACCGACAACGTCAACTTCATGGCCTCGAACCTGACCACGCAGGTGCGCGGCATCGTCAAGGTCGTCACCGCGGTTGCGAACGGAGACCTCGCCGAGAAGCTGCAAGTGAACGCGAAGGGCGAGATCGCCGCCCTCGGCGAGACGCTCAACAACATGACGAAGACGCTCTCCATCTTCGCTCAACAGGTCACCAGCGTCGCCCGCACCGTCGGCGTCGAAGGGAAGCTGGGAGCGCAGGCCGAGGTGCCGGGAGTCGCCGGCACCTGGAAGGACCTGACCGACAACGTCAACCTGCTCGCGAACAACCTCACCGCCCAGGTCCGCAACATCGCCGAAGTGACGACGGCGGTCGCGAACGGCGACCTGTCGAGGAAGATCACGGTCAACGCGAAGGGCGAAGTGCTGGAGCTGAAGAGCACCATCAACACCATGGTGGATCAGCTACGCAGCTTCGCCGGTGAAGTGACCCGCGTCGCCAAGGAAGTCGGCACCGATGGAAAGCTGGGCGGCCAGGCCGACGTGAAAGGTGTCTCGGGCACCTGGAAGGACCTGACGGACAACGTCAACATCCTCGCAGGGAACCTGACCGACCAGGTGCGCAACATCGCGAAAGTCACCACCGCGGTCGCGAACGGAGACCTGTCGCAGAAGATCACGGTGGATGTGCGAGGCGAGGTGCTCGCGCTCAAGGACACCATCAACACCATGGTGGATCAGCTGCGGTCCTTCGCATCGGAAGTCACCCGCGTCGCCAAGCAGGTCGGCACCGAAGGAAAGCTGGGCGCCCAAGCCGAAGTGCCCGGAGTCGCCGGCGTCTGGAAGGACCTGACCGACAACGTCAACGTCCTCGCCGGAAACCTGACCGATCAGGTGCGCAACATCGCGAAAGTGACCACCGCGGTCGCGAACGGAGACCTCTCGCAGAAGATCTCCGTCGAGGCGCGCGGCGAGATCCTCGCGCTCAAGGACACCATCAACACGATGGTCGATCAGCTGCGGTCGTTCGCGGGTGAGGTGACCCGCGTGGCTCGCGAGGTCGGCACGGAAGGGCGCCTGGGCGGACAGGCCGACGTGCGCGGCGTGTCGGGCGTCTGGAAGGACCTCACGGACAACGTCAACTTCATGGCCTCCAACCTGACCGGGCAGGTGCGCAACATCGCCCTGGTCACGACGGCGGTCGCGACGGGCGATCTGTCGAAGAAGATCACGGTCGACGTGAAGGGCGAGATCCTCGAGCTGAAGAACACCATCAACACGATGGTCGATCAGCTGAACTCGTTCGCCTCGGAAGTCACCCGCGTCGCCCGCGAAGTCGGCACCGAGGGAAAGCTGGGCGGCCAGGCGGAAGTGACCGGGGTCGCCGGCGTCTGGAAGAACCTCACCGACAACGTGAACTTCATGGCACGCAACCTGACCACCCAGGTGCGCGGCATCTCCAAGGTGGTGACCGCGGTCGCGATGGGCGACCTCACGCAGCGCCTGACCGTGGACGCGAAGGGCGAGGTGGCCGCGCTCGCCGAGACCATCAACAACATGACCTCGACGCTCTCGACCTTCGCCGATCAGGTGAGCTCGGTCGCGCGCGAGGTCGGCATCGAAGGAAAGCTGGGCGGCCAGGCGAAGGTGCCGAGCGCCACCGGCACCTGGCGGCAGCTCACCGACAACGTCAACCAGCTGGCCGCGTCGCTGACTACCCAGATCCGCGCCATCAGCGAGGTCGCCACCGCGGTGACGAAGGGCGACCTGACCCGCAGCATCACCGTCGAGGCGGAAGGCGAGGTCGCGCGCCTGAAGGACAACATCAACCAGATGATCGTCAATCTGCGCGAGACCACGCAGAAGAACCAGGAGCAGGACTGGCTCAAGACGAATCTGGCGAAGTTCTCCTCGATGATGCAGGGGCAGAAGGACCTGGACACGGTCTCCCGCCTGATCATGAGCCAGCTCACTCCGCTGGTCTCCGCGCACCACGGCGCGTTCTTCATGATGGAGCAGGAGGGCAATTCCCCGGTCCTGAAGCTCCGCTCGACGTACGCGTACCGCGAGCGCAAGAGCCTCGCCAACCGCTTCCGGCTGGGCGAGGGCCTCGTCGGCCAGTGCGCGCTGGAGAAGAAGACGATCCTCCTCACCAACGTGCCAGCCGACTACATCGCCATCAGCTCGGGGCTCGGGGAGGCGTCGCCGCTCAACATCATCGTGCTGCCCGTCCTCTTCGAAGGCGAGGTGAAGGCGGTCATCGAGCTCGCCTCCTTCAACCACTTCAGCGCCATCCACCAGATCTTCCTCGACCAGTTGATGGAGTCGATCGGCGTCGTGCTGAACATGATCAGCGCGAACATGCGCACCGAGGAGCTGCTCCAGCAGTCGCAGGGACTGACGCAGGAATTGCAGACCCAGTCGCGCGAGCTGACGGTGCAGCAGGAAGAGCTGAAGCGCTCCAACTCGGCGCTGGAGAAGCAGGCCCTCGAGCTGGAGGAGAAAGCCAAGCAGCTCGAGGAGCAGAACCAGAACATCGAGGTGAAGAACCGCGAAGTGGAGATGGCCCGCGCCTCCATCGAGGAGAAGGCGGAGCAGCTGCAGCTCATCTCCAAGTACAAGAGCGAGTTCCTCGCCAACATGAGCCACGAGCTGCGCACGCCGCTCAACTCGCTACTCATCCTCGCCAAGCTCCTCTCTGACAACAAGGACTCGAACCTCACCGACAAGCAGGTCGAGTACGCCAAGACCATCTACGCCTCGGGCGGCGATCTCCTCTCGCTCATCAACGAGATCCTCGACCTCAGCAAGGTCGAGGCGGGCAAGATGCAGATCGAGCCGCGCGACATCGCCATCTCCGACCTGCAGGAGTTCATCGATCGCAACTTCCGGCCGGTCGCCGAGCAGAAGGGGCTGGATCTCTCGATCGAGATCGAGCCGGAGGTCCCCTCGCACATTCGCACCGACCCGCAGCGCCTGCAGCAGGTCTTGAAAAACCTCCTCGCCAACGCCTTCAAGTTCACCGAGGAGGGAAGCATCTCGGTGCGGGTCGAGGTGGTGAAGGACCGCTCCTTCTTCGAGGCCCCGACGCTGCTCTCGACCGGCACGGTGATCGGCTTCCACGTCAAGGACACCGGCATCGGCATCCCCAAGAACAAGCAGAAGATCATCTTCGAGGCCTTCCAGCAGGCGGACGGGACCACCAGCCGCAAGTACGGCGGCACCGGTCTCGGCCTCTCCATCTCCAGAGAGATCACCAGGCTCCTCGGCGGCGAGATCCACGTCGAGAGCGATCCGGGCGAGGGTTCGCTCTTCACCCTCTACCTCCCCGACCGGTACATCGGGCTGGAGGAGGTCGACGACGACGAGCAGTCGCCGCAGCAGCGCCAACTGCAGGCGCCGCAGCAGTCGCGCGCCCGTTCTTTCGCCCCCAAGATCCGCCACGCGCCTCCGCAGCAGTCGCGGGAGAAGCGGGACGATTCTCGTGTCGACCTGCTCTCGCAAGCGACTCCCATGCCGGAGACCGCGGCGCAGAAGCAGGTAGACGACGACCGCGAGCACCTGCGCGAAGGGGATCGCGTCCTGCTCATCATCGAGGACGACGTGAAGTTCGCCCGCATCATGGTGGGCATGGCGCGCGAGAAGGGATTCAAGGCGGTGGTCGCGACCCGCGGCGACACCGGCCTCGCCCTCGCCAACGAGCTGATGCCGGCCGCCATCACCCTCGACATCCAGCTTCCGGTGGTGGACGGCTGGGCGATCCTCGATCGCCTGAAGCGCAACCCGCGCACCCGGCACATCCCGGTGCACGTCATCTCCATCGTGGAGAAGAGCCAGAAGGGCGCGGCGATGGGCGCCTTCTCCTACCTGGAGAAGCCGGTCAGCAAGGAGGCCCTGGAAGGGGCCATCACCCACATCGCGCAGTTCGTCGACAAGAAGGTGAAGAACCTCCTTGTCGTCGAGGACGACAAGCCCCAGGCGGACAGCATCGCCGAGCTGATCGGTGAAGGCGACGACGTCAAGGTCACCATCGCCCGCACCGGCGCGGAGGCCCTTGCTGCCCTCGAGACGGGCGGGTTCGACTGCGTGGTCCTCGACCTCATCCTCGGGGACATGGAAGGGTCGAAGCTCCTGGAGGAGATCAAGACCCAGCCGCGGTTCCAGGACCTTCCGGTGGTCGTCTACACCTTCAAGGAGCTGAGCTCGAAGGAGGAGGCGAAACTCAAGCGGTATGCCGAATCGGTAGTCCTGAAGGCCGGGACCGGCTCGCCCGAGAAGCTCCTTTCCGACACCGCGCTCTTCCTGCACCGGGTCGATGCCAAGCTGCCCGAGAAGACCCGCAAGATCCTGCAGGGCTCGCGCAGCGAGGGCGACTCGATCTCGGGCCGCAAGGTGCTGGTGGTGGACGACGACGTGCGCAACATCTTCGCCCTGGCCAGCGTGCTGGAGAGCCAGGGGCTGGAGGTCGTCTACGCGGAAAACGGGAAGGACGGCATCGCCACCCTGGAGCGGAACCCCGACGTCGACGTGGTACTGATGGACGTGATGATGCCGGAGATGG
>VBKL01000015.1 GCA_005879805.1 Deltaproteobacteria bacterium | reverse complement strand
TGTAGTACCAGATGACCTGGGGGTTGCCGAAGATGTCGATGCCCTGGGCGTTGAAGTGGCCGTTCCAGTTGGGCAGCGTGTCGAGGGCGGTGACCCCCGAGTTGGTGTGACCCTGCCCGATCTTGCTGCGGAAGCCGCGCGAGTTGAGCTGCTGGCCAGTGCGAACCCCCGCGTCTTTGAGACCGCCTGCGGCCGGCAGCTCGTCGGGTTCGAGCGCGAAAGCGGATCCGGCCACGGCGGCCGCGAACAGTCCTGCGCAAAGCGCCTGGTAAAATCTCGTCATTGTTGTCGACTCCGGGATGGGCTAAGCTACGAAAGCGTACATTCGCACACCCCCGAGAGTGGGATCAACTCAGGTGATCTGCGTGTTAGCCGGGAAGTCGTACCAGCCCTTGTGGGCGCTCGACGGCACATCGTCGGCGAACCAGGGCAGTTCCGTCTCGTCGCCGCAGGTGCCCGTCATGTTTCCGGAAACTGACACTTACGGGGCATTGCGTCCGTTCGTGATCAACGCGGGAAGGGATTCTCGATCAAGACACTTCGAAGTTTTGCCCGTATTTCAGATCCTCGCTGAAGACGACGCTGCATCCGGCAGTCCTGCCTTCATGCCTCCTCCACCCTCGGAGCTACTGAGTGCGGGACCATGATGTCGGGCGCAACCTGCGGCAGTGCCGGTGCAAGCCAGCGGAACAGCAGGGTCGCCGCGGAGGCGCCGAGCAGTTGGGCGACGATGAAGGCGGGCGCATCCGCGGGCCGGATCCCCGCGAACGTATCGCTCGCTGCCCGCGCCAGCGTTACTGCCGGGTTGGCGAAGGACGTGCTCGCCGTGAACCAGTACCCGGCGACGATGTAGGCGGCGACCGCGAACGGTACTGCGGTCGCCCGCCGCCTCGCCACGCCCCAGATCGTCGCCAGGAGCCCGAAGGAGGCGACGAACTCGCTCAGGAACTGCGCCGCACCCGCCCGGACGTGGTGCGAAGGTGTGAAGACCGGCAACTCGAACATCCCGTGTGCAACTGCCACGCCGAGATAGGCCCCGACGATCTGCGCGACGATGTACGGGAGCACGTCTCGCCGGGGGAGTCCTCCCATTGCGAAATCCGCGAGCGTGACCGCCGGGTTCATGTGCGCGCCGCTGACCGGCCCGAACGCGAGGATGAGCGCGACGAGTCCGCCGCCCGTGGCCAGGGTATTCGCAAGCAGGGCGACGG
Organism: Deltaproteobacteria bacterium; assembly: GCA_005879805.1. Classification (GTDB taxonomy): domain Bacteria; phylum Myxococcota; class Myxococcia; order Myxococcales; family 40CM-4-68-19; genus VBKO01. Next base: position 14,141 of record VBKL01000015.1, on the reverse strand, counting down.
CGACGTTCCCGCCGGCGAGCCGCTCGCCCATGATGCCGCTGCCGACCACGATCGCGAGAAGGAGCGCCGTGGCCACGAACTCCGCCACCACCCGCTGCAACAGGGCCCCAGGACGCAGTGTCACTTGCAGGCCCTCGGCCCGCGCGCCTTGACCAGATGCTCGACGTCCTTGCGCAAGGCGCCCTTGTCTGAGAAGTCATCCACGAGCGCGCGAAGCTGCCGGCGCCGGTGGTCGTCAGCCTGCGGCGCCAGCTTGTAGTAGGTCCACGTCCCTTCGCGGCGAGATTCCACGACCCCCGCGTTCTTGAGGATACCTAGCTGGCGGGAGGCGTTCGGCTGCGTGAGCCCGAGGGCTTCCTGGACGTGGCAGACGCACAATTCGCCGTGGCTCAGAAGCGCGACGATGCGCACCCGGGTATCGTCTCCGAGCGCCCTGAACAGGAGCGACACAGGGTGCACGTGCAAGGCGGCGGAAGGACGGAGCCATGGCATCACGGCATGCAGATACCCGCATGTCCTTATGCCGTCAAGGCTGTCACCTCGCGGTGCCGCCCGTCAGGGTCGGCTGGGTGTCAGCGACCTTTACGACGAAGACTTCCCATCGGTTGCCGTTCGGGTCCTTGACCCAGACCTTGTCCTGGAGGGGGTAGCAGCAGTCGGTGCCATGCTGCTCGTCGTGCGCCAGACCCGCGGAGCGCAACCGTCAGTGGCGGCAAGCACGGCCGCGGTCGAGGAGACCTGGATGCCAAGATGGGAGAGAGCGCCGGGCGTGGGCGCCGGGCCTTCGTTCAGCGTCAGGTTGAGGGGGTGGCTCGGCCACGTCGAACTTCGCGTAGCCTGGCTTGAGCTTTACCGGTTCGATGCCGAGGAAGGCCCGATAGAACGCGACCGACGCGTCGAAAGCGGGCGTGTTGAGAGCGACGTGGACCTTCAAGTTCGTGGACATGGCGATCTCCTATTTTCGGTGGTTGATGGCCGTAAGGGACGACGGAGCCACGGCCCGGCTCCGGGTGCAGCACTCGGCGTAAAGGAAATCGATGAGCGAGCGCAGGCTGTCGGACTGCGCTCGGTAGCGCTGGAACTTGCCCGCGCGGAACTGCTCGACGAGTTCGGCCTGGCGAAGAACGTCGAGAAGAACGTCGAGATGGTGGGATAGCGTCGAGGCGGGGATGTCCAACTCGTCCTGGATCTCGCCGGCGATTCTGGCGACGAATCACGCGGCGACTACTTCACCTTCCCCAATGGAGCGCCGCGGTATGCACCGGAGCATCCCATAGACGGAGCAGCTCATCGTCGAGACGAGCGAGAGTCACCGAGCAGCCCGCCATCTCGAGAGAGGTGACGTAGTTCCCGACCAAGGAACGCGCGATGACGAGCCCGTCCGCCTCCAGGCGGCGCGAGACCGTTTCATACATCAGGTACAGCTCGAGTAGCGGCGTTCCGCCAAAGCCGTTTACCAGGAGGAGCAGAGGTTCGTCCTTGCGGGGCTGGAGATCGTCCAGGACGGCCGCGGTCAGCTCGGCCGCAATGATGTCCGCCGGCGCCAGCGGCACGCGGCGGCGGCCCGCTTCGCCGTGGATGCCGACGCCCAGCTCCATCTCTCCCTCGCCGATCTCGAATGTCGGCTTGCCGGCCGCGGGAATGGTGCAACTGGTGAGCGCGGCCCCCATGCTTGCGCAGGCGCGGGCGGTGCGCTCCCCGAGCGCGGCACACACCGCCAGGTCCTCGCCGGCCTCGGCGGCGGCGCCGACGATCTTCTCCACCACCAGCGTACCGGCGACGCCGCGCCGGCTCGACCTTCCGGATGCGCTTTCCACCGCCACATCGTCCTGGACCAGGATGCTCGCGCTCTTTCCTGCGAAGCTCTCCGCGGCCATCTCGAAGTTCATCACGTCGCCCGCATAGTTCTTGACGATGAAGAGCACGCCAGAGCCGCCATCGACTGCCTCCGCGGCAGCGCTGATCTGGTCCGGTGTCGGCGAGGTGAAGATCTGACCGGGGCAAGCAGCGTCCAGCATTCCGTAGCCGACAAATCCGCTGTGGAGCGGCTCGTGACCGCTGCCGCCGCCAGAGACCAGGGCCACCTTCGCGGACTTCGGCGACGCCCTGGTGACGTATGCGGGCTTTTCGTGCACCACGACGAGGCCGCGATGCGCACGACCAAATCCGCGCAGGGCTTCGGGGACGACGTTCACCCCGTCGTTCACGAACTTCTTCATGGGATCTCCGAATCGAGCAATTTGCCGATCCGCTCGCCGAGCTCGCGCAAGAGCGATTCTAGCGCGCGTTGCTTGCGGGGATCGCTCAGCTCCGGAATCTCCAGCGAGATGGTCTTCCGGCGCGAGGCCTTTTCGCCCTCCTCGCCCGGCTCGGAAACGGCCCCGGGATGGGCGCGCTCGTACGCCTTGAGAAAGGCCCGTCGCTCCTCGCGGGAGAAATGACAGATGTCGAATATGGTCGCGATGTGCCGGGCCGGCACCGGCATCGGGTAGATCGGGTTGGAAAGCTGCGAGACGAAGCTCTTGTGCTTGCCTAGCGCGACGGCGATGCGCGCCCGCATGCCGGCGGGGCGGCGATCGAGGCAGTCGCGCAGGATGGTCTTGTAGGCCGCGATGGGTCCCGCATCGGAAACCTTCATTCGCGCCGCCGATCTAGCGGCCATGGGCGGAGACCGCGTGCTTGACCGATCCCAGTGCGGCAGGCGTCACCGAGAGACTGGTGATACCGGCCTCGAGCAGGTACCGGACCAGCTTCGGATCGGAGGCCATGTCGCCGCAGACGCTCACCTCGCGCCCGACGGAGCGCCCGTGCGCCGCCACGCGGGCGATCAGCTCGAGGACCGCGGGGCTCGTGGCGTCGTAGAGGGGCGCCAGCGCGACCGAGTCGCGGCTCGAGGCGGTGACGTACTGGATGAGGTCGTTGGTGCCGATCGAATAGAACGCCGCATCGAACCGGGCGATGGAGATTGCCACCGCCGGTACCTCGACCATGATTCCCACCGGCGGCATCGCCGCGGCAATGCCCCGGGAAACGAGCGAGTCCACCTCTTCCCGCAGCATCTCGCGCGCCGTCTTCAACTCGTCCGGGATGGTGACCATCGGAAGCATGATCTGGAGCGGTCCGAGCGCGGCAGCGCGCGAGAGCGCCCGGACCTGCACCCGGAACACTTCGGGGTTCGAGAAGCTCAGGCGGATTCCGCGCACGCCCAGGAAGGGATTCTGCTCGCCGAGCAGCGTGAGGCCTGCAATGGGCTTGTCGCCGCCGGCGTCGAGCGTACGGATGACGACGGGCTTGCCAGAGGCCCATTCGATGAGCCGCCGGTAGAACCGGTACTGGACCTCCTCGTCCGGAAGACCGTCGTGGAAGAGGAATTCGGTGCGGGTCAGGCCGATGCCGTCGCAGGATTCCGGGTCCAGTCGCTCGAGCGTCGTCTCGCTTTCGACATTGATCTGGACGGTGATCCGCGTCCCCGAGCCGCTGACGGCAGGAATGGATCGGTACTTCGCTTCCGACTCGGTCTGCGCGATACGGGCGCGCTTGCGCAGCTGGAACTGGCTCGTGGCTACATCCGAGGGATTGACGATCAGGCGGCCGCTTTCCGCATCGAGCACCGCGGGTTCTCCGTCCGCGAGCTCCTCGAGGTCCGCGCGCAAGCCGACGAGCAGCGGCACTCCACGCGATCTCGCCAGGATGGCCACGTGGCTGTCGTTCGCGCGGCGAAGTACTTGTCGCTCGAAGATCGATATTCGGCGATCTGCATCTCCAGGGCCGCCCGGAAGGCCTTCGACGCGGATTTGCCCTCGTCGATGGACTGGAACGCCGGCTCGAGGAGCGCTGAGTCCCGGAGAAGCTCGATCTGGAACTCGATGATTTCGGAGCCTACCGCCCCGCCCGCCGGCTTGAGACGCTCGAGCTCGGAAGCCGCCTTCCGCACGGCGGACTCGAGGAGTTGCCGTTCGGTGGCGGGGTGCGTGGTCCTTACGCCATTGACACCGTCGAGGTGCGGCAGCGCGCGACGGACGATGAATCCCTCGGTCAACCCGGCGCAAGCCACCTGCCCCTCGAACTGGCGCTCGAGCTGCGAGCCTTCGTCGAAATTGCGGCGCACCAGCTCGGTCATGCCCGAGAGCGCCTCGGAAGCGTCGGGCCCCTCGGCCTCGAAGAAGAGCATCTGTCCCTTGGGGGCCTTGAGCGCGAGGACGCGGGCGACGCTCTTCGCGTCGGTCCATTTTCCCTCGGTGCCGACTCGCAGCCGGAGCTTGGCGGCGAAGGTCTTCGCGAGCTTCGTCAACTTGACCGCCGGGCGCGCGTGCAAACCGGTGGGATTGGTAATTACCGCCTTTCCGGAAAGTGGGCTCACCGGAAGTATTCCTCTGCCGTCGCCCGCACCTTCTGCAGGCTGCTTCCCCCCGACGCCTCGGCGGCGGCCATCACCGCGCCCTCCACCACCGGAGCCCGGCAGATGACGACGTTCGTCTTCCATTCGCGGGGAAGCATCTCGATGGCCATCTCCGAGTTCGTTTCCGCTCCGCCCATGTCGACCAGGATGGCCACTCCGCGCGGACCATAGACCTGCTCGATGCACTTCTTGATGGCGGCGACGTTGGTGCCCAGCCCGCCCTCGGGATTGCCGCCACAGTGGGCGACTTTGACCTCCTTGCCCGCCATCTGCCGCACCATCGCGGCCGCGCCCCGCGCCACATCGGCCGAATGCGAAACGATCACGATCGAGACGCGTTCCGTCATGGCTCGACCTCGAGAAAAGCGCGGCATGTCGCGTCGACCAGAAGGAAGCTCGAGAAGGCTCCGGGATCGAGGTGTCCGATGCTCCGCTCGCGCAGGAAGGACGCACGCCCCTTGGTCGCCATCAGCGGCCGGGTGGAGTCGAGCCCTTCCTTTGCCGCACGCCGGAGGCGCTCCAGCGCGTCGCGCGGGGCCAGGCCTTCCCGGCACGATTGCGCCCATGCGAGCTGCACCGGGACGAGCACGTCGAGCATGGTCTTCTCGCCGCGGTCGGACTTGCCCCGCCTCTTCACCGCCGCGACGCCTTCTTCGAGGATCGTCGCGACCGACGCACCGTCGCGCGCCGCGGCCTTGCCCATGGCGATGAGCAGGCTTCCGTAGAGAGGCCCCGAGGCGCCGCCCACGTTCATCACCAGGAGCTTTCCCATCGCGTCGAGGGCCGCTGCAAGCGGCAGCACGGCGAGGTCGTCGCGCTGGCCGGCAACGGCCGCGAAACCGCGCAGCATGTTCAGGCCGTGATCGCCGTCGCCGATTGCGCGGTCGAGGTCGCCGAGGAGATCGGCATTGGTACCGATCGCCTCGATGGCCGCATCGAGAAGCCGGGCGAGAAGCGGATCCGGCGCTTGCGCCACGAACGCCTCCTGGGTCGCGATCACGGACGCACCCTCTCGCCCCCGGCATCGAAGAATAGCGGAGCCACCATCTCGATGCGCACTTCGTCGCCGACGGCCAGGTCGGTGTCCGGATCGACCAGCGTCACGACGTCGGTGGCGTCACGGACCCTCACGTGCAAATGACTCTGATCGCCGAGGTGCTCGATCCAGCGGACACGGCCGGAGGTCGACCCGTTCCTTCCCTTGTGGATGCGCACGTGCTCGGTCCGTACGCCGATGGTCGCGGCCCCGGGGGGCGCGCGCACGTCGGGGAAGAGCTCGCGTGGCACCAGATTCACTCCGGGGCTGCCCAGCCGCGTGGCGACGTGGACGTTGCGCGGGTCCTGGTAGATCTCGCGCGGCGTACCGAACTGGACCAGCCTTCCCTGCCTTGTTATCGAGATGCAGAAGGCCGGCGATCTCGCGCACCCGCGTCTCGATGTCCGCCTCGGGTACGCGTCGCATGGGTGAGCGCAGCGGGAAAGCGAGGTTGTCGTAGACGGAAAGGTGTGGATAGAGGGAATACTGCTGGAAGACGAACGCGACGTCGCGCGCAGCGGGCGGCTCGAACGTCGCATCGCGTCCGGCGATGCGCACGCTGCCGGCATCTGGCTTCTCCAGCCCGGCGGCGAGCCGCAGCGTGGTGGTCTTTCCCGCGCCGGTTGGCCCGAGGAGGACGACGAACTCGCCGTCCCCGACCCGCAGGCTCAGATCCGAGACGGCCAGCGTGGCGCCGAATCGCTTCGACACGCCTTCCAGGATGAGCTCAGCCATGTGCCACCCGCTCGTGCAGGGCCGACCGGAGCACGCGCCCCGATGCCCGGTGGAAAAGGGAGAGCTTCCCCGAACGGAACTCGAGGCCCGTCGTTTCACCCGGTCTCGCGCGCACCTCGGATGGGACCCGGGCCTTGACGAGCGTGCCCTGCGAAGTGACGAGAGTGACGATCTGGTTCGTGCCCAGATACTCCGCCTCCACCACCGAGGCACGCAGAGGCGCGCTCGCCGAGAGCCGCACGTGCTCGGGGCGCGCTCCCAGCATGAGGTCGGCCTCGGGAGTTCCCTCGCGCGCCTCGGGGATTTCGATCGCTGCCTCGCCGGCGTGCACGCACTTGTCGCCCGGCAGGAGGCGGCCGCGGAAGGGAATGAAGTTCATCGGCGGCGAGCCGATGAAGCCGGCGGCAAACATGCTCTTCGGCCGGTCGTAGATCTCTTGCGGAGAGCCGACTTGCTCGACGACGCCGTCGTTCATGAGCGCGATGGTATCGGCCATGGCCATCGCCTCCAGCTGGTCGTGGGTGACGTAGACGGTAGTGGCGTGCAATCGATCGTGCAGCGCGCGGAGCTCGTCGCACATCAGCTCGCGGAATTCGGCGTCGAGCGCGCCGAGTGGCTCGTCGAGCAGGAAGGCGGCCGGCTCGCGGACGATGGCGCGCCCGAGCGCCACCCGCTGCCGGTCGCCGCTCGAGAGTCCCGACACCGAGCGGGGAAGAAGCTGCGTGATGCGGAGGATCTTCGCCGCGTCCTCGACCCGCCGGTCCACCTCGGCGCGCGGCATCCCCTGGCACCGGAGCGGGTAGGCGATGTTGCTGCGCACGCTCATGTGCGGATAGAGCGCGAAGAGCTGGAAGACGAACGCGATGTCGCGACGCGAGGCTTGCTTGAAGGTGACGTCCTCGCCGCCCAGCAGGATGCGCCCCGAGGTGGGTAACTCGAGGCCTGCGATCATCCGCAGCGTCGTCGTCTTCCCACACCCTGATGGCCCGAGCAGGCAGAAGAAGTCGCCGTCGCGGATCGTGAAGGTCGAATCGCGCACCGCCGTGAAGTCGGCGAACGCCTTGTGCAATGTTTCGACGCGGATCTCGGCCATGGCCTCATTCCGGGAATTTGGAGACGACGGTGAAGAGCGCCGTCCCCGAGAGGGTGGTGACGAAGGAATACGTGTAGAGCGACATGGAGAACGGCTGCAGGAGCATGAAGACGCCCGCCGCGATGATCACGATGGCGGCTGCTTCCATCCTGCCGCGACGCAGGATCCGTGGCCAGTGCGAGGTCATTTTCTCACCGCCCCGAAAGTGATTCCGCGCAAGAGGTTCTTGCGCAAGAGCACCGTGAATCCCAGGATGGGAACGAGGAAGAGCGTCGTCGCCGCCGCCACCGCCGGCCAGTCCTGGCCGCCCTCGCCGATGATGAAGGGGATGAAGGGCGGCGTGGTCTGCGCCTGTCCGGAGGTGAGGAGCACCGCGAAGGCATATTCGTTCCAGGCGAAGATGAGGCAGAAGATGGCGGTGGCCACGATCCCGGTCGCCGCCTGCGGCAGCACGATCTTGCGGAAAGCCTGCAGTCGCGTGTAGCCGTCGACCAGCGCCGCCTCCTCGTACTCGCGGGGTATCTCGTCGATGAACCCCTTGAGCAGCCAGACCGAGAGGGAAACGTTGACCGCGGTATAGAGGAGGATCATTCCCGACCGCGTGTCTGAGAGGCCCAGCCACCGGTACATGAGGTAGACGGGAATGGCGACCGCGATCGGCGGCATCATGCGCGTCGATAAGATGAAGAAGAGCAGGTCGTCCTTGCCCGGCACGCGGAAGCGCGAGAAGGCATAGGCGGCCATCACGCCGAGCAGCACCGAGAGTGCGGTCGATCCGAAAGCGATGACGAGCGAATTGACGAAGCGGGGCAGGAAGTTCGACGGCCCCGCCACCACCATGTTGCGAGCCCGCGCCACCTTGTCGCAAATGCTCGTGGGCGGCGGCAAAGAGGCGATGTACTCGGGGGTCTGCCGCGAGATGGTGCTGAAGAGGCCGCAGTAGCCGTCCATGGTCGGCTTGAAGATCACCTTGGGCGGATAGGCGATCGAGTCGGGAGGCGACTTGAAGGCGGTCAGGAAGATCCAGAAGAGCGGCAGCATCGAGAGCAGCGCGTAGACGACGACGAGGCTCCCGGCGATCGACTTCGAACGCCCGGAAGGCTCGACTACTGAATGTGCGCAGATGGCGGAAGTCATGGGGTCCTCGTCAGCGGCTCTTCACGCGGTTCAGCGCCTTGACGTAGATGTTCGCCAGGCCGAACACGGTGACGAAAAGGATGATGGCGAACGCCGACGAGTAGCCGGTACGCCATTTCTCGAATGCCTCGCGCTTGAGGGTGATCGAGGCGACCTCGGTAGTCGAGCCCGGCCCGCCGTTGGTGAGCAGGTTCACCATGTCGAACATCTTGAAGTTCTCGATGCCGCGGAAGAGCACCGCCAGCATGATGAACGGCAGCGCCATCGGTACCGTGATGGTCCAGAACTGCCGCCAGGGAGAGGCGCGGTCCACCTCGGCCGCCTCATAGATGTAGCCAGGAATCGAGCGCAGCCCCGCGAGACAGATCAGCATCACGTACGGCGTCCACATCCAGGTGTCCACCACCACGATCGCCCAGCGAGCGAGCTTTACCGATCCGATCATGCTGAACGATGCCGCCGGAATCCCGGTCAGGAACTGGACCGCGTAGTTCCATAGCCCGATCTGCGGCTGGTAGAGGAACGTCCAGAAGTTCCCCACCACTGCCGGCGAGAGCATCATCGGAACCAGGATCACCGTGGTCCAGAAACCGTGGCTCTTGAAGCGACGGTCGACGAGCCAGGCGAGCGCGAAGCCGAGGGCCGTCTGCAGCAGGATGGTCCAGAATAGAAAATGGGCCGTGGACTGCATCGCGGCCCACACGTCGGGGTCCGTCAATACCGAAACGTAATTGTCGATGCCCACGCCGAGGATCTTCGCGTTCGGCCGGTTGGCGCGGAAGTTGGTGAAGGAGAGCCGGACCGTCCAGACGAGCGGGAAGATGTTGATCGCCAATAGGAGAAGGATCGTGGGCGAGATGAACAGCCAGGCGATGGCGCGATCGGAGAGACCGCGCACTTGGCGTGCCACCGCGTCCGGAGTGGCCCGGGCGGCGTGTTCGGCAATGGTCAGGGGCACGGTGGTCTCGCTCATCGGAGCCTCGTCTTCTGGATCAAAGGGGCCGCGCCCAGCGTCGGGCGCGGCCCTTTGGTCGGGAACTAGATCTTGCCGTCCTCTTTGAAGACCTTCTCCCAGTCGGCCACCAGAGCATCGAGGGCCTCCTTCGCGGTGCCCTTGCCCGCCACGACGAAGTCATGGACGCGCTTCTGCATGGCGAGCAGGAGTTGCGCGTAGGAAGGCTCGGCCCAGAAGTCCTTCACCATGCCCATCGAGGTGAGGAAGTCCTGGGCGAACGGAGCGCTCTTGGCGAAGCCCGGATCGTTGAGCACCGCCTTGTGGCACGAGTAGCCGCCCAGCGCCCACCACCGCTTCTGCGCCTCGGGCTGCGCGAACCACTTGATGTACTGCAGCGCCTCGTCGCGGTGGTTGGAGTACGAAACCACCGAGATCCCCTGCCCTCCAAGCTGCGTGAACCGTCCCTTCGGACCCGCGGGGTTGGCGAAGAAACCGATCTTCTCGCCACCGACGTTCGGGTCCTTGTAGAGACCCGGGAAGAAGGCGAACCAGTTCATCTGCATCGCCACCTGTCCCGACTTGAAGGCGTCGAGGCCTTCCTGCATGTAGGCGTTGGTCAAGCCGGGCGCGGTGCAGCAGTCGTAGAGCGCCTTGTAGAACTCGAGCCCCTGGACGGCGTCGGGCGAGTTGACGAAGCCGCGCATCTCGTACGGCTTCTTCGGATTCTCATACGCGAAGCCGTAGTTGTAGAGCGCGTTCGTGACTCCCATGGTGATGCCTTCCGAGCCGCGCTCCGTGTAGAGGTACGCGCCGTACACGGTCTTGCCGTCGATGACGCGCCCCTGGAAGAACTGGGCGATCTCCTTCAACTCGTCGAGCGTCTTCGGCGGAGCCAGGTCGCGCTTGTGCTTCTCCTTGAACTCCTTGCGGATCGCGGGACGGGAGAACCAGTCCTTCCGGTAGGTCCAGCCGACCGCGTCGCCCATCGCCGGCAGCGCGTAGTAGTTGGGCGTGTTCTTCGGCCATTCCGAATAGCCCAGGACCGTGGCCGGCATGAAGTCCTTCATGCTGATGCCGTTCTTGTCGAAGAAGTCGTTGAGCTTGAGGTAGTGGCCGTTCTCCGCGGAGCCACCGATCCACTGGCTATCGCCGATGAGCAGATCGCAGAGCTTGCCTTTCGAGTTCAGCTCGTTGAGGAAGCGGTCGGCGAAGCTCGTCCAGGGGACGAACTCGAACTTCATCGCGATGCCCGTTTTCGCGGTGAAGTCCTTGGAAAGCTCCACCAGGGCGTTGGCCGGGTCCCAGGCCGCCCAGCAGAGGGTGAGTTGCTTCGTTTGCGCCGGTGCCGCCGGCGCGAGAGACAGCGTCATCACCGCCGCGGCAACTGCGGCGATCCGTGCGACGAGCTTGTCCATGACTGCACCTCTAGGATTGGGGTTTACTGTACTGCAGTTCGCTGAACTAAACTAGAAGCCGGCTCCCGCGCCGAAGGCGAGGCTGTTGTCGGCGACCGAGCCGCCGGCCTGGTTCCGGGAGATGGTGTGGGTCCACTCGGTCGCAAGCGTGACCACTCCCCCGATCGTGTAGTACGCCCCGCCGATGACCGAGCTGTTGCTCTTGAGGAGCGTGTCCCCGCTTTCACCCGTGGCGAGGTTCTGGCCGCAGGCGCCGTAGCTCGTGCCGAGCTTGAGGTTCTTGATGATGTTGTACGTGAGCTGGCCGAAGTACCCGTAGGTGGTCCGAGCCAACGGGTCGCCGGTGGGACGCGAATAGATGCCGTCGACCAGGAAGCCCGCAGTGCCGACGCCCTTGCCGCCGAACAAGTACCCGACCAGCGAGAGTTCGCCGTACTCCAGGCGGGCGCCGGCGTCGATCGCCGAGGTCACCAGCGAGGTGCGGCCGTCCGGCGTGGTGGAGCTCTGCAAGAAACCGCTCGTCCAGGCATTGCCGGGGAGGACGCCTTTCCAGGCGTAGTTGGCTTTGGCCATGAAGCCGGGAACCCGGTGCTCCGACAGCGTCGTGGAGGAATCGGTGAACGCCTGGATCACCGAGCCGGTGAAGGACAGGCCGTCGAAGTCAGGAGTCGTGTACTGGATCTGGTTGAAGAAGCCCGCAAAGAGGTAGCCGACGCCGATGCGCCCGAGGCTGGAGTTCCCGCCACCTCGCACGGCAGCCGAGCCGACTCCGTTCAGCGTCATGTCGTTGGCGATCGCGTCGGAGCCGAAGACGCCGAACATGCGCCCCACCTTGAAGGTGCCGATGCCGTTGCCGAAGAAGACGTAGCTCTGGCGGAGCGATGGGCCCTGGCTCTTGAAGTCGGTGGTCTCGGAGAAGCCGTTCCCGCCGAGGATGCCCGACCAGATCTCGCCGGTGCCGCCGAGCGTCCAGCCGTCCTTCACCGTCGAGGCTGATACGCCGAAGTGGCCGACGCCCAGGCCGTTCTGGATGCCCGAGCGGCTGCTCAAGGTCGACGGCGTCTGGCAGGCGAATCCGCCCTGCACCGTGACGCCGCCGTGGTTGCAGAACGCCAGCTGCTCGTAGCCGTTGGCGTAGCCGGTGACCGCGAGCTTCCAGTCGCCCGATTGAATGTCGATCGCGTGAGCCGCGGATGCGACCAGCATGACACCGGCCGCCGCCGCGAGGGATGAAGGCAACCAACCAACTCGTTTCCGCATGAGCTTCTCCTGACCGTTTTCTGGTTTGGGACTCCGCCGTGCCGTCCGCTCGTTTAGTTCAGTGAATCAAACTAAACTAGACGCGATCCGCTTGTCAAGAGCGCAGGCGCGAGACGTTGACACGGACAGTGAACTAAACTAAACCGGCGGGCATGAAACGATTCCTGAACGCCCGCGAAACCATCGTTCACGAAGCCATCGACGGCCTGCTCTCGAGCTCCGCTGGAAGGGACCTCGCCCGGCTCGACGGCTACCCGCACATCAAGGTCGTGGTCCGCAAGGAGTGGGACAAGCGCAAGGTCGCCGTCGTGTCGGGCGGGTGGAAATGGTCGTCGTCTCCGACGATGTCGCGCTGCCGGACGCCGAGCGGCCCCGCGGGATCGCGGGTACCTTGTTCGTGCACAAGGTCGCTGGCCATCTCGCCGAGGCGGGATCCGAGCTTCGAACGGTTGCGGCGGCGGCCGAAGAGGCGGCGAGCGCGGTCCATTCGCTCGGCGTTTCGCTCTCGACGTGCACCATCCCGGGACAGCGCCCGCAGAGCCGCCTCGGTGAGGGCGAGGCGGAGCTCGGCCTCGGCATCCATGGCGAGCCAGGGGCAGCGGTGATCGAGCCCCGGTCCGTCGAGCACGTCGTCGATCTGATGGTCGAGAAATTGTCCGCCAGGTTGCCCTCCGGGAAGACCAGGCTCGCCGTCTTGATCAACAACCTCGGCACCGTGCCCCCGATGGAGATGGGCGTCATCGCCAACCAGGTGGCGAGCTCGCGCCTGGGCCCGCAGATCGAGCTCGTCTTCGGTCCGGCGACGATGATGACCTCGCTGGACATGAACGGCTTCTCCCTCTCGCTCCTCGAATTGACCGACGGCCGCCGCGAGGCGCTGCTCTCGCCAGTCGGACCCCTTGCCTGGGCGCCTGGCGTCACGCTCGAGCCGAAGACGATCCTGCCCCTTCCCGATGTCGCCCGCGCGGCGCGGTTCCAGGGCTCCCCCAACGACCGCACGGCGGCCATCGTGCGGCACGTCTGCGACGTGCTGGTGGAGCACGAAACCGAGCTGAACGCGCTCGATGCGCAGGTCGGCGATGGAGATACCGGCACGACGTTCGCAAACGCGGCACGCAGCGTACTCGACGAGTTGATCGCGTCGGCGCTGCCGCTTCAGCACCCGGACCAGCTCTGCCTCGCAGTAGGCGAGCTTCTGGGAAAGACCGTTGGTGGTTCGAGCGGCGTGCTGATGTCGATCTTCTTCACTGCCGCAGGTACTGCGATGGCACGTTCGCCGAGCTGGTTTCTCGCCTTCGAGCACGGGATCGCCGCGGTATTGCAGTACGGCGGCGCGCGGACGGGCGACCGCACCATGCTCGACGCTCTCGTGCCGGCGGTCGACGCGCTGGGCCGAAGCAACATCGCCGCGGCGGCGACGGCGGCCCAGCAAGGCGCCGACGCGACGGCTGCGATGAAGAAGGCTCGCGCCGGCCGCGCATCGTACGTGCCCGCGGCGAATCTTCTCGGAGTGAAAGATCCGGGAGCCACCGCCGTCGCTCTCGCATTCCTCGCTGCCGCCGATGCGGCGCGGATGCAGGGCACCGAGCTTAGCGGCTTCGTCGACGTCTGACCTCGAGGAACTCATGGCTTCATCTGGGGACCCTGGAACGCGCGCTGCTTCTTCCCCGAGCGGAAGGAGGTGGGCGCCATCGTTGCAAGGGCTGATCACGACCAGGGACGTGTTCCTACGCGGCACCGTCATCGTGCAGGAGTTCGGCGTTTCGATCTGGCTCCGCTGCTGTCTCGCGCTCCTCACCGGGCGGCGTACGACGTTCCTCGAGGTCGTATTCGCACGCTGATCGTGTGGGCAGCGTGTTCGGAGTTGCGGTCCATCCGCGGCGCGTGCCCGATATGTGCCCTGCCGCTCCGGAGCGCGAAAGCGAAGGCCCGGGGCCGACGGTAAGTCCGCTGATTCTCCACTACCCTCCACGAATCTCCACGATCCCTCGATCATGCCGCTTCCCGCTCGAGCCAGTCGACAACTGCTTGGGCCGCAGGACGCAAGCCCCGGTTCGACGGCAGCACGAGCCAGTAGGCGGGGTCGATGACGACGCTCAGCTCACCCATCG
>VBKL01000123.1 GCA_005879805.1 Deltaproteobacteria bacterium | reverse complement strand
AACACCGTAGACGGACCGCAGCTCTGGTCCTGCAGTCCGTCCGGCACGCAGTGCAACCCGTCCGACTGGTCGCTCGCGGCCCCGAACACGGCTGGCGATACGCAGCTGACCCAGTTCAACGATCCGAACAACGCCGCCATCACGCTCCTCGCTGCGACGTCGCAGCACCTCTACGTCGGCTTCAACAACGCGACGCGCGGCGTGGTCGTCTACCGGGCAGCGCTGCCTCCGGCTCCGGCGAACCCGTCGGCGTTCGGCATCGGGCAGTTCGAGGGGCGCCTCGGCGGTCCGGCGGTGAGCGCAAGCTCTTGCACGGGTCCGAGTGGCGCGTGCCCCGGGTTCGGCGACGACGGCCTCGGCCTGGGCCTCGGCGCGACCCGCATCTTCGACGCCAAGGTCTACAACCTATCCGGCGCCGAGAACCTCTACGTCGCGACGGGTGACGGCACTTCGCCGGTCCACATCTATCGCGCGACGCGCTAGGCGAGCAGCGCTCCCTCGTGGCGCAGGAGCCATTCCTTGCGCCACAGGCCGCCGCCGTAGCCGCACAGGGTCCCGTCCGCGGCGATCACGCGGTGGCACGGGACCACCAGCGAGATGGGATTCTGGCCGTTCGCGGCTCCCACCGCTCGAAACGCGCCGGGGCACCCGATCTGCTCGGCGAGTGCGCGGTACGAAGTCGTCCGCCCGGGCGGGATGGTCCGCAGCGCCTTCCAGACCTTGCGCTGGAAAGGAGTGCCGGCGCCTTCGGCCGAGACGCTCTCGAGCGCGGAGACGTCGCCGCCGAAGTAGGCCCCGAGCGCATCGATCACGAACGAGGGACCGGCGCCCTTCGCGAACCGCGCGTCCGGAAGCGAGCGTTCGACCTTGGCGCGAAGCTGCTCCTCGGACTCGTAGAACTCGAGCGCCCGCAGGAGGGAATCGTCCGCCGCGAAGACGAGGCGCCCGACCGGGGAATCAAGACGCGACAGCGCGAGCAGCATGAGCGACCTCGCCGGCGGCCTTCGACCAGAGGTGCAGCGCGGCATAGGCGCGGAACGGCCGCGCCTGCTCGACGGCCGTTTCGATTTGTCGCGGCGAGGACCCGGCCATCGCCCGCAATAGTCCCAGATCCGTCGCCGGAAATGCGTCGGGCTCGTGGAACCCGCGCATCGCCACGTACTGGGCCGTCCAGGGCCCGATCCCGGGGAGCGCGCAGAGCCGCTCGACGATCTCTTCCAGGCTCCGTCCGGGCGCGAGGAGATCGGGCTCGCGGGCGATGCGGGCAGCCACCGCCGCGAGGTTCCGCGCCCGGGGCCGGGTGAGGCCGGCGACCGACAGATCGGCATTGGCGAGCGCTTCGGGGGTCGGGAACGCACGCGTAAGTCCCGCGATGCCCTGGAGCGGTTGGCCGAATCGCTCGACCAGCCGCGCGCAGAGGGTAGTCGCGGCCGCGACGCTGATCTGCTGGCCCACGATGGCGCGGACCATCGCCTCGAAGGGATCCCAGGCGCCCGGAATGCGCAGCCCGGGCCGCTCGCGGATGGAATCGGCGAGCGCCTCGCTCCGCGATAGCGAACGGGCGATGGCGGCCGGATCGGCATCGAGGTCGAACATGCGCCGCACTCGCTGCACGAGCGGCAGCAGCGCCGCCGGCGAGGCGCCCGTCACCGAAAGCTGCAAGGCGTGGCCCTTCGGCGAAAGCTCCACCTCGAAGAAACCGGAGGTGCCGTTCTCGAACAGGCCGCGCCGGTAGCGCGAGCCCACCACCTGTTCGAGCCCGGCAATGGCGCGCGCCCCGAGGAATGCCAGGAGCTCGTTCCAGGCGAACGGCGGCCGGAAGGGCAGGCGGAACCGGCAGGAGCCCTGGGCGGGAAGCGCTGCGCGCTTGCGCCTGCGCAGGCCCGTCGGCGAATCGTGGAAGCGCGATCGGATCGCCGCGTTGAACTGTCTCAGGCTCCGATAGCCGCTGGCGAAGGCAACCTGGGTCACGGGCAGAGCGGTCGCCTCCAGCAACAGGCGGGCCTTGTGCGCGCGCCGTGAGGCGGCGACGGCGATGGGAGAAGCGCCGAGATGGTGTGCGAAGAGCCGCCGCAACTGCCGCTCGCCGATCCCGAGACCTGCGGCAAGCGCGGCGATGTCGCCGTCGTCCAGTGCCCCGCTCTCGATGAGGCGGAGCGCGCGCGAGACGGTGGCCGCAGTCCCAATCCAGCGAGGCGTGCCGGGCGCCGTCTCCGGGCGGCAGCGCAGGCAGGGACGGAACCCTGCCGCCTCGGCCGCTGCAGCGCAGGAGAAGAAGAGCAGGTTCTTACGCAACGGCGGCCGGGCCGGACAGATGGGCCGGCAGTAGATGCCGGTGGTACGCACGCCGACGAAGAAGCGACCGTCGAAGCGGGCGTCGCGGGTCCGCAGGGCGCGGTAGCAGATGTCTTCGTCGAGCAGCGCCATGACGGGTACCCTACTCTTTTCGCTCTCTGCCACTGGCGGTTTTCGGACGCCGATGCAGGGTATGGCTCCTGTCCATCTCGACCTCCCTCGCGTACCTTCTAGCGCATGATCCGGAAGCTCAAGTCGGGCGGGTACCGGCTCTACTCGCGCAAGAAGGATCCCCGCACGGGGAAGCGGAAGAATCTCGGGACTTTCAAGACGCTGGCAGCGGCGAAGCGCCACGAGCGGGCGGTCCAGTTCTTCAAGCGGCGCTGAAGGACGGGTAGGCTGCGCCGCGTCTTCTTCCCGGGAGGACCCGTGATCGCGCTCGTGCTCTCCGCCGCTCTCGCAGCGGCGCCCCCGCCCGTCGTCATCAAAGCGGCGCGACTGTTCGACGGCCGCTCGGACAAGATCACCTCGCCTGCCCTCGTCGTCATCCAAGGAGAACGCATCGTGGCGGCGAGCTCCGGCGCCGCGGTTCCGCAAGGCGCGCAGGTGATCGACCTCGGCGACGCGACGCTGTTGCCCGGCCTCATCGACTCGCACACGCACCTGTTCCTGCAGGGAGAGGTGCCGAGCGAGGGCGGCTACGACCACCAGCTTCTCTACGACGGGATTGCTCTGCGCGCGGCTCGCGCGACGGTTTCCGCCCGGCGCGCGCTCGAGCAAGGCTTCACCACCATCCGCGACGTAGAGACCGAAGGCGCGGGCTACGGCGACGTCGGCATCAAGCAGGCGGTCGACCGTGGCTACATTCCAGGCCCGCGCATCTTCGCCTCGACGCGGGCCATTTCGACGAGCGGCGGATATCCCCTCGAAGGATATGCCCCGGAGCTCGTGAACTTGCCTCGCGGCGTCCAGATCGTCGACGGGCCCATCGAGGCGCGCAAGGCGGCGCGCGAGCAGCTCGAGCGGGGCGCCGACTGGATCAAGGTCTACATGACCCACCGCTCGTGGGTCGACAGGAAGGGGAACCTCGTCTCCCAGCCGACGCTCACCGTCGAGGAGCTGAGGCCCATCGTCGACGAGGCGCACGGATGGGGAAGGAAGGTCGCCTGTCACGCCTACAACGGCATGGGCCTCCGCCGCGCGCTCGACGGAGGCTGCGACTCGATCGAGCACGGCCTCGAACTGGACGACGCCGCGGTCGCGCAGATGGTGAAGCAAGGCACCTGGTATTGCCCGACCCTCGGCGTCTACTACCGGGACTGGGCGCCCGAGGACACGCCGGCGGGCCAGCGCGATCGCAAGCGGGTGGCGCTGCACGGTCCCTCGTTCCAGAGGGCGCTCAAGGCCGGAGTGCGCATCGTCTTCGGCACTGACGTGGGCGGCTTCCCCTGGAGCGAACCCATCGCCCCCGAGTTCGTACGGATGGCAGAGCTGGGGATGTCGCCGGCGGCGGCGATCCGGTCCGCCACCTCGCGTGCCGCCGAGATGCTCGACATGGCCGGCGAGCTGGGCGTCGTGTCGCAGGGAGCGTACGCCGACCTGGTCGCGGTGCGTGGCAACCCGCTCGAGGACGTGAAGGAGCTGGGCAAGGTCTTCTTCGTCATGAAGGGAGGCAAGGTCTTCAAGAACGACCAGCGGTGACCCGGTACATCGCTCGCACCATCTCGGCGATCTGCCGTTTCAACTGCGGCGGACCGACCACCCGGGCGTCGGGGCCGAAGCCGAGGATCCAGCTCACCACTTCCGGGCAGAGCCGGACCCGGAGCCGCACGTGCACCCGTCCCGCGCGCACGAACGATTCCTGCGAGCGGTGCCAGCGGTGGCTCGCGACGAACGGCTTCCACGTCGGCGCGAGGCTCACCTCGATCTGCTCGATCGGGTACTTCTCCTCCACCGCGATGCCGAAGCTGTTGGCGAAGACCCGCTCCGGGTCGTAGCTGTCCTTGTCCGGATACGGGAACGACCCGCCCACCGGCTCCGCGGATTCGATGCGCGAGAACCGGTACGGGTGGGGATCGGCACCGCGCGGCCGCCCGATGACGTAGAGCTGGTGATCGTAGACGGCGAGCGAGAGCGGCTCGATGCGCACCGAGCGCCGCGCGCCCTGGAAGTTGCGGTAGCGGATCTGCAGCGGCCGCCGCCGCTGGAGCGCGTCGACCACCTCCTCGAGCACCTCTTCGTTCTCGGGAAGCGCCTTCTCGCCGCCGCGGACGAGAAAGACGAACTGCCGCCGGAAATCCTGGAACCGCTCCGGGTGCAGCGCGTCGCGGCTCAGGTGGTGCACGAGATCGTGCATGCCCTTCTCGTAGCTGGTCCCCTCGAAGAGCTTGGCGAGGCTCGCGCCGACGCAGCCGGCAATGAGGGTGGCGATGGGGACCCGCTCCTTGCCGCCCGCGATCTTCGAGCGATCGATGCGGACGTGGAGGCGTCCCGTCCGCCTTTCGCGCACGAGGGGAAGGTGCCGGCCGATCGCTTCCAGCTGGCGATCGGCGGCGGCGTTCTGCACGCCGAGAACGCTGGTCGCCTCCTGCCGCGTGATCTCGCGGCCGGAGAGCAACGCGGCCACCAGCCTGGCAGTGCGTTCGATGGAGCTGAGCCGCCCGAGGTCCTGTCGCGTCATGATCCTTCTAGGATCATCTCCTCCGCAGAGGATCACAAGTCCCGAAAGCGCGGAACGCGGCGCCTCCAGCGGCATTCAATCTCGTGAGGCTCAAACGGAAAGGAAGATGACCCATGGAAACCCTCAAGCTCGCAGCGCGGCCCGCGGTACTCATCCTGACGTGGATGATCGTTTCCGCGTACACGATTTCCGAGTTGTCCACGGTCGATCGCGCACTGACGGCCCCGCAGACTTCGGCCGTCGCTATCGCTGCATCCCGGCCGAAGCCGTCGGAGATGGCGCGAGCTCCGCGTGGCGGAAGCAGGTGACGAGATGGTCGTTCACCATCCCCACCGCTTGCATGAACGCGTAGCAGATGGTCGGACCGACGAAGCGGAACCCGCGCTCGATGAGCGCCTCGCTCATCCGGTCCGATTCCTTGGTGCGCGCCGGAAGCTGCCGCAGCGATCGGCGCGCATTCTGCTTCGGCGCTCCTCCCACGAAGCTCCAGAGGAACTCGTCGAACGATCCTTCCTTGTCCCGGAACTCGAGAAACGCCTTCGCGTTGCGGATGGCGGCCTCGACCTTCTGGCGGTTGCGAACGATGCCGGGATCCTTCAGTGCGCGCTCGATGCGCCGCTTGTCGTAGCGCGCCATCTTCTCCGGGTCGAAGCCGTCGAACACCTCCAGGAAGCGCGCCCGCTTGTTGAGGATGATCGACCAGGAGAGACCGGCCTGGAATCCATCGAGGATGAGCTTCGCGAACAGCTGGCGATCTCCGTGCAGCGGCACGCCCCATTCACGGTCGTGGTAGTCGAGCATCAGAGGGCTGGAGTTCACCGCGGTCCAGCAGCGGCGGACCACTTCCGCGCCCGGGGTCGTCTCCTCGGGGATCGCCATGGTTACTTGGCGTTCTTCGCCACGTAGAGCGATTCGCGGGGAGCGGCGAGCACCCGCCGGACCATCGGCTCGAAGTATTGGAGCGGCAGCGTCTCGGCCTTCGGATCGAAGGCGGGCCCATCGTACTTCGAGCAGAACTGGGCGGTCCGCGCGAACCAGGGGTGATCGCGAAACTTGTCGCGCACGTTCCGGTCGAGGCCGAGGTGATGGAAGAAGTAGTAGCCCTGGAAGATGCCGTGCTTCTCGACCATGAAGAAATTCTCCGGGCTCACGAAGGGGCGGAGGATGGCGCCCGCGATGTCCGCATGGTTGTAGGTACCGAGCGTGTCGCCGATGTCGTGGAGGAGCGCGCAGACGACGTACTCCTCGTCGCGGCCGTCGCGATGGGCGAGTGTCGCGGTCTGCAAGGAGTGCGTCAGCCGGTCGACGGCGAATCCGCCGCAATCGCCCTCGAGGAGCGAGAGGTGCGCGAGCACCCGATCGGGCAGCTTGCTGGCATACGGCACGAAGTGCGAGGAGATGACCATCCAGTCCTCGGCCGTGCTCGCCTCCATGGTGGTGAAGGTCGCGCGCTCGTCCTGCGATGGTTGCTGCGTTTGCGGATTCACGCGCCGGCGCTCCTTTCCGCTCCGTAGGCGAGCTTCGGATACCAGTCCTTGCCCCGGCCCTCGGGGGTGAAATCGAAGAGGTTCCAGAGCGGCCAGATCGGGTCCACATGGCGCGGATCCTGGCCCTCGGGCGTCTCCGCGAAGAGCAGTTCCGAGTTGTAGAAGTGGTGAATCTTGTCGCCACGGCGAACGAAGACGTTCAGCGAGGGGATCTGGCCCCCGTCCTCCGCTTCGCCATGGTAGTCGCGGTTGTAGGTGGTGCCGGCGGTCGAGACGAGCCGCAGCCGCGTCCAGCCGCGCGAGCGCGCGTGCTCGCGGATCCGGCGGATGGGCGACTTGGCCGCGACGACGAGGTTCACCCGCTGCGTGATGTGCGGCGCCTCCGCGTCGAGCGCGTCGAGCATCGAGGTGCACATCGGGCAAGGCTTCTCCATCTGCGGTCCGTACATGAAGCTGTAGACGACGAGGGTATCCTTGCCCGGCTCGAAGAGCTGGGAGAAGCGTACTTTCGTCGCCGACTCGGGCGCGCGGAGATCGCGCGGTCCCTCCTCGAAGGTGTAGTTCTGGGCGAGTTCTCCGCCGAGCGGCAGTCGGCGACGGCGGGCGGCGACCTCCTCGACACGCCGGCGAAGTTCCTTCTCCGCCTTCAGCAGCTCGGCGCGCTCGGCGCGGTATTCATCGCTCTCGTTGGGGAAGCGCACCGTCTCCGATCCGGCCATGGCGACCTCCTGACAGGCCGCGATCCCATACACTTCCGCGCCGGGGCGGCAAGCGTCTAACGGCGCGGCTCGGCGGGCGCGTTCGGGTGCCTCTGCAGCGCCAGCTTCAGCGCGGGCGCGCGGCGGACGATCTCCTGCTTGAGCAGATGGGCGACGAGGGCCGGCGGACACGGCGACCAGCGGGAGAGATTCTGGACGAAGAGGGGCGAGGTGTAGGGCCGGGCGCAGAGCTGCGCGGTCGTCTTGCCGTCGATGGGCAGACCGGCGAGCGCACCCAGGCAACGGCCTTCGGTCTTGACGATGACCTCCACGCGCTCGTCGGGGTCGGCGCCCGCGAACCGCGTGCGCAAGAGCTCCCGCGCCGTCCGGCGGGTCTGCTCGGGGACCTCGTGCGAAACGACCAGCTTGTACTGCTCGAGCAATCGGCGGCCGGCGTAGAGGCGGCGCAGCACCGCGGCGGGGAGCAGCGGATTGCGCAAGAGCGCACGGCGCACCCCGGGATCCGCGGCGAACGCGGCTCGCGCGGCGATGGCGTCCAGACCCGAAGGCGTCGGGTGGTGTGCGGCGACGAGCCGTGCCTGCACCGGGCCAAAGCGCGTGTTTTCGAGGAGGGCGTGGACGACTTCGGGGAGCGGGTCGAAGCAGAGCGCGGATAGCTCCGGGTCTACCGCCAGTTTCGCGCGCGCCGCCCGCTCACCCGGATCGAGCTCGCGCAGCGTGGTCTCGTACAGTTTGCGATGAATGCCGATGGCATTCTCGTCGGACTCCGCGGGCTCTTCGTCCTCAGGAGCCTCCGGCCGCGCCACCGCGCCGAGCGAGGCGAGCTTCTCCAGCGCCGCCTCGATACGTTCGGGCGGTAGCCCGGTGACGACCGAAAGGCCATGCGCGTCCGTCGCGCCATCGAGCCGCGAGGCGACAAATCCCTCCTCCGGCGTCAGCGGCAGACCGAGAAGGTCGACGCCGGGGTCCAGGGAGGGCTTCCAAGGTTCGTCGCGCTTCGTCAATTCGGGACGAAACAGTACAGCAGCCCCGCACCGCCGGTGGACTTGAGCGCGTCCTGGCCGCAGCCGGCCGTGCCGTGTGCGGAGTTCCAGGACTTCATGTGGCGGGTCTCCTTGAGGCCCTTGCGATCGTGGTGGCCGACGATGGCGGAGCCTTCAGCGCTCTTGGCCCAGTTGCCGCAGGTCGTGTCGCCGCCCGCCGTCGAGTACATCCCCGCCGGATCGGAACCGGTGAGGATGTCGTGGGTGTTCACGGCGTCGCCGCGCCCGCTCACTTGCTCGCCCTTCTCCGTGAGCGCGGTGTCCTTGTTGATGTTGTTCTTGTCGGAATGCAGGTCGGCGACGTTCTTCGCGACTACCACGCCCTTGGCGTTGCGCCAGGGACCCTTGCCGATGCGGTCCCGCGCGTTGACGCCCGCCTCGCCGCCCGGCGCCGTGGTGCTCAGGTAGGCGTGCCAGTTGTCGTGCTTCGATCCGGCCGCCTTGGCGAGCTCGTTGCAGTGCTTGTCGGCGCCGTCGAGGCCGCCCAGACTGGCGCCGTTCCCGCCTCCGACGCTGGTGACGAAGAAGGTCATGTCGCCCTTCGCCTGGGACTTCCCCTGCGCATGCGCCGTCGATGCAAGGGCGATCGCGGCCACCGCTGCTGCTCGCAAGAGCTTCATCCGGGCTCCCTGGGTAGATGACTACGCCGGCGCGTTTAGCATATCTCCCTGTGACTCGACGGGAAGGGAGGCGCCGGAACATGGCGAAACCAGTCTGCGTAGTCGCAGGAGTAGGACCCGGAAACGGAGCCGCGTTTGCCCGGCGCTTCGATTCGGAGGGCTATTCAGTCGCCCTGCTCGCTCGCGGGACGGAGCTTCCGGCGAAGCTCGCAAGAGAGTTGTCCGACGCGTGCGCCTACGCATGCGACGTCGCCGATGCCGCCTCCGTCGCACGCGCGTTCGAAGAGATCCGCCGCGACCTGGGCGATCCGGAGGTCCTCGTCTACAACGCGGGCTCCGGCGTCTGGGGCACCGTCGAGGATGCGACGCCCGCCGACTTCGAGGGCGCCTGGCGGGTCAATGCGCTGGGCGGATTCCTCGCTTCCAAGCAGGTGATCCCGGCCATGAAGCGCGCCGGGCGCGGGAGCATCGTCTTCGTCGGCGCGACCGCGACAAGGAAGGGAGGCCCGAAGTCGGCGGCGTTCTCCTCGGCAAAAGGCGCGCAGAGGAACCTCGCGGAGTCGATGGCGCGCGCGCTCTGGCCTTTGGGCATCCATGTCGCGCTCATCGTCGTGGACGGCGTAGTCGACCTTCCCAGGACCCGGCAGCGCATGCCCGACAAGCCGGACTCGTTCTTCATCAAGCCTGACGACGTAGCGGAGGTCGGCTTCCGGCTCACGCAGCAGCGTCCTTCGGCCTGGTCCTTCGAGGTCGAGGCCCGCCCGTTCGGCGAGAGCTGGTAGCGGCGGTCAGAGGAGCCCCGGCTTTCCCTGCCGGAAGCGCGCGTACTCGGTCCGCAGCATGTCGACGTGCTCGCGCTCCTCCTCGGCCAGCTCGCGGTAGAGCTTGCGCGCCGCGCTTCCTTCCGGAAAGCGCGTTTCACGCGCGGTGAAGAAGTCGGCCGCCCGCTGCTCGAAGGCGATGGCGGTGCGGAAGACGCTCGCCGCGTCGTCGGGTACGGAAAGGATTCCCGGCCCGTAGATCGCCGTCTGATCGATGTGCGTCACGGTCCCGGGACCGAAGGGTTCTATGTGATAGCGGCTGGTGAGCAGCGCCATGTGCTCGCGCTCCATCGCCGAGAACCGCTGGAACAGCTTCTTCAAATCCGCGTCCTTCGCCTCCTCGGCCGCGCGGACATAGAAGGCCATCCCCCCGAGCTCGATCTCGAAGGCGCCGCGGATCGCTTCCATCTCCCCGGTTCCCGCCACCGCGGCCGGCTCCTCCTCGGCCTGCAAGCGTCCGCCGCAACGAGGGCACATCCCGTGCGGGAAGGCGAAGCCTTCGCTGACCTTCGCGCACCCCTCGCAGCGCCAGCGGATGGAAGCGCCCGCGCAGCAGACGTACTCCTCGTCGGCCTCGACGGGGCGGCGGCACTTCGGGCAGGTGAGCGCCTTGCTCCCGGTGTCGTGCGGCGTGGCGGGAACGAAGGCCTCGGCCTGCTCGCGGGTGACCGGCCATTTCTTGCCCGACTCGAGATAGGCGGCGATCGCGCGCGCCGCCCGCCGCCCGGCACCCATGGCGAGGATGACCGTGGCTCCTCCCGTCACGATGACTCCTCCTGCGAACACGCCGGGCAGCGTGGTCGCCTGCGTGCCTCCGTCGTCGGCGACGATGTTGCCGCGCGCGTCGAGGCCCAGCCCCGGAGTCGCTCGCGTCACGATCGGGTTGGCCTTGGTGCCGAGCGCATAGATCACCATGTCGCAATCGAGATCGATCACCTCGCCCGTCGGGACCGGCTTGCGGCGTCCCTTCGCGTCGGGTTCCCCGAGGGCCATCTTCTGCAATCGGATCCCGCGCACGTATTCGTCCTCGCCGACGAGAATCGCGGCCGGAGCATGCAGGAAGAAGAACTCGATCCCCTCCTCCTTCGCGTGGCGAAGCTCCTCGGCGCGGGCCGGTGCTTCCGCATCGCTGCGCCGGTAGACGCAGCGCACGGCTGGCGCGCCGAGCCGCTTCGCAACCCGCAGGCAGTCCATCGCCGTGTTTCCCGCGCCGATGACGACCACGCTCTTCCCCACCGTGAGCGGAGTGTCCCGGTACGGGAACCGGTCGCCGCCCATGAGGTTCACGCGGGTGAGGAACTCGTTCGCGGAATAGACCTGCCCCGCCGACTCGCCCGGGATGCCGAGGAAGGCGGGCGCTCCGGCGCCGACGCCGAGGAAGACCGCGTCGAATCCCTTCTCGGAAAGCAGCTGGGGAACGGTGAAGGTCTTGCCGATCACCTTGTTGGTCTCGAAGCGGACGCCCATCTCCTCGACCGCCTTCACTTCGCGATCGATGATCTCGCGGGGCAACCGGAACGCCGGGATGCCGTAGCGGAGCACGCCGCCCGCGACGTGCAGCGCCTCGAAGAGCGTGACCTCTGCTCCGTGGCGGACCAGGTCGGCCGCCGCCGCCAGACCGGAGGGACCCGAGCCGCAGATCGCCACCTTGCCGAGGCTCCTGGGAGGAGCGCTCGCCCGCACCCGTCTCGCGCGCGCGTGATCGCCGACGAAGCGCTCGAGGCGTCCGATCGCCACCGGCTCCACCTTCTTGCCGATGATGCACTGGGCCTCGCACTGGATCTCTTGCGGGCAGACGCGCCCGCAGATGGAGGGAAAGAGGCTCGCCTCGTGGATGACCTCGAGCGCGCCGTCGAGGTCGCGGACGAGGAGATGGCGGATGAACCGCGGGATGTCGATGGCGACCGGGCATCCGGCGATGCAGGTCGGCTTCGCGCACTGGATGCAGCGCTCCGCCTCCAGCAGCGCATCCGCGAGCGAGTAGCCGAGGTTCACCTCTTCGAAGGTGCGCGCGCGCGCGGCCGCAGGACGCTCCGGCATCGGCGTCTGCCGCGGCTGCAGCTCCTTGATCTTCTTGTAGTTGCGCTTCTCCTCGCGGAAGAGCTGCCTTTCGACCTTGCAGATATGCGCGTAGTCGTCGCTCGCTCGAGACTCCTGCGCCTTGAATCGCTTCTGCCGGGAGAGCAACTCCCCGAAGTCGACCAGGTGCCCGTCGAAGTCGGGACCATCGACGCAAGCGAACTTGATCTCGCCGCCGACCGTCGCCCGGCACGAGCCGCACATGCCGGTGCCATCCACCATGATGGTGTTGAGCGAGACCATGGTGCGAATGCCGAGCGGCCGGGTCACGTCGGCGCACGCGCGCATCATCGGCAAGGGGCCGATGGCCACCACCAGATCGGGACGGTCGCGCCGCACCAGATCGTACAGGGCCTCGGTCACGAGCCCTTTGCGGCCCTGGGAGCCGTCGTCGGTGCAGACGACGAGCTCGTCGCAGAAGGGCCCCAACTTGTCCTCCCAGAACACCTGGGACCGCGAGCGGAAGCCGATGATGCCGGTGGTACGGTTGCCGGCTTCCTTGAAAGCACGCAACTGGGGGAAGATCGGCGCGATGCCCGCGCCGCCGCCGACGAGCGCGACATGGCCCACTCTGGAGACATGCTGCTGCATTCCCAGGGGGCCGACGAAGTCGGCGACCGAGTCGCCCGCGTCGTAGTCGTTCATCATCTTGCGGGTCGTCTTCCCGAGCGCCTGGATCACCATGGTGATGGTCCCCTTGTCGGGGTCCATGTCGGCGACGGTGAGCGGGATGCGCTCGCCGCCCTCGTGGAGGCGAAGCATCACGAAGTGCCCCGGGCGGGCGGCGCGCGCGACATCGGGGGCGAGCATTTCCCAGAGGAACGTCTGGGGGCCGAGCAAGTCGCGTCGGAGGATAGGGTGCATGCGCTCCCCGGGATCGCCCTTCGTCTCGATGCAAGAGCCGGGCGCGGGGCCCTCTCCTCTGAGCGGCGCGCAGGAATTGCGTTCGCAGCCGCGGCCAGGCCGCAGGGTCTGCGCCGCGCGTACGATTTGCGTCGATTCGCTGCTATTGGACGCACATGACGGACATCGATCATCTCGTCGTCACCGCCCCCGACCTCGCGAGCGGCGCGGAACTGGTCAGGCGCGCTCTCGGCGTCGAGCTCCAGACCGGCGGCAAGCATGCCCGCCTCGGCACGCACAATCTCGTCCTCAAGCTGGGCGATGCGGTCTACCTCGAAGTCATCGCCCCCGATCCCGACGCGCCCGAGCCGGGGCGGCCACGGTGGTTCGAGCTCGACGACCGCCGTCCGCCGCGGCTGGCCGGCTGGGCCGCACGCACGAGCGACGTCCGCGCCACCGCGGCGGCCTCCTCCGAGCCCCTCGGAACCATCGCGGAGATGAGCCGCAATGACTTGAATTGGCTGATCACCATTCCGGACGACGGCAAGCTGCCCCTCGGGGGCGCCGGACCGGCGCTCATCGAATGGCGGGCGCCGCATCCGGCGGCGAAGATGCGCGAAACCGGGTGTTCGCTCGTCGCGCTCGAGGCGTTCCATCCGGATGCGCAACGGGTCTCCACCCTGCTCCGGTCCATCTCCCTGCGCGACGACGTCTCGGTCTCCCGCGCCGAGCGCCCGTACCTCGTCGCGCGCTTCCAGACTCCGGCCGGACCGCGTAGCCTCGGCGGGCCGTGACGACCATCGACGAGGCGCGCAGGACGTCCTTCGACGACGAGGCGGAGCGTTACGACCGGGCGCGGCCGTCCTACGCCGAGGCGCTGGTGGACGAGGTGATCGCGCACAGCCGCATCCCTCCGGATGGGCGGATCCTCGAGGTCGGCGCGGGGACGGGCAAGGCGACCGTGCTTTTCGCGCGACGCGGGTACCCGATGGTCGCGCTGGAACCGGGCGCGAATCTCGCCAACGTCCTGCGCAGGAACGTCGCCGCCTTTCCCAAGGTCCAGATCGAGCTCAGCACCTTCGAGGAATGGCCGGGCGCGGACGGGAGCTTCGACCTCGTCATCTCCGCCCAGGCGTTCCACTGGGTCGATCCCAAGGTCCGCTACCGCAAGGCCGCCGCGGCGCTGCGTCCGGGCGGCGCCTTCGCCCTCATCCGCAACGAGCAGTTCGACCTCGCGCCCTCGCTTCGCGCGGAGCTCGACGACGCCTACGCGCGCTTCTTTCCCGCCGCGGCCGACCAAGGAGCCAGCGACGTCGAGACGCAGCGCCGCGAGCTGACTGCCGAGATCGAGCGCAGCGGTTGCTTCGGCCCCGTGCACGTCGCCGTCTTTCCCTGGACGCAGCGTTACACCGTGCGGCAGTACCTCGATCTACTGGGCACGCACTCCGACCACGCCGTCCTCGAGCCGCGTCTGCGCAAGCCGCTGTTCGACGCGATCGCGGCCGCCATCGAGCGGCACGGTGGGATCCTGGAGATGCCCTACGCGTCGATGGCCCTGATCGCGTTTCGCAAGTAGCTCAGTCTTCGTCGACGAAGACCTGATCGTGCGACTTCCCGTATGGCCAGAACTTCGACTTGTCCTCCGCTTTCCACGCGGCCCGGAGCTGCGGATCGAAGATGTCCCAGTCGAGTCGGATCTTGCGGGTGATGTCCCGCAAGTCCTGCCGCAACTCCTCGACGGAGGGGCGCCCCCAGTACCAGTACCCGTTGTAGATCTTGTAGACCTTCAATCCCGGCTCGAGCACGAGCGTGTACGGCGCCATCGGCTTGTGGATGGGGTCGGTATATTCGGGAATGTCGAGGTCGGTCATTACCTTCTTCCCGGGATCGGAGAGGAACGGCCACTGGGCGCCCAGGCCGTCGCGAAACTCGTTGGTCGCGAGCAAGTCGTTATTGGAGATGAGGGCGATGCGCGCGTAGCCGACCTTCAGCTCCGGGTAGAAGTCGACGAGACGCATCAGCTGGCGCCGTTCCTTCGGACAGTGATAGCCGCGCGAGAGGATCAGGATCATCGGATCGTCTCGTGAGTCCCTCGCCATGGGGTCCGGGCGGTTCCGCGATGGGACGATTGACCGGCAAGGTCGACCTCGACGGTTTCTTCGTCGTCTCCGACTACGTGGAGACGAAGGACGACAAGACCGTCTTCCGCGGCCACAACGTGTTCGGCTGGGACGGACAGGCGAACAACGTCGTCTGGTACTGGTTCGACAGCATGGGCTATCCGCCTGCGGCCGCGTCGCGCGGCACCTGGGACGGCGATACGCTGGTCCTGCGCAGCTCCTCGCCGCAAGGCGAGGGCCGCTACACGTTCCGGTTCGAGGGGAAGGATCGGTACTACTTCGCAATCGAGAACTCGCGCGACGGCGGCAAGAGCTGGCAGAAGTTCATGGAGGGAAACTACAAGCGGGTCTGAGACAGCGTCCGTCCTGACTGCTCGAACCGCAGGACCCGATCCGCCGGGAATCGGATCCAGACCCGCCCGCCCGGATGGGCAGCGAAGTCGGACGGCGCGCGCGCGACCATCGACTCGCCGCCCAGGGAGAGCGTGACCCACAGCTCGGCGCCGGTCATCTCGGCCTCTTCGACGGTGGCCTCGAGCACGCCGGAAGCCCGCTCGGAAAGCAGCTCGATCTGTTCGGGCCGGATGCCGACGAGATCGTCTCCTTCGAGCCCGAGGACGCGCGCCGGCACGACGTTGATGCGCGGCGTGCCGAAAAACTCGGCGACGAACCGATTTGCCGGCCGCTGGTAGATCTCGCGAGGCGTTCCCGTCTGTTGCAGCTCTCCGGCGCGAAGCAGGGCGATGCGATCCGAGAGCGTCATCGCTTCCGCCTGGTCGTGCGTCACGTAGATGAAGGTGGCGCGCAGCTTCTGGTGCAGGCGCCGCAGCTCTGCGCGCATCTGCGCGCGCAAGCCGGCATCGAGATTCGAAAGCGGCTCGTCGAGCAGGTAGACGCGTGGCTTGCGCACGAGCGCCCGGCCGAGCGCGACCCGCTGCCGCTGCCCGCCCGACAGCTCCCGCGGCTTGCGCGAAAGGAGCTTGGAGATCCCGAGAAGCTCCGCCGTCTCGGCGATGCGCTTGTCGATCTCGGAGCGCTCGAGGCGGGCAACTTCCAGCGGAAAGGCGAGGTTCCCGCGCACGTCCTTGTGCGGGTACAGCGCGTAGCTCTGGAAGACCATGGCGATGTCGCGTTCGCCCGGCTCCAGTCCCTCGACCGGCTTGCCGTCGATGCGGATGCTGCCGCTCGTCGGCTGATCGAGACCGGCGATGAGGTTCAAGGTCGTCGACTTCCCGCAGCCCGAGGGACCGACGAGGGAAACGAACTCGCCGTCGGCGATCTCGAGCGACAGCTCATGAACGGCGTCGGGAGCGCCGGGAAAAGCCTTGCGCACGCGGTCCAGGGAGACGCTCGCCATCTATTCCTTCACCGCTCCCGCGGTCAGTCCGGCGACGATGCGCCGCTGGAAGAAAAGCGTCAGGAAGGCGAGCGGCACGGTAGCGACGACCGAGGCGGCGGCGATCTGTCCCCACGGCTCGACGTGCTCTCCGGCGAAGAGCGCGATGGCGACCGGGATGGTCCGCTTCGACGGCGTGGAGATGAAGGAGAGCGCGTAGAGCAGCTCGTTCCAGGAGAAGATGAAAACGAGGATTGCGGAGGTGGCGAGCGCCGGCCAGGAGAGCGGCAGGAAGACGTGCACGAAGGCCTGCCACGGCGTGCAGCCGTCGACGCGTGCGGCCCGGTAGAGCTCGTCGGGCAGGTCGCGGAAGAAAGAAGTGAGGAGCCAGAGTGTGAGCGGCAGCGCGAAGGTCGCGTAGGGCAGGATGAGGCCCGCGAGCGTGTCGCGCAGCCCGGCGGCGCGGAGGACCAGGTAGAGCGGGCTCACGGTGGCGATGGGCGGGAACATCGAGATTGCGAGCGCCCCGCCGAAGAGCAGCGAGCGTCCGCGAAACTCCAGCTTGGCGACGGCGAAAGCGGCGGAGGCGCCCACCGCGAGGCACAGCGCGGTGGTCCCGGCGGCGACGAGGAGCGAGTTCAACACCGCCCGCGCGAAGGTGGTGCCGAGGCCGGCGTAGTTCGCGACGGTGAGAGCGTGCGGCAACGCCCGCGTCAGCTCCGGCTCGGGCCAGAACGAGGTGAGCACCTGCCAGGCGAGCGGGCCGAGGAAGAAGACCAGCACGGGGAGCCGCTTCATCGCTCGCGTCCGAGGAAGCGAAGGAAGACGAGGCCGATGCCGAGGACGCAGGCGAAAGTCGCGACCGAAAGCGCCGATCCGTACCCGAAGTCGCCGGAGCGGAGCAGCGTCTTGTAGGCGTAGATCGAAAGCGTCTCGGTGGCGTTCGCCGGGCCGCCTTCGGTCAGGACGTAGATGGCATCGAAGACGCGGAAGGCGTCGAGCGAGCGGAACAACAAAGCGAGCAGGATCGCCGGCCGGAGGAGCGGCAAGGTGATGGAGAAGAAGATCCGCGCCGGCCGCGCGCCGTCCACGCGGGCCGCTTTCACCACGTCCCCGGGAATGGCGGAAAGACCGGCGAGCAGGATGAGCGCGACGAACGGGGTCGTCTTCCACACATCGACCAGGATGGCGGCGTGCAGCGCGGTGCGCGGCGAGCCGAGCCAGTCGACTCCGGGAAGGAGCCGATGGAGCAGCCCGTAGTCCGCGTTGAAGAGCCAGGCCCACATGCGGGCCGAGACGGCGGTGGGAATGGCCCAGGGCAAGAGGATCGCGGCGCGGAAGAATCCGCCGCCACGCTGGAGGAGCATGGCGACGGGAAGTCCGATGAGAAGCTCCGCGGCGACCGCGACGGCGGTGAAGTACGCCGTGGTCCCGAGAGCCGACCAGAAGCGGCCGTCCGAGAACAGGAAGCGGAAGTTGGCGATCCCGATGAAGCGCTCCTCGTGGAAGACGAGGATCGATCGGTGCAGGCTGAGCCAGATCGCGGCCAGCACGGGCAGGACGGCGACCCCGGCCAGGATCGCCATGGCGGGCGCTGCGAGCAGGGCGGCCTGGCTGCGCGCCTTCATCGGGACTCGAGATGATCGACGATGCGCTGGGCGCGGGAAAGCGCATCGGCCGGCGAACGGAGGCCAGCCACCGCGCCGGAAAGCTCGCCCTGGATGGAATCGCTCGCGAGCGCGTAGTACGGCGTCACCGGCCGCGGCCGGGCCGCGAGCGCGACCGGCAGGAGCGCGGCGATGAACGGCGCCCCCTCGCGCACGCGGGGATCGTCGTAGACGGCGCGGCGGGCGGGAATCCGCGAATAGCGCAAGGCAAGCTCCACGGCGGCTTCGCCCGAGGTGAGGAAGGCGACGAGCTTTTCCGCGGCCCGCCTGCGCCAGGGCGGCGAATGGGCGTTCACCGCCAGTTGCCAGCCACCGAGCGTACCCGGCCCGGGCGCGCCCGTCTCGCTCGGGAGCGGCGCGAATCCGACCTTGCCGCGCACGGGCGAGCCGGGCTTCTGCACCTCGGCCCAGACATAGGGCCAGTTGCGCAGGAAGACGGCGCGGCCGTCCTGGAAAGCCCGGCGCGTCTCCTCCTCCGCGGAGGCGACGACGGAGCGCGGCGAAAGGCCGCTGGCGATCGCTTCGCGCAAGAAACCGAGCCCCGCACGGGCGGCGTCCGTGTCGAGGGCGATGCGGCCGTCGCGGAGCAGATCGCCGTCGTGACCCCAGATCGCCTCGAACACGTTGCAGTTGAGCCCCTCGTACTGGCGGCCCTGCCAGAGATACCCGGCGAGGCCCGGGTTTCTCGCCATGGCGGCGCGCGCGAACGATTGCAGCTCCGCGTAGGTCTTCGGCGCGCGCGGAACGAGATCGGTCCGGTAGTAGAGGAGCCCGACGTCGAGGAACCAGGGCACTGCGTAGATCTTCCCATCGAGGGTCACGGCCTCGATGGTGGAAGCGAGGTATTGCGCGCGCAGCCGTTCCGGCGGGAAGGCGGAGGTCAGATCGGCGAGCCACCCTGCCCGCGCGAACTCAGGAGCCCAGACCACGTCGATGGCGAAGACGTCGAAGTCGTCCGCGCCGCCTTCCAGGGCGGTGAGGAACATCTCGCGAGCCACGTCCGAGGCATTCGGCAGCGTCTGGGTGCGGACCACGACCCCGGGGTTCTCCTGCTGGAACCGCTCGAGCGATGCGTGGAACGCCGCCGGATCGCCCCACAGCGGCTGGTGCTCGAGCACGATGGTCACCGGCCCGGGCGGCTGCGCCTCGCGACCCTGCCGGGCACAGGCGAGGCAGGCGACCAGGACGAGAAGGTGCCGTTTCAAGCAATCCCGCGCAGCGCTTCGAGGAGCCGCGGCCAGCGCGTCCGGCTCGCCTGGACCCGGGTACCGTCGCGGAGCACCAAGGCGCATTCCGCGGGCCGCAACTCGCGGACGCGATCGAGCTGGACGATGGAGGAACGGTGGACGCGCGCGAAGCGCGTGGGATCGAGGCGGGCCTCGATGTCGCGAAGCGGCTCGCGCACCAGATGCGTCTCGCTTCCCGCGTGGAGCACGGTGTAGTAGCTCGCGCCCTCGACCCAATCGATCTCCGCGCAGGAGAGGAGCTGGATGCGCTTGCCGAGGCGGACTTCGAAGCGCGGCTCGGACCGCACCACGAGCGCTTCGAGTCGCCGGGCCAGCTCCGACGGAGTGGCGCGCGCGGCCCGGCCCAGCGCCTCGCGCAGGCGGCGATCCTCGAAGGGTTTCAAGACGTAGTCGAGCGCCTGCACTTCGAAGGCGCGCACCGCGAAGGCGTCGTAGGCGGTAACGAACACGACCCGCGGCATGCGTGCCGGTCCCACGGCGCGGATGACCTCGAATCCGTCGCGCCCCGGCATCTGCACGTCGAGGAGGACCAGGTCCGGCCGCAGCGCCTCGATGGCCGAAATCGCCTCCTCGCCGTCGCGCGCCTCACCGGCCACCTCGAATCCCGCCGTCGCACGGACGAGCCGGGCCATTCCAGCCCGCGCGAGCGGCTCGTCGTCGGCGACCAGGGCACGGATGGCGGTCATGCCGGCGCCTCCCAGGGCAGGGTCACGACGGCGGACGTGCCTCCGTCGGGGGCGGTCCCGAGGACTAGCGCCGCCTCCGCTCCGTACCGGTGCAGGAGTCGCTCGCGCGTGTTGCGCACGCCGATTCCCGCCTCCGCCGCAGCAGCAGGAAGGCCCGGCCCGTCGTCGCATACCTCGAGGCGGATCTTCGACCCATCGCGCTGGGCGCGAATCTCGATCCGTCCCGCCCCAGGGCGTCGCGCGATGCCGTGCCGCACGGCGTTCTCCACCAGCGGCTGCAACAGGAGCGAGGGCAGGCGCACCGGCGCGAGCGACGGATCGGCGTCGAAGCTCACCTGGAGGCGGTCCGCGAAGCGCACCTGCTCGAGCTCGAGGTACCCGCGCAGGAATTGCAGCTCGTCGCCGAGCGTCGCCATCCCGGAGCGGCCTTCGCGGAGGACGTAGCGGAGAAGCTCGGAGAGCCGCGCCAGCACGGCCACCGTGTCCTCGCTCCTGCCTTCCCTCGCGAGCATGGCTGCCGTGTTGAGGACGTTGAAAAGAAAGTGCGGATTCAATTGGGAGCGCAGCGCCGCGAGGCGCGCTTCCAGAAGGCTCGCCTCGAGCTTGAGCGCGTCCGCCTCGCGCTTGCGCAAGGCCCGCGCACTCTCCAGCGCCTGCACCGCACCGGCGATGGCCAAATAGAGCAGCAGGTCGAAGACGAAATGGAAGCCGAGCAGGACGCGGATCGTGGTCGCGATCGGCCGCGCACCCGGACGGAAGGAATCGATGGCGGCGAGCAGCGTCATGTGCGCCACCGCGAACAGGGCGGCGGCAAGACCGTGCGAGAGGAGCGCCCGCGCTTCGAAGGCAAGCGGCCGCCGCCGGACGAAGGCCACGATGGCCGGCGCCAGGGCAGCGACGATGAGCCAGGGCGGCAGCATATGGGCGAGCCGGAAGCCGAAGGGATCGCGGCCGCGAAAACCCGCGCTCGCGAGATGGTCCTGAACGCTTTCGACGAACGCGAGAGCTACGGCGAACACGACGAGCCCGGAGATCGTCAGGATGCGCCGCGTTCCCGCCCTCATGCGCGGAGTCTTGGCCGGAAGACCGGACGGGTGCAAGGCGCGGCGGGAATCGATGCAGCGAACCGTGCCGTTCCTGCAGCGAATGCTGTGCACGGCTCGCCGAACGGCGTCCCAGCCGCTGCGAAATGGCCTGCCCGGATTTGAGCTGCGGCGAGCTGGCGGCGTAGCACGTCGGCCGGAGGGATCGCCCATGCTCCGCGCGATCTGCGCAGTACAAGCCGGCATCTTTCTCGCGGGATGCTCGGGGAGCGATGCTCTCCGCCCGCCCGCTGCCTCGCAGGCGAGCGTCGTCTATGACGAGGCGCGAAGCCGTCTGGTCGTCTTCGGCGGGCAATCCACCGCCGGCCTGTCCGGCGAGACCTGGACCTGGGACGGGACGAAATGGACTCTCGCGGCGCGATCGGGTCCTCCTGCGCGCACCGGGTCAGCCGCCGTTTATGACAGTGGCCGGGCGCGCATCGTCCTCTTCGGCGGCGACAGCGGCACGGCACGGCTCTCCGACACCTGGGAATGGGACGGAAGCGCGTGGACGCAAATGGCAACCGCTGGACCCGATCCGCGCTCCTTCCATCGACTGGCCTACGATCGGCGCCGCTCGAGAACCGTGCTCTTCGGCGGCTCGAGCGGCGGATCGACGTTCCCGGCCGCGACCTGGGAGTGGAATGGCTCGCAATGGTCGCAATCGAGCGCGGCTGGTCCTTCCGGCCGGTTCCTGCAGGCGATGGCGTACGACGAATCGCTCCAGCGCACGGTGCTGTTCGGCGGGTTCGACGGCGCGAACACGCTCGTAGACACCTGGGAATGGGATGGGATCGCCTGGCAACAATCGGCTGCGGGCCCTGCCGCCCGCGACCACGTGAACATGACCTACGATCCGGCGCGGCAGGCGCTCGTCCTGTACGGCGCGGGCGAAACCTGGCAGCGCAGCGCCCGGGTCTGGTCGCGTACCCAAGGCCAAGGCCCGACGGCGCCCACCGCGGAATTGACCTACGACGCGGTGGGCGCCTCGCCCCTGCTCTACGAGATCACCCCGGGCGGGGCGCTCCAGCTCTGGGGCTGGAACGGGAGCACCTGGTCGCGCAGGGACTGAGCTCACGCGGTAGCCGGCGACCTCCGCAGAACCAGCGCCGAGGACAGCTCGACGGCGGCGAAGATCGCCACCGGCGCCGCCACGAAGGCGACCGCGAAGCGCAGCTCCGGGGTCATGCGCGGCCAGAACTCCGCGAGCAGAAGGAAGCTCGCGAGCGCGTAGCCTTCGTCGAGGATCCCCGCGGCGAGCGCTTCCCCCCAGTAGAGCTGCGGGCGGCGCGAGATGGCCCAGATCCAGGCGGCGAACGGAACGAAGAAGGCGCCAAGTCCCCGGACGAAAGCGACCGGCACGGCGAAGAGCGGCGCGAGCAGATGGCCGGCTCCGAGCAGCGCGGCGGCGCAGGCGAAGGTTGCGACGGCGTTGACGCGATAGGTGGTGCGAAGCAGTGCGGTGCGGTCCATGAGCTCCTCCGAAGTGGAAGTTCGCGGCGGAGGATGCGCGCGGCGGCGACGCGGATCGATTCCCTCACAGGTAATGGAATCGCTCCCGCGCCGAAGTATCGTCTCCTCCATGATGGGTCACACGAGCGTCGTCGGATCCCTCCTGCGCGAATGGCGCGGCGTGCGCCGGATGAGCCAGCTCGATCTGGCGATGGCCGCGGAGGTCTCGCCGCGGCACCTGAGCTTCGTGGAGACGGGCCGCGCGGTGCCTAGCCGCGAGATGGTGCTCATCCTGGCGAAGGCGCTGGAGGTACCGGTGCGCGACCGCAACGCGATGCTGACCGCCGCGGGCTATGCCCCGCTCTACCGCGAGACGAACCTCGACGACCCGAAGATGGCCGACATGCGGCACGCGTTGGGCCTGCTCTTGCGCCAGAACGAGCCGTTCCTGGCCGTCGCGCTCGACCGCCGCTGGGACATCGTGATGTGCAACACGCCCTGGTCGCGCTTCCTGGCGCTGGCGGGAGGCGGCGCGCTCGAGCCCCATCGAGTCCTTGCGCCGCCGCGGCTCAATCTCCTGCGGCTCCTGTGCGGCCCCTTCCGCCCGATGGTGGTGAACTGGGAAGAGGTGGCGCGCGAGGTCCTCGAGCGAGCGCAGCGCGAGGCCGCCTCCGACCGCGATCCGGCGCGCCGGCAGATCCTCGAGGAGTGTCTGCAATCCGTGCCCGAGGAATGGCGGCGGCCGAGAGCGGACGCTTCCCCGCGCCTCGTCATCACCGTAGACCTTCGTCTGGGAGAGGCGCGCGGGCGGCTCTTCAGCACCATCACCACGCTCGGGACGGCGCAGGACATCACGCTACAAGAATTGCACATCGAATCGTTCCACCCCGCCGACCCGGAGACCGAGAGCCTCCTCCGCGGGCTCGCGCTGGCCGGTTGACGCGGAGCGCGAACCGCGCGAACAACTCGCGCATCTTTCGCAGAATCGAGGCGAGCCACGCCTTCGGAGGTGCCATGCAGATCACCGTGAACGGGACGCCCCGAGAGGTCGACGCGCCGGGCGACATGCCTCTTCTCTGGGTCTTGCGAGATGTCCTCGGGCTTACCGGGACGAAGTTCGGGTGCGGGATGGCGCAATGTGGCGCCTGTACCGTCCACCTCGACGGCGAGGCAGTCCGCTCCTGCGTGCTTCCGGTCTCCGCGGTCGGCGAACGAAAGATCACCACCATCGAAGGCCTTTCTCCGGACGGCGGCCACCCGGTCCAGCAAGCCTGGACCCAGCTCGACGTCGTCCAGTGCGGGTATTGCCAGCCCGGGCAGATCATGTCGGCGGCGGCGCTCCTCGCGCACAAGCCCGACCCGAGCGACGAGGACATCGATCTCGCGATGGCGGGCAACATCTGCCGCT
Organism: Deltaproteobacteria bacterium; assembly: GCA_005879805.1. Taxonomy (GTDB): domain Bacteria; phylum Myxococcota; class Myxococcia; order Myxococcales; family 40CM-4-68-19; genus VBKO01. Next base: position 1,104 of record VBKL01000123.1, on the reverse strand, counting down.
GCGGGACCTACCAGCGCATCCGCGAAGCGGTGCGCAAGGCCGCCTCGCAGAGGAGGGCCGACCGATGAACGCCCTCGGCCGCCGCGACCTGCTCCGCGCCTCGGTGCTCTCGGGCGCGGGCCTCTTCATCGCCTTCCACGTTCCCCGCAAGGTGGCGCGGGCCGCTCCGGAGCCCGCGGCGAAGAAGGCGCCGCCCGATCCCAACGCCTTCGTGCGCGTAGCGCCCGACGGGTCCACCACCATCCTCCTCGCCCACTCGGAGATGGGCCAGGGAATCTGGACCGGCCTCGCCATGCTCGTCGCCGAGGAGCTCGACTGCGACTGGTCGAAGATCAAGGTCGAGCACGCTCCCGCCGCGCCCGTTTACGCACATCCCGCGTTCGGTATGCAGATGACCGGAGGCTCGTCGAGCACCTGGTCGGAGTTCGAGCGGTACCGTACCGCCGGGGCGATGGCCCGGGCGATGCTGGTGAGCGCCGCGGCGAACGAGTGGAAGACCGACGCGCGCAAGCTCCACACCGAGAACGGGTTCGTCGTCTCCGGCGGCAAGCGCCTCTCCTACGGCGACCTCGCCGTCGCGGCGCAATCCGAAAAGCCGCCGAAGAGCGTCAAGCTCAAGGATCGCAAGGACTGGAAGATCATCGGCAAGCCGACCCGACGGCTCGACTCGCCGGAGAAGATCACCGGGAAGGCGCAGTTCGCCATGGACGTGAAGTTCCCCGGCCTGCGCACGGCGGTCATCGCCCGCTCTCCGGTCTTCGGCGGCAAGGTGAAGTCGTTCGACGCGAGCGCGGCGAAGGCCGTAAAGGGCGTCGAGCAGGTGGTGCAGGTGCCGAGCGGCGTCGCGGTGGTCGCCGCCAATTTCTGGAGCGCGAAGGTCGGGCGGGATGCCCTGAAGGTCGATTGGGACCTTGGCCTCGGCGCCTCGCTAGACACGACGCAGCTTCTCGCCGATTACCGCGAGAAGGCGAAGACCAAAGGCGCCGTCGTCGTGGAAAAGGGCGACGCGGATGCCGCGCTCGCGAAGGGCAAAAAGCTGCTCGCCGAGTACGACGTGCCCTACCTGGCCCACGCGCCGATGGAGCCGCTCAACGCCACCGTGAA
>VBKL01000014.1 GCA_005879805.1 Deltaproteobacteria bacterium | reverse complement strand
ACGTCGCCCGGATTGACCCGCACGGTTTCCCCGGTGCGGGTGTGCTGCGTGAAGGAATAGACGGGTTTGTCGACCGCCTTCCCGTCCCGCAGCTCCTCCAGGTGGCGCACCAGTAGCGCGGTGTCGAAGGCGTCCGGGTGATCGAAATTGAACCGGGCGCGCTCCTCGAGCGGCAGATCGGCGAGATCGCGGTAGTACGAGTCCTGGTCGAGCAGCGCCACGGGATGAGTCCCGAGGCGCTCGACGAGTCGGCGCGCGACGGTGGTCTTGCCGCTCGCGGTGCCCCCGGCGACGCCGATGGTGAGCGGCTGCACCTCGCCCTGCTAACACCGCCGAGGGGAGCGCGGCAAGCGCTTGCGCCTTGCGATCTCGCTCTGCGAGGATGCCCGCCGACGATGCCCATCGCCAAGGACTCTCCCGAGCTCGCGCTCATCGCCTCCGAGGCGCGCGACATCGCCCGATCGACCGGGGACGATCCCTCCACCGCGCACCTGCTCCTCGCCATCTTCACCGTCCCGGGCCCGGCCGACTCGCTCTTGCGCGAGCGCGGCTGCGACGAGGATCGGATCCTCACCGCCCTGGCGTCGCGTTTCCCGGAGCCGCCCGGCTCGTTCGCCCTCGCCCTCGAGCGGGCCCGGCAGCTCGCCGACGACTGCGGAAGCGATCGCGCGAGCGACCTCCATCTCCTCGTCGCTCTGACCAGGCTCTCGCGCACCGCGGGTGGGCAGCTCTTGGAGCGCACCGTTCCCGTCGCCTCGCTGCGCACCACGGCCCTCGGCTATCTCACCGGATCGATTCCGCGGCGACGCCCGCAACCAGACGAGGTGAAGGCCTACGCGCGCCCCTCCTTCGTTCCCCGGCCACCGGTAACCGCGCCCGACGCCTCGAGCCCGCCCGCCGCGCCCGCTCCTCCCTCCGCCGCGTCGCCGCCGGAGCCCGAACGGAAGAGCGCGATCCAGGGCGCGACGGCGCGGTACGAGCTCGATCCCCGGCAGAAGCCCAATCTGGCTACCTTCGGCCGGAACTTGAGCGCTCTCGCCGCACGAGGCGTCCTCGATCCGGCGGTGGGGCGCGAATCGGAAGTCGAGGAGGTCCTCGACATCCTCGGCAAGCGGCGCGCGAACAACCCTCTGCTCGTCGGCGAGCCCGGCGTGGGCAAGACGGCCATCGTGGAAGGCCTGGCGCGGCGCCTGGTCGAGACGAGCGCGGATCGAATCCTGGTGCAGCTCGACGTTTCGTCGCTCGTCGCCGGCACGCAACTTCGCGGCTCGTTCAGCGAGCGGCTGCAGGGGATCCAGGAAGAAGTGCGCAGTGCGGACGGTCGCATCGTCGTCTTCATCGACGAGATGCACATGCTGATCGGGGCCGGCGCCACCGGGGATGGGCCGCAAGATGCCGCGAACGAGCTGAAGGCTGCGCTGGCGCGCGGCGAATTCCCCTGCATCGGCGCGACGACCCACGAGGAGTTCGGCCGCTACGTGCAGGGCGATGCCGCCCTCGAGCGCCGGTTCGTCCCGGTGCTGGTCCGCGAGCCTTCGCCGCGCGAGGCGTTGCAGATCGTGACCGGCGCCGCGCCCCGGTACGAGGAGCACCACGGGGTCCGCTTCTCGCCCGAGGCGCTGGAGGCCGCGGCGCTCCTCACCGCCCGGCACGTGCACGATCGCTGTCTGCCCGACAAGGCGTTCGCCGCCATCGATCTCGCCGGATCGCGGGCCCGTCGCGAGGGCCGGACGCAGGTCTCGCGCGACGACGTGGCCCGCGCGGTGGCGCGGCTCGCGGGAATTCCGGAGGAGCGGATCCTGCAGCCCGAAGGCGATCGGTTTCTCGCACTCGAGCGGCGGTTGCAAGAACGGATCGTCGGGCACCGGGATGCCATCGCCGCCGTTGCCCGGGCCGTCCGGCGCAACTACGCCGGGTTCAGCGGACAGCGGCCCCTTGCCTCGTTCCTGTTCGCCGGCCCGAGCGGCGTGGGCAAGACCGAGACGGCCCGGGTGCTCGCCGAGGAGATGTTCCCCGCCAAGGGTGGCATGGGGAGCCAGCCCGGCGCCCTCGTCCGTATCGACCTGAGCGAATACGGCGACCCGCAGACCGCGGCCCGGCTCGTGGGCGCTCCTCCCGGTTACGTTGGCTATGGTGACGGCGGACGCCTCACCGAGGCGGTGCGCCGGCGTCCCAATTGCGTGGTGCTCCTCGACGAGGCGGAAAAGGCGCATCCCGCCGTGCTGCAGCTACTCTTTCAGATCTTCGAAGAGGGGCAACTCACCGACGGCCGAGGCAGGCGCGTGGATTTCACCTCCACCGTCCTGGTGCTCACCACCAATGCGGGCGCCGAGACCTTCGCCGAGAGCGCCCGCTCGGTGGGTTTTGCGAGCGGCGCCGCCGCCGATGGCGAATCGCGCGCGCGCAAAGCGCTGGAAAAGGCCCGCGCGCTCTTCCCCGAAGAGCTGTGGGCGCGTCTCGACGAGAAGCTCCTCTCGCGCCGCTGCAAGAGGGCGAGGTGGCACGCGTCGCCCATCTCCTCCTCGCCGATTCCGCCCGCAGGCTGCGCGAAGAGCGCGGCATCGAGTTTCGCACCGGTCCCGGGCTCGTCGAGCACCTCGTGTCGGCTGGCGGGTTCCAGATGTCGCTCGGAGCGCGCCCGCTTCTCGCCGCCCGGATCCCCGTGGCGCTCGCCTGGGACCGCGCGCGCAAGCCATCGCCCTGGAGCCCGGAACTTCACCGCGTCCGTCACGCCGAGCTGGTCCTTCTCGCGGTGACCGATTCCGCGGTGAGCGAAGTGTGCCGGCTCGCCGCGCACTCGGTCGGACCGGGCCAGATCGTCGCGCATTGCGCCGGCGCGCTCGATCTCGAGCCCCTCGCCAGCGCCAGGCGCCGCGGCGCGCAGGTCGGATCGATCCATCCCCTTCGCGCCGTCCCGCACGGCAGCGGTCCGGGGATCCTGCGGGGCGCGACCGCCGGCATCGCGGGCGACGGCCCGGAAACGCACGAGCGGCTGGCCGCGGTCGCTCTCGCGCTGGGGATGACTCCGATCGAGGTGGGCGGGTCGCGGTCGCTCTACCACGCGGCGGCGATGCTCTCGGCGGGGGCGACCGTGGCGCTCTTCTCTCGCGCCGTGGACGCATTCCGGCAGGCTACCGGCGCCTCCGAGGAGGTCGCACGCCGCGCGCTGTTGCCGCTGGCGACCGGCGCGCTTTCCGCCTTGGAGCAACACCGGCCGCAGGAAGTGCTCACCGGCCCGATCCCGCGCGGCGACGCGACCACCATCGCCGCCCATCGGGCCGCCCTGCCGCGGGATCTGCTCCCTCTCTACGATGAGCTGGTGCGCGCTGCCCTGCGGCTCACGCCCTCGCCCGCGATCGAGCGTCTGCTCAGAACACGTCCGCCGGCAGCTTCCCCGGCGCCGGCCCCAGCGTCCCGATCATCTCCTCGACGTCGTCCGCCACCGTCGGCGGCGCGCCCATCGGCCAGCTCGCGATCACCAGCGCCACGTGATCGCCCGCCCGCACCACCGCCACGCGCCCGCGCGCCTCGTCGGAAACGGTGAACGCGAAACCGTAGGCCTCGCCGCCGCGCGAGGGGACGTTCTCGATCTGCTGGACCCGCACGCCCGCCTCGGTGCCGAGGTGATCGGCGAGCAGCCGGGTGAGCGCCCGCAGCGACGTCACGCCGTCCGCGCTCTGGATGATGAGCTGCGCGCCCGACTCCACCGACTGCGCGAGGAGCGGCAAGGGCTCTCCGTCCGGACCGCGCGCATCGCCGCGGAAGCTCCACCGATCGCCGGTCGGGCGCTCGAGAGCGAAGGCGCCCGCCTGATCGCTCCACAGGCGCGGGGCTTCCAGCCGCGACGGCGGCCGCGGTGTCCGGCCCTTGGGTTCGCGGGTCACACGTGCGAGGGCAGGGGCTGCAAAGAGCGCGAGCGATGCTGCGAGTGCGAGGAGGGCGCGCATGCCTCTACCCTCGCCATCGGCCCGTACTCGTGCAACGCAGACTCGCTGGCGAGCATGCGTCCGCCCGCGCACTCGCGCGCGATCGCGCTCTAGGTCGGCGCGACTTGACGGCGGAGCAATTCGTTCTCGAAGGCGAGCCCCGCCTGCGAGGCGGCGAGTTCCAGGATGTCCATCTCCTCGATGGCCCGGTCCGCCTGCCCGTTGTCGGCGTAGATGACGGCGATGACGCGGGCGCCTCCCAGGACGGGAAAGATGGCGCACTGGCCGCTGCGCGGCTTTCCGATGGCCTCGGCGAACGCAGGGGGAAGTTTCGCTTCCTCGAACTTCAGGGCGTGCACGAGACCGTCGCTCACCGCTTCCGAGAGAGCGCCCTGCTCCTGCAGCGAGAGCACCATCCCGCGGGTCAGCTGCGCGAGGGGCTTTCCACCCGCCGCGCTTCCGAACGCTCCCAGGGCCGCGAGGGCATCGCGCCGGACGAGGAAGAGCACCGCCCGCTCGACCGACTCGCTGATGATGTTCATCAGGCTGAGCGAGATGCTGGTCGAGATGAGGCCGGAGCGCAGGTCGCCCACGATGCGGCGGAGCTTGGCGAAATTCGCGTTGATGCGCTCGGAGCGCTGCCCGCCTCCCATCAGATCGCGGCGGTTCTCCACCACGCTGCGGAAGCCGGCCACGATCGACGGCACCTCGCCCGGGACCACCGCCATCGCACCCGCCTCGTAGGTCTGGGCGAGCGGAACTCCGGAATCGACCACGGCGAGGATCGAGGCGCGGGGCCGGGCCCTGCGCAGTTGCTGCAGTGATTCCAGCGCGACGGCGCCGCCGCGTAGATCGATGAGCACCACCGGCGGCGGCTCGCCGTGTGGAGGCGTTCCCGCGTCGCGCAGCGTGAGCTTCACGACGGTTGCTTCGCCCGGCGCGAGGGCCTGGATGAGTCGATCGGCGAGCCCGCGGTCGGTGGAGACCACCTGCAAGCGCGGTTTCGCCTGCGGCACGGGCGGGGGCGCCGCCGGCTTCACCGAGACCGGCGTCGGCGCCTTCACCGCCTTGGGCATCGGCAGCCGAGCCGTGGCCTCCTCGTCGTCCGCCTCGCTGGCCGTGCGGTTCTTCTCGTCGAAGAGCCGGAGCGCATCGAGGAGCACCATCTGCGTGTCGAGATGGAGCCGGCCGACGATGTCGCCCGGATAGACGGAGATGTCGTCGATGGGCCGGAGATCGTCGAGGGCGAAGTGGAAGGTCCCGCTCTTCCAGGTGACGAGGTCGTAGACCGTCTTTTCGATCTGCTGCTCGACGGCGCGGTACATCCGCTCCTCGGACAGCCCGTGATCGGCGAGGAGGATCTGTCCGAGCGATCGGCGCGGCTGCTCCTGCTCCTGCTGCCGGAGCGCGCTGGCGAGGGTCGATCGATCGATGGCGCCATCCTCGACGAGGAGCTCGCCGAGCTTCTTGGTGCCCGGCCCCCAGGCGTTGACGATGCGGCCCTGGTGGAACCCGATCCCCGCTTTGATCTCGCCGGCAACCAAGCTGAGCGTCCCGGTGCGACCGCCGAGATGGATGAATTGCAGGGCGTCCGCGACCGAAACGTCTTCGAGGTTGCCGGAGAGGCTCATCGCCCTCAGCCGCGTTTGACCAGCTGGATCAGGCTCTCGAGAGTCTTCAGCTTGCGATCGGTGGCGGAATAGACCCTTGCGGCGAAGAGCGCCGAGGCGGCATGCGCGGCGAGGAGGTCGAGCAGGTCGCGGTCGTCCGCCCGCAGCATCGCCTTGTGCTCGAACAGCTTGTGGATGACGAGGGCGCCCACCACCGCGCCCTGCACGGAAAGGGGAACCACGGCGACGACATCGCTTCCGTCGATGGGCCCGATGCGCAGGACGCCGTCCGAGAGCGTGGCATCGATGGCGGGGTCGCCACCGGAGTAGCGGCCATTCTCGTAGAGCCCGGAACCGGCCTCTTCGAGCCCCTGCGCGTGGGCGATCTCGCACTCGCCGCTGTCGCCCTTCCAGAAGAGGAGCGCGAACTGCTCGGCGCCGATGAGGTTGGTGGCGATCTCCGCGATGGTCGACTGCACCTCGCCCGGATCGAGCGTCGAATGGAGCTGATAGGTCGCGACGTAGAGGTTCATGAGGCGCCCGGTCTGCGCCTCGTAGTCGGAGAGCTGCTTGGAGAGCTGATTGCGGTCGTCCTCGAGCTCGACGAGCCGCTGCTGCAGCTGTGTGTCCTTGGAAGCGCCGGGCGACTTCTCCAGCGAACGGAGGAGCTCCCCAGCCCTCGCCAGGGTGTGCTGCAGCTCGGAGAGCGCGTCCGCCCTTCTGGGCGGCTGGTCCTTCACTTCCTCTGGCACGCGGATGGTCACGTCGCCGCCGGGGCCCCGGCGGTCAGACGCTGCACGACGGCGAGCAGCTCCTCGTTCCGGAAGGGCTTCTTGACGTATGCCGAAGCGCCCAGCGCGAGGCCGCGGTCGGTCTGCTCTTCGCTTCCCTCGGTGGTGATGAGCACCACCGGGATGTTGGCGAAGCGCGGATCGGCCTTCATCGCGGTGAGCACCTCGATCCCGTTCATGTGCGGCATGTTCACGTCGAGAAGCACCAGGTCGATGTCCGAATTCTCGCCGAGTCGAACCAGGCCCTCGCGCCCGTCATAGGCGTGCACGAGAGGGTACTGCCGCAGCATCATCTCGAACATGCGATGCAGCAGCTTGGAGTCGTCGACGATCAGTACCTTACGGGGCGGCATACAAGTCGGCAGATCCTGACCGGCGAGGACGCTTGCGTCAAGGATCGAACCCGGCGATCGACCGAGTGCTACAACGGGCCCTCGCCTCCTACAGCGGTCAGCGGCTCGCCCTCGCCGTGCAGCGGTTGTGCTGCAAGCTGATCTGCTTGGCCTCGGTGTTGGTGGGGTGCATGACCAGCTGATCGCCGAGCGAGACGAGCCACATCGCGTCGTGCTGGGCGCCGCCCTTGTCGCGATCCTTCGGAGCGATGGGACGGGTGACGAGGAGTTTGCCGGCGCTCACCGTCTTCGCCCGCCAGTCGCCCAGTTGGTAGTCGACGTGGTTCTGCTCCCCCAGCTCGCGGGCATACAGGACCGTACCCTCGTCCAGGCACCGCTTCACCACGCACAGCGCCTGCTTCTCGTCGCCCTGCTCCGCCGCGCACGGATCCTGCGGAACGTCCTTCTGCGCCGCTGCGCCGGGCGCGCCGGCGGCATTCGTCGCGTTCGCCTGCGCCTTTCCCCGCTCGCGCAATCTGCCGGCCGCCTGCTCGGCGAGCGGCTTCAGCTCGTCGCGCAGGATGAGCCAGCGCAAGGAGAGGTCCTTCGCCTTGTTGGCCTGGTTGAAGTGCGTGAACACGCAGGCGTCGTCCTTCACGGCGAGGCATACCCGCAGCATCGCCTCGTGTCCCTGCTCGCCGTTGGGATCGAGCTCGAGCAGACGGGTCGCGGTCGCGGACGCTTCCTTCAAATCACCGCCGCTCTCCGCGAGCGCCTGGGCGAGGCCGCGCAGTGCCATCTTGTCGCCGGCGTTCTTGCCGAGCGCCTCGCGGAACGCGGCGATGGCGGCAGGATAGCGGTGGATCGCCAGCTCCGCGTTGCCGTGCTCGGCCGCGGTGGCGGTCTCCAGGATGTCGATGGTCGCCTGGGCCGCGGCGACGTTGAGCGGCTCCCATCCGGGAGGCGAGTTCCGGTCGGGCATCATGGCCGACGGAGTGCTTTGCTCGGTGGTGGAGCCGAAGCCGGTTCCCCCTGCGATCCGCTCGCCGCCTGGCACGAAGCTGACCGGGTACGGCCACCTGTAGTCCAGTGCGGAGTGCGCGAAGTCATCCCACAGCATCGGCAAGCTCGTGAGGCATCTCTCCAGCTGCCGATC
>VBKL01000122.1 GCA_005879805.1 Deltaproteobacteria bacterium | reverse complement strand
GCGCCTCGACGGACGGCCGGTCGGCATCGTCGCCTCCCAGCCCAAGCACAAGGGCGGAGTGCTCTTCGTCGACAGCGCCGACAAGGCGGCCCGGTTCATCTGGCTCTGCGATGCATTCGGGATCCCGCTGCTCTATCTGGCGGACGTCCCCGGGTTCATGATCGGTACCAAGGTAGAGCGGGAAGGCATCATCCGGGCGGGCGCCAAGATGGTGATGGCGGTGAGCGAGGCGACGGTGCCCAAGCTCTGCGTCGTCGTGCGCAAGGCCTATGGCGCCGGCCTGTACGCCTTCTCGGGACCTGCCTTCGAGCCCGACGCTACCATCGCGCTTCCGCAGGCGATGATCGCGGTGATGGGTCCCGAGGCCGCCGTCAACGCGGTCTACTTCAACAAGATCCAGGAGAAGCCTGAAGGCGAGCGCGCCGCGTTCGTGCAGAAGCTTCGCGAGGAGTACAAGGCGGACATCGACATCGCGAGGCTCGCTGCCGAACTGAACGTGGACGCCGTGGTGCCGGGCGACCGGCTGCGCGCGGAGATCGTCGCGCGCCTCGCAGCGGCGGCGCAGCGGGAGCGGCGGCGCAATCCGAAGCGCCGCAGCGTTACGCCGGTGTAGAGCGGAGGACGCCGCTGGGACTCGGAGCCGAGGCGCCGGAGAGGTGGATACGGTTCCGGGGGCCCGCCGCGGTGTGCGTGCTCCTGCTCGCGCTCGGCTACGCGAGGCTCGCTCCCGGCGCGCGGATCGAGAGTGCGCGCGACTACCGCATCTGGTCCTTCGGCGCCTTTGCGTACTCGGACATCATCGCGCTGCACGACGACCGCGGGGGCGGCCGGCACCGGCTCCCCTATCTGGAGGACCGGATCGAATACCCGGTCCTGCTCGGGATCCACATGTACTGGCCGAGCCTCCTCGCGCCGAACCGCCTCGGGTACTTCCTGCTCAGCTACCTCGCGCTCTCTGCCTGCGCGCTGGGAACGCTCTGGCTCCTCTGCGGAATCGAGGGAACGCGGCCCTGGGCTTTCGCCGCCACTCCCGCGCTCACGCTCTATGCCGGGTTGAACTGGGACCTGTTCGCGATCTTTCCCATGATGCTGGGGATCCGCTGGTGGCTTTCTCAGAGACGGCTGGCAGGCGCCGCCGCGCTCGCCGTGGGCGCTTGCACGAAAGTGTTCCCAGGCCTCGCGCTCGGCGCTCTCCTCGTCCGCGAGGCGCCGAGGCGCGCCGTTCTGCCCGCGGCGCTCGCCCTCGCCCTCGCCGCCCTCGTGAACGCGCCTTTCGCCATCCTCGCGCGGAGCAACTGGCGCTGGTTCTTCGAGTACAACTCGGGCCGCGACAACGAGCCCACCATCTACACGCTCTTCGGCGCCGGGAAGCGGGATGCCATCGCGCTCGCGGGAGGGCTGCTCGCCGCGTCCGTGCTGGTATGCCTGTTCGTCTTCGCGATCTCGCGGCGAAATCTCCGCATCCGCGCGGCAATCGCCGCGGTCGCTCTCGTCTTCTTCTTCTTCACCCGCGTCTGGTCGCCCCAGTACTGGCTCTGGATCCTCGCGGTCCTCGCGCTCGCCGGCGCCCCTCTGTGGGTGGCGGCCGCCGCCTCCGGCGCGGCGGTCCTCGACTACGTGGCGGCGTTCGGGCTCCTGCACTTGTCGGTGGCTTCTGACTACGCGCAGGCATCGTGGTTCTATCGGGAGCTGTTCCTTCCGAACGTAGCCATCCGCTGCGCCTTGATCGGCGGCGCGGCGCTCTGGGGACTCGTCCGCGCAATCCCTTCGCAACGGGAAGCCCCTCGGGTATAAAACCCGGTCTTTCCGCCACGGCAACGGAGGAGCGGGCTTTGCCCGCGACGGGCGGAGGCCGAACGGCCGGAGCACTGGAGGCGCGTTTCTTGATGAACTTCGAGCCGACCGAAAGCCAGCGAAAGCTCGTCGCGATGGTCCGCGACTTCTGCCTGCGGGAGGTCAAGCCGCACGCGCAGGAGTGGGACCGCGAAGAGCGATTCCCGCGCGAGGTCGTCTCGGAGCTGGGAGAGCTGGGCCTGCTGGGAATGGCGGTGCCCGAGGAGCTGGGAGGATCGGCCCTCGACGCCGTCTCGATCGCCATGGTGGTCGAGGAGATCGCCCGCTTCGACGGCTCCCTGGCGCTCACCGTCGCCTCGCACAACGGCCTCGGCACTTCCCACCTGCTCCGCTTCGGCAGCGAGGAATTGCGCCAGAAGTACATTCCCGACATCGCTGCCGGAAAGAAGCTCGCGGCCTGGGGTCTGACCGAGCCGGGCAGCGGATCCGACGCCGCCGCGCTGCGCACCACCGCGGTCCGCAAGGGAAGCTCCTGGGTCCTCAATGGCGCGAAGATGTTCATCACCCAGGGCACGGTGGGCGAAGTTTTCGTCGTGCTCGCGCTCACCAGCCCCGAGAAGCGGCAGAAGGGCATCACCGCCTTCCTGCTCGAGAAGGGCATGAAGGGATTCTCGCAGCGGCCCTTGCACGGGAAGCTCGGGATGCGCTCCTCCGACACGGCGGAGCTGGTGATGGAGGAGGTGACCGTTCCCGACGATCACCGGATCGGCGAGGTCGATCGCGGCTTCGTCGACACGCTGCAGATCCTCGACAAGGGTCGCATCACCATCGGCGCGCTCAGCGTCGGTCTCGGGCGCGGGGCGATGGAGGAATCGATCGCCTACTCCCGGGAGCGCAAGGCGTTCGGAAAGCCAATCGCCGAGTTCCAGGCGCTGCGCTTCATGATGGCGGACATGGCCACCGAGATGGACGCAGCACGCCTTCTCGTCCATCGCGCCGCGGTGCTGTGCGATGCCGGGAAGCCGTTCACCACCGAAGCCTCGATGGCGAAGCTCTTTGCCAGCGAGGCGGCTTGCCGCGCCGCCGCCTGCGGCGTCCAGATCCACGGCGGCTACGGGTATACCCGGGAATTCCTCGTCGAGCGCATCTACCGGGACGTGAAGCTCTGCACCATCGGCGAAGGAACGAGCGAGGTCCAGCGGATGATCATCGCTCGCGACCTTCTCGAGAGCTGAAGGCCGTGGGGCTCGCCGATCGCGTGCTGGCCGGCGAAACGCGCGCTGCGGCGCGCCTGATGCGGCTCATCGACGACGCCCTGCCCGCCGCCGAAGCCGAATTGCGCGTGCTCTTTCCCAAGACAGGCCGGGCGCAGATCGTCGGCATCACCGGGAATCCGGGCGCGGGGAAGAGCACGCTCGTCGACCGGCTGATCGCGCATTTGCGGGCGGCGGGAAAGACGGTCGGCGTGCTGGCCGTCGATCCGACGAGCCCCTTCACGGGCGGAGCCATCCTCGGCGACCGCATCCGCATGCAGGACCACGCGCTCGATCCGGGAGTCTTCATCCGCTCCCTCGCTACCCGCGGGCAGCTCGGCGGCCTGTCGCGGGCGACGAGCGACTGCGCCCGCGTGCTCGACGCGATGGGCAAGGACGTGATCCTCATCGAGACGGTCGGCGTCGGTCAGGACGAGGTCGAGATCTGCCGCCTCGCCCACACCACGGTGGTGGTCGTCGTCCCCGGCCTGGGCGACGACATCCAGGCGATCAAGGCCGGGATCCTGGAAGTGGCCGACGTGTTCGCGGTGAACAAGGCCGACCGCGAGGGGGCTGACCGGACGGTGCGCGATCTGCGATCGATGCTGGAGCTGTCGCAGTCCAGGGGTGGACCGGCCGGAAAGGACGATTCCGAGGTGCAGATCGTCAAGTGCGTCGCTTCCCGCGACGAGGGGGTGACCGACGTGTGGGCGGCCGTCGAGGCCCACTACAAGCACCTCCAGCAAGGCGGCGGACTGCTCGAGCGGGAAAAGCTTCGCGCCCGTACCGAGCTCCTCGAGATCCTGCGCGAGCGGCTGCTCCGCGAAGCCGTCGCCAGGCTCGCCCAGCAAGGTGCGCGGCTCGACGATCTGTCCCTGCGCATCGCCCGGCGCGAGGTCGATCCCTATACGGTCGCGGAGGAGGCGGTGCGCACCTGAGCCTGTCGTTTGCCGCGCGGGAGAACGCTTGATCGCGAATGGCCTCGCCGACGCGGAGCGCGTCGCCCTGCTCGAACAGAGGCTGGGGCTTGCGGCCGGATCGCTCCGGCCGGAAATCGCGCTGCAGGCGTTGCGGCACGGCAGCTACGTCCACGAGCGCCGGCTCGCGGGCGAGATCACCGGATCGAACGAGCGCCTCGAGTTCCTCGGCGACTCCGTTCTCGGGCTCGCGGTCGCCGTCCGCTGCTACGAGCGCTTTCCCGACGCGGCCGAGGGCGATCTGACGCGCATCCGCGCGAGCCTCGTCAATTCCGATTCGCTCGCGCAGGTGGCCCGCGATCTCGACCTCGGAGCGCTGCTGTTGCTCGGGCGCGGCGAGGACCGGACCGGCGGACGCGAGAAGCAGAGCCTGCTCGCCGACGCGCTCGAAGCGGTGGTGGCGGCCGTCTACCTTTCCTGCGGGCTCGACACCGCCGTTTCAATGCTCGATCGGCTCTTCGCGCCGCTCGTCGAAGCGGCGCTCTCCGGAACGATGGCGCGAGACTACAAGACGGAATTGCAGGAGCGCCTGCAGGGGCTGCATCGCGGCGCCCCGGCGTACAACGTGCTCGACGCGCCCGGCCCGCAGCACGCCCGGATCTTCGAGGTGGAGGTCACCTCCTCGGGCGTCGCGCTCGGCCGCGGGACGGGCCGGACCAAGAAGGAAGCCGAGCAGGCGGCCGCGCGCGCGGCGCTCGATACGGGAATCGCGGCGGCCGTCTTCACCAGCCGCGAATGAGGCTTGTGGTGCGGTACCCGGGCCGCTAATCTCCCGCCCCTTCTCGGGGACAGCCGGCAATGCGCAGCGAAGGAATCCACACAGGCAACCGCGGGAAGGGAGCGCGCAGGGCGCTAGGGGCGGCGGCCGCCTGCGCAGCCGTGCTCTTCGGCTGCACGAAGAACGAATCGCAGCAATCGCCTCCGCCAACGACTCCCGCGCCCGCTGCCCGCCCTGCGGCGCAGGCCGAGCAACCACAGCAGATCACTCCCGCACAGGACACGAAAATGGCGAATCAGCCGAGCGGCATTCCGCAAGGGAAGGGCGATCTCTTCGCGATCTTCCAGACCACCGCGGGCAGCATCACCTGCCGCCTGCTCGAGCAGGAGGCGCCGGAGACGGTCGCCAACTTCGTCGGGCTCGCGACCGGCAGCAAGGAATGGACCGATCCCCGCACCGGCGCGAAATCGAAGAAGCCGCTCTACGACGGAACGGTCTTCCACCGGGTGATCCCGAACTTCATGATCCAGGGCGGCGATCCGCTCGGGACGGGTACCGGCGATCCCGGCTACCGCTTCAAGGACGAGTTCCAGAGCGGCCGCGGGTTCGACAAGCCGGGCCTTCTGGCGATGGCGAACGCGGGACCGAATACCAACGGCTCGCAGTTCTTCATCACCGAGGTGCCGACGCCCCACCTCAACAACAAGCACACCATCTTCGGCGAGTGCATCCAGGGCTTCGAGCTGGTGCCGAAGATCGCGCGGGGCGGGAACGGCAAGACGACGCTCCAGCACGTCGAGATCGTGCGTAGCGAAAAGGCGCCTTGACGAAGGCGGGCGGCGCGCACCGAGCGGGCTTCGCCGCCATCGCCGGCCGGCCCAACGTGGGCAAGTCGACGCTGCTCAACAAGCTCGTCCAGCAAAAAGTCGCCATCGTCTCCCCCAAGCCGCAGACGACGCGCTCGCGCATCCTCGGCGTCGTGACGCGGCCCGACGCGCAGATCGCCTTCGTCGACACCCCCGGGCTGCACGAGGCGCGCGGGGGACTGAATGCCCGGATGGTCGATCGCGCGATGCGCACCGTCGCGGATGCGGACGTGGTTCTCTTCCTCATCGAGGCGGGGCCACGCCGCATCGATCCCAAGGTCAAGGACGCGCTCGACCGGGTGAAGGCCGCGAAGAAGCCGACCGTGCTGGTCATCAACAAGATCGATCTGGTCTCTCGCGACGAGCTGTTGCCGCTCATCGATCGCTTCCGCAAGGAGCACGACTTCGTCGAGATCTATCCGCTCTCCGCGCTGACCGGAGAGAACTTCGACGGGCTCCTCGACGTCTTGATTCCGCACCTGCCGGAGAGCGATCCGCTCTTCCCGCCTGACGTCTTCACCGACGTTCCCGAGCGCGAGCTCTGCGCGGAGCTGGTTCGCGAGCAGATCCTCCGCCAGACCTCGCAGGAGGTTCCCTACAGCGCCGCGGTCCTGGTGGAGGAGTTCGACGAGTCCGAGCGCCAGGTGGGGCCGCGCGGTCTCGTCCGGCTGCTCGCGACGGTGCTCGTCGAGCGCGACAGCCAGAAGGCCATCCTCATCGGAAAAGGCGGCGCGCGGCTGAAGGAGATCGGCACCAAGTCGCGCGAGCAGATGGAGAGGCTGCTCGGCTGCAAGGTGTTCCTGCAGCTCCACGTGAGAGTGGAGAAGGACTGGACCCAGACGGAGAAGGGGCTCCGCCGGGCCGGCTATGGCGAGACCGAGTAGAACGCCCGGCTAGAAATCGACGCTCGCGCTCAGCACCCCTACGGCCGACGTCAGGTCGGTCTTCTTCGGCTGCGCGACACCTACCAGGGCCTGGATTTGCAGGTTCTTCAGCGCCTTTCCGATGTCGTGCGCGACGATCCAGGAGATTGCCGGCCCCGCGGTCAGGTCGTAGTCGCGGCCCGTCTGGACGCCAGCCAACACTCCGGGCCCCGGCACCACCGGCGTCTCCTCGTCTCCGACCTCCGCTTGCAACCGGCTGTCGATACCGGCGCGCACGTCGTCGGAGAAGCGGTATCCCGCGAATGCCTTGCCTTCGACGTCCTTCCCGCCGCCGCCGCCGGTCTCCACTCCGAACACCCCGTTCGCGACCAGCTCGAACCGGCCGAAGCGCCTTCCCGCCGCCACCAGGAACTCGACCTCGCCGTTGTTCGGGCCGAAGCCCACCGTCTTGAAGCGAACGCCGCCCGAGAGGTCGAGGCCGTGCGAGGTCTGGTTGAGGACCTGGTAGCGAACGCGCGCCGAGGGCCCGTTGGCGCCGACCTGCCAGTACATGCCCACGTCGCCGGACAGGTTCTGGATCGGCGTCCAGGCGATGGTTCCGGTGATGTTCGCCTGACCCTGGGTGTTGTTCACGCCCTGATCCGAGCTGGTCCCGGTCGCTCCGCCGGTCACGCGCACCGTCCCCTTGTCGGGGACGGCAGGCGCCTCGCTGAGCAAGCTGTCGCGATCGATGCCGGCGGCGCGCGCCTGCGTGGCAGCTGCGAGGACCAGGAAGACGGCGAGAAATCGCATTGATGCCTCCGAGAAGCCGCAGAGGGTCGCCGATACCTCGGGCAAACGTCAAGGCAGCCCGGTGCCGTTTGCGTTGACGGCGCGAACCTTCTCTGACAGATCCCGGCAGCTCCCGTGCAAAAAACGTTCTACATCCACACGTTCGGCTGCCAGATGAACGAGCACGATTCGGCCCGGATGGGCGAATCGCTGACGCGGGCTGGCTGGATTCCGACCGCGGCGCCGGAAAGCGCCGATCTCGTCCTGCTCAATACCTGCGCGATCCGGGAGAAGGCCGAGGACAAGCTGTACTCGGCGCTCGGGCGGTACAGGCTGCTCAAGTCCGCCCGCGGCGCCCGTATCGGAGTCGCCGGCTGCGTGGCGCAGCAAGAAAAGGAAGCGCTTCTCGCCCGCGCCCCCTACGTGGATTTCGTGCTCGGTCCCGACCAGCTCGCCCGCGTCAGCGATCTCGCCGAGCAGGGCGGGATCGAGACCGGCTGGGTCCCGAGCGAGGAGTACGTCTTCCCGCAAGCGGATCCGGAGACGAGCCGCGGCAGGGTCACCGCGTTCGTCCTCGCGATGAAGGGCTGCGACAACGTCTGCTCTTTTTGCGTCGTCCCGCACACGCGCGGTCGCGAGGTCTCGCGTCCCTACGCGGAGATCGTCCGCGAGGTCCACGCCCTCGTCGGCGTCGGCGTCCGCGAGGTCACGCTCATCGGCCAGAACGTCAACTCCTACGCCGGAGGGTGCTCGTTCGCGGCGCTCATTCGCCGCGTCGCTGCCGTGCCCGGCCTTGCCCGGATCCGTTTCACCACCAGCCATCCGATGGACCTGTCCGGAGAACTGGTCGAGTGCTTCCGCGACGTCCCGCAACTGATGCCGCACTTCCACCTGCCCGTGCAGCATGGGTCCGATGCCGTGCTCGCGCGCATGCGGCGGCGCTACTCCATCGCGGAGTACGAAGCGCGGGTGGGCTCGCTCCTCGAGGCCTGTCCACACGTCGCGCTGACCAGCGACATCATCTGCGGCTTTCCAGGCGAGACGGAGGCCGAGCACGCGCAGACGCTTGCGCTCTTGCGCCGCGTTCCCTACGACAACCTCTTCAGCTTCCTCTACAGCGAGCGGCCGCACACGGCGGCCTCGCTCAAGCTCGAGAAGGAGCGGGCGGCGGCCGTGAAGGATCCGGCCTGGACGGAGGTCCCGCGCGAGATCGCGTTGCGGCGCCTGGACGAGGTGCAGTCGCTCCAGTTCGCGCGCACGCTCGCGCGCCACCGCGAGGCCGTCGGCGGCGAAGTCGAGGTCCTGGTCGAGAGCGCGCGCACGCCCGCGGGCGCCCCCGGCGAGCGATTCGGCCGCTCGCGACAGAACTGGACCGTGCACTTCCAAGGCGACTGCGCCGCGGCCGACATCGTCCGCGTGCGCGTGTCCCGCGCAAGCATGGCCGCCCTTTCGGGAGTCCAGGCAGGCGTCTCCGATCCCGCGCCGTTCGTCGCCGACAAGGCACCGCGCACCCGGCTCGCGGTATTGAGCGGCTGAGTGCTTCCACTCCTTGCTTTCGTGGGCCGGCCGAACGTCGGCAAATCGACGCTGTTCAATCGCGTCATCGGGCGGCGGCTGGCCATCGTCGAGGACGTTCCCGGCGTGACCCGCGATCGACAGTACGCCGAGGCGGATCACGACGGACGGCGATTCCGCGCCGTCGACACGGGCGGTTTCACGCCGGACTCCGAGGCTCAGCTGGTTCGCGCGGTGCGCGAGCAGGCCGAGGCGGCCATCCGCGAGGCGGACGCGATCGTCCTCGTCGTCGATGCCGAGGAAGGGCTCTCGGGCGCCGATCAGGAGCTAGCCAGGATCCTGCGCAAGGGCGGAAAGCCCGTGCTGCTCGCCGCCAACAAGGTGGACTCCGATCGGCGCGAGAAGAACCTCGATCTCGGCGAATTGCACGCGCTGGGCTTCGACGTCTTTCCGGTGAGCGCCGAGCACGGCCGCGGGGTTTCCGACCTGCTCGATGCCGCCGTGACCCACCTGCCCGAGCCGCCGGAGGGCTCCGAAGAGGAGCAGGGCCAGAAGGGCCCCGTCCGGCTCGCGGTCGTCGGACGGCCCAATGTCGGCAAGTCGACGCTGCTCAACCGCCTCATCGGCGAGGAGCGCTTCGTCGCCTCGGCGATGCCTGGAACCACCCGCGACGCGGTCGACGAGCAGATCGAGCACCGCGGCCGGACCTACCTCCTCACCGACACCGCCGGTTTGCGCAAGAAGCGGCACATCGTCGACAAGGTGGAGGTCTTCAGCGCCCAGCGCGCGCTCCGCGCCATCGAGCGCGCCGACGTGGTGGTGGTCCTCACGGACGCGACCGATCTCGGTGTCGAGCAAGACGCGCGCATCGCCGCCCAGGCCGAGGAGCGCGGACGCGCCGTGATTCTCGCCGTCAACAAGTGGGACCTCGTGCAGGACAAGGAGGGCCAGGCGGAGCGCTTGCGCAAGGAGGCCGCTCGCCACCTGCAGCACGTCGGCTACGCGCCCCTCCTCTTCGTCAGCGCCAAGGAAGGGACGAGGGTGCAGAAGATCCTCGACCTGGCGGCCGAGCTGCACGATCAGGCGTCGACCAGGCTCAAGACCCCCGAGCTGAACGACTGGGTGCAGAGGATGCAGGACGAGCATCCCGCGCCGCTCTCGCGCGGCTATCCCGTGCGGTTCTCCTACGCCTACCAGGTCGGTACGCAGCCCATCACGGTGGCCATCCAGTGCAACCGGCCGGAGGCGGTCGATGCGGGATACCGCCGGTATCTCACCTCGGGCCTGCGCGAGCGGTTCGAGCTCCGGGTGCCCGTCCGTCTCGTCTTCCGGCAGAAGACGCGGCGCACTCCCCGCGGGACGAAGGGGCAGCGAGCGTGATCGCAACCGCAGTCCACGCGGGAGCGAAGAACATCGGATCGCCTGTCCTCTGGGCAGGTTTCCTGGCCGGCGTCCTGGTGCTCCTGGCCCTCGACCTGCGCATCTCTTCGCGCCGCGGACACGGCGCGCGGTTCCGCGAGGCCATCGGATGGAGCCTCTTCTGGATCGCGCTCTCGCTCGGTTTCGGATTCTGGATCTGGATCATCTACGGCGGCGAGCAGGGGCTGCAGTTCTTCGCGGGCTACCTGCTCGAGAAGTCGCTCTCGGTCGACAACCTCTTCGTTTTCGTCCTCCTCTTCCAGGCCTTCGCCATCCCCGCCGAGTACCAGCACCGAGTCCTTTTCTGGGGCGTGCTCGGAGCGCTGGTCCTGCGCGGAGGCCTCATCCTCGCGGGTGTCGCGCTCGTGCACCGCTTCCACTGGATCATCGCGGTGTTCGGCGCCGTGCTGGTCTACACGGCAGCGAAGATCGCGCTGCACCGGGACGGCGAGGAGGAGCGGGCGCCGACCGACAACGTGGTGGTCCGCATGGTGCGGAAATCACTGCCGATGACCGCGACCATCGAGGGGCCGGAATTCTTCGTCAGGCGGGAGGGAAGGCGATTCGCGACGCCGCTTCTCCTCGCCGTGGTGGCGGCGGAGACGGCCGATCTCGTCTTCGCGCTCGACTCGATCCCCGCCGTGTTCGCCGTCACGGACGACTCCTTCCTGGTGTTCTCCAGCAACGTTTGCGCGCTCCTCGGGCTCCGTGCTCTTTATTTCGTGGTGCGCGGCGCCCTTTTGCGCCTGCGCTACCTGAAACCGGGGCTGGCGGGGATCCTTCTCTTCGTCGGCCTCAAGATGTTGCTGTACAAATGGGTGTTCTTGCCCACCGGCACCTCGCTGGCCATCATCGCCGCTATCCTCGTCGTCGCGCTGCTCGTGTCCTGGTTCGCTCCCAAGGAGAACTTGACGTGACGCCTCGCAAGAGGTTCCGCAAGATCACGCAGCGCATGCGCCCTCGCGGCGGCATCCGGCTGGTGACCGCCAGCCCGCAAAGCGAGGCGTTGCGGGAATTGCGAGCAGGGCTCGCCCGGACTCCGCCGGAAATCCCCTGCAAGTATTTCTATGACGATCGCGGATCCACGCTCTTCGAGGACATCACCGCCCTTCCCGAGTACTACCCGACGCGGACCGAGCGGGCGCTGCTCAAGGCGCAGGCGCGCCGCATCGTGGAGACGGCGGGCGGCGCCAACCTGCGAGAGATGATCGAGCTGGGCAGCGGGGCCGCCTCGAAAACGGTGGCGCTGCTCGACGCCGCCCTGCGTCTCGTCGCGTGTCCGCAATCAGCTTTCGCCGGGAGACTTCCTCCTCCTCGGCGCGAACCTGGTCACCGATCCGGCGGTGATCCACGCCGCGTACAACGATTCGCAAGGAGTCACCGCGGCCTTCAACAAGAACATCCTCCTCGCGGTGAACGCGCTGGCGCGAAGCTCGTTCAACCCGGACGACTTCGACCACCACGCGCCGTACCTCGTCGAGCGCAGGCGGATCGAGATGTGGCTCGTGGCGCGGCAGCCGCTGGAGATCCAGCTCGGGCGCATCGGCGGATCGCTCTTCGTTCTCGAGGGGGACGGAATCCGCACGGAGATCTCCCGCCGCTTCTCGCGCGCCGGCGTCCTCCGGCTCCTCGACGATGCGGGGTTCACGCCCGAGCGCTGGTTCGAGTCGGCCGACGGCCGGTTCGGTCTCGGGCTCGGCAAGGCGCGAGAGGCCGTCCGGTCGCTCTGACGACGCCTGGAGTCTCAGTTGCCGTCGCCCTTCCACCAGAAGCGCGGGCGTTGGTGTCCCACCTTCCGCGGGCGAAGAAGGGCGGCGATCACGCCGAGCGGGAAGGTCCCGTAGACGAGGCTCCGCCCGATGATCGCGCTCAGGTGCCATGCGGCGCGGCTCGTTTCCACCATCAAGCCGTGATTGCCGAGGAAGTAATGACCGTCTTCCACGCGCCCGGTCAGAGCGTCGCCGCCGAGGACGACGATGGTGACGACGAAGACGACGAAATGGATCGCCGCCAGGGCAATGAGGGCGTTGCAGATCTTACGCCGGCGTAACGTCCGATCCGCGCCGGCCGCGGGCTCCGGTATCACTTCCGACAATCCACCACGATCTTGCCCATCTGATCGCCCTTCTCCATCAGCTGATCCGCCTCCGCGTAACGCGAGAGGGGAAGCACGCGATCGACGAGCGGCTTCACCTTCTCGCGAGCGACGAGCTTCAGCATTTCGTAGAACTCGGCGTCGCTTCCCATGGTCGTGCCGCGGATGTCGATCTGCTTGAAGAAGAGGCGGGGCAACTCGAGCTTCTCGGCGGGGCCGCGGGTCGCGCCGTAAATGACGATGCGGCCAGCCGGCGCCACCGCGAGGACGAGAGCGTTGAAGTCGGGGCCGCCCGCGCTGTCGATGATCACTTCCGGCGGGCGGCCGGCCTGGTTCGCCAGTTCCTTCTCCCACCCTTTCTCTTTGTAGGAGACCGTCGCAATGGCTCCCATCGACTTCGCGCGGACGAGCTTCTCCGCGCTGCCGCTCGTCACCGAGACCTGCGCTCCGAGCGCCTTTGCGAGGAGCATGGCGATGGTGGCGACGCCGCCGCCGATTCCGGTCACCAGCACGTGGTCGCCCTTCTTCACCTCGCCCCGTGTCACCAGGGCGCGGTACGCGGTGAGTCCGCCGAGGGGCAGGGCGGCTGCCTCGGGGAAGGAGAGGTGCTCTGGCATCGGAGCCAGCCGATCGAGCGGCAGCGCGATCTTCTCCGCGAAGGTTCCCGGGCGCGGCATTCCGCGGATGAGGAAGTCCTTCCCCGGGATCCGGGGATCGTCTCCCCACGAATCGAACGGGAGGATTACGACCTTCCTGCCGACCCACGAGGGATCCGCACCGGTTCCGACGGACTCCACGGTGCCTGCGCCGTCCGCGCCGAGGATGCAGGGAAGCTGGATTTTCGGGTAGAGACCCTGGCGGATGAAGACGTCGCGGTGATTGAGCGCCGCGGCCTCGATCCGCACCACGGCCCCACCGGGCGGAGGCTGCGGGTCGGGCAACTCCTCGACCTTGAGGTGCTCGGGGCCACCGGTCTGGTGCAAGCGAACTGCGCGCATCTCGCACATCTCCTCAAAAGGCGGGTGTCCAGACGAGGCGGGCGGCGATTTCGGCCCCGCCCAGGGCTGTGATTCCGCCCGGCGTATCGAGCGGGGAGAAGCTACGAATGGCGAGACCGAGCGCCCAGGCCGGCAAGAAAGCCCAGTCGGCCCCGAACCCGATGCGGGCGGCGATCGCGTAGCCCGCGACTGCCTTCGGAGCCAGATCGACCAGCGTCGCCTCGAGGAACGGTGCGATCGGAGTGGCGTCGAGCACCGCCTGGGCCCCGGCGGAGAACAGGGACAAGGAGCGGGACCCCCGGGGCGCGCCGGCTGGCTGGCCGTTCTGGGTCCAGACGACGTTTTGCGCGGCGGAAGCGACCACAGAGATCTGATCGGTCAGGCGATAGCTCGCTCCGAACCCTCCGCCCAGGCCGCGCGCCACCGCGTCATTCGTCGGCTGCAGATAGGAGGCCTCGAATCGGAGCGAAAGAGGCGAAGGCTGCAGAAGGGCGGCCAGAAGAGCGATTCCTGCCAGCACGGCGTTGGCTTACCACGGCGCCGCAGCCGGGGCTCGACCCCGCCTCTCCGATTGACTGGGCATGGGAGGTCTGGGAAAAGCAGCCATCGCGGAGGAGCGGGCTTCGCCTGCGACGGGCGGAGGCCGAAGGCCGGAGCATTGGTGGAGGTGTACCCGTTGGCGCACAAGCAAGATCGCAAGGAGCTGAAGAAACCCGACGAGTTCCAGGTCGTCGCCGGCAAGACCATGGAGTGGCTGGTCGCGCACCGCGGTCCCGTACTCGGGGCGGTGATCGCGATCGCCGTCGTCGGGGCGGCGACCTGGGCCTTCACGACCTGGTCTTCGTCGCGTGAGAACAAGGCGGGCGCCGAGCTGGCCCTGGCCTTGGAGCTCGAGCAGCGACCCATCGCCGCCGAAGGGAATCCGCGGGCCGGCGAAAAGACGTTCTCGACCCGGGAGGAGCGGGACAAGGCCGTGCTCGGTGCGCTCGAGCAGGTGCGCAAGGAATGGCCAAGGACCAAAGCAGCACAGACGGCGCTCGCGCAGATCGGCTTCCACAAGTTGCACGCCAACGATGCCCCGGGAGCGCAGGCCGCGCTCGACGATTACTTGAAATCCGCCGGAAGCGGGCATCCCTTGCGCGCCTTCGCGACCGAGGCGCTCGGATACGCCTACGAGGCCCAGGGCAAGCTCGAGGAGGCGAAGAAGGCGTTCGCCCGTCTTGCCGACGCCGACCTGCCGCAGCGGGCCGCCTTCCATCAGGGCCGCCTGGCGCTCATCGAGAACAAGCCCGACGCCAAGCAGCAACTGGAGAAGGTCGCGAAGGAGTATCCCAAGGACCCGGTGTCCCTGGAGGCGAACCAGCGGCTCGAGATCGCCTCGCTGCCGCCTTACACGCCCTCCGCCGAGCAGCCCAAGCCCGCCGAGCAGGAGAAGCCCGCCCGGAAAAGCAAGGCGGCGCGGAAGAAGTGATGCTCCTCGCCATCCTGCTGTCCTTCGCCTGGACGCCGCTCTCGCACCGGCCGGTCCAACCGGCGGCGCAGGTCCTCACCGATCGCGCGTTCTTCGTGGGCGAGATGGTCCATCTCATCCCGCGCGATCGGATCGCCTTCCGTCCTCGCGAAACGGCCTCGCCGGTGCTCGACGAGGCCGGCAGCCGGCTCTACGTCGGCACCTCCGACGGCTACGTGCGCTGCCGCTTCCATGGGCAGCCCTCCTGGTCGTGGAAGGCGGGCGGCTCGATCCTGGCGGCGCCCCTGCTCCTCGAGCAGACGCTGTACGTCCCGGCCGCTGACGGGAAGCTCACGGCGCTCAACCGCATCACCGGCGAGGTACGCTGGGAAGCCGACGTGCACGAGGAGCTGACCACCACTCCCGTCGTCGCGGAGGACAAGCTGTTCATCTCCTCCAGCGAGGAATCGGTGACCGCGGTCGACCTCAAGACCGGCAAGCTCCTCTGGAAGTTCCACCGCGATCCGCCTCCCGGATTCACCATCCGCGGGAACGCCCAGCCCCAGGTGGCGCACAAGACGGTCTTCGCGGGATTCGCGGACGGCACTGTCGCCGCGCTCGATCCGTCCGATGGGGTGGCCAAGTGGACCCGTTCGGTGAGCGGGACCGGCGACTATCTCGACGTCGATGCCGTCGCCGCGCCCGAAAACGACAACCTCGTCTATGCGGCCTCGACCAGATCGGGGATCGTCGCGCTCGACGCGGAGACCGGGAATCCGGCCTGGACGAGTCCGCTTCCTGGCGCCAATCGCCTGCTCGTCGACGGGCCCCGTCTCTACGCGAGCGGCCGCGGGATGCTCACCGCGCTCACCCGGAGCAAGGGCATCGTCACCTGGAAGCTGTCGCTCGGAAACGACAAGTACGCCACCCCGGCGGGAGCCGCGGACGGCCTGCTGCTGGTCGGAATCGAGCAAGGCCCGCTGCTCGCCGTCGAGGCGACCACCGGCCGCGCGCGCGGGGCGTTCGATCCGGGCTCCGGCTTCTCCGGCGGACCGCTGGTAATCCCCGGCGGGGCATTCATCGTCTCCAACGCCGGCGTGCTCTTCGGCCTCGGGCTTCTCCCGTGAAGCGCCGGGTCCTCGTCGTGGCGGCGCTGATCGAGCGCGGCGACGAGGTGCTGGTGGCGCGCCGCAAGCCGGTCGGCGAGCGAGCCAATCTGTGGGAATTCCCGGGCGGGAAGGTGGAAGCGGAGGAGGGTGAGCGCGCCGCTCTCGCCCGGGAGCTCCGCGAGGAGCTGGGCGTCCGGGTGCAGGTGGGCGAGCTGTACGCGCGGGTCGAGCATCCGTACCCCGACGTGCAGGTCGAGCTGGCGCTCTACCGCGCCTCGCTCCACGGCGGTCAGGAGCCGCGCCCTCTCGCGGCCCAGGAGATCCGCTGGGCGAAGCGGCGGGAGCTGCCGGGCCTTCCCTTCTGCGAGGCCGACGTGCCGCTCCTCGTCCGGGTCGCCGAAGAGGGCTGACCCTTGCTAACCGCGACCTTCCGGCACATCGGCGGGATTCGTCGACGTCGAGACCGCCGAGGGCTGGACGGTGATCGGGATCCTCGACCGCGAGGGACCGCGCAGCTTTCGCGAGGGAAGGGACCTCGCCGAGTTTCCCTCGCGGGCCGCCTCCTGGAAGATGATTGTCACCTTCAACGGCAGCGCTTTCGATCTGCCGCACCTGCGCGCGCTCTTCCCCGGTTGGCAGCCACCCGCGGCCCACCTCGATCTTTGCCACGCCCTGCGGCTCGCCGGCGAGCGCGGCAGCCTCAAGCAGATCGAGGCGAGGCTCGGCCTGCACCGCCCGGCGCGGCTCGACAAGCCCTCCGTCCTCGACGCCTCGATCCTCTGGCGGGCGCAGCGCGCCGGCGACCCTTTGGCCTTGCGGCGGCTCGTCGAGTACAACCTCACCGACGCCTTCCATCTGCGGCCGCTCGCGGAGATCGCCTACAACCTGCTCGTGCGCCGGCTGCGGATGCCGGTGCCGGACCTTCCCGTGAGCGATCGCGGCGCGCTCCTCTACGACGTGAGCAAGGCGGTCGAGCGGGCATGCGGGACGCCTCAGGGCTGAGGCGGTCCCTCTTTCATCCCTTCATCGCTGATGCTGGTCCGGTCGGGAAAGGATTCCACGGCGCGAACGCCGCGGCGTTTCGCAAGCAGCAGGAGCGCGGGAAGCAGCACGAGCGCGGTGATGATGGTCGTCACTTCGCCCGCCATGGCGTACCAGCCGAAGCTGCGGAGGGCGCGGTTGAGCGAGAAGAGCAGCGACCCGTAGCCGACGATCGAGGTCCAGGAGCAGAGCGCGACGGCCGGGCCGACTTCGGAGAGCGAGAGCAGGACGTCGCCGCGACGCTCCCGTATACGGGCCACCACGTTCGCGCCGTAATCGACCGCGATCCCGAAGGTGATGGGGAAGACGATGAAGTTGAAGAAGTTGATCTTCAGCCCTACGGCCGCGGCCACACCGCCCATGAGGACGACGCCGATGAAGAGCGACCCGACGATCTCGACGCTCGTCCGCACGTTGCGGAAGAAGAGGAAGACCAGGATGCACACGCCGAGGAAGGAGAAGAGGGTGGTCCTCGGACCCTCGGCCTCGATGTCGGTGAGGAGATCCGCGAAGATGACGTTCTCGCCGGTGGCGTCGATCAGTCTTCCGTGAACCGGAACGTTGCGCACCCCCTGGACGAAAGCTTCCAGGTTCGGTCCCAGCTCGAGCTTCGCCTGCGGGCGGGCGGTGACGCTGGCGATCTTGCCGACGGAGCCGTCCCGCTCGCGGAACTTGTCGACGAGCCCCTGCGGAGCGTCCTTCACCGCGACCGGGGTCTGCGCCGCGAGCTGGTCGCGCACTTCCCGCACGCGCGCGCGCAACACCGGGTCGAGCCTTAGAAGCACGCTGTCGGGCACCGTGGCGACGATTTCACGCAGCACCGCCAG
The DNA here is from genome assembly GCA_005879805.1 of Deltaproteobacteria bacterium. Lineage (GTDB taxonomy): Bacteria > Myxococcota > Myxococcia > Myxococcales > 40CM-4-68-19 > VBKO01. The sequence continues at coordinate 1,054 of VBKL01000122.1, read as the reverse complement.
CTTCTCCGGCTGCTGCCGGGGGACCACGCTGGAGAGCGTGGTGCAGCTCTCGATGAGCTTCGAGTAGCGCGGGTCCTCGATCCGCTTGCGGATCTGCTCGCAAAACTCCTCTGCCTCGTCCCCGGACTCGAGCAGGGCCACGACCCCGGCGGTGGACTGGCCGAGCGAAGTGCCGGCGCGCGACTGATCGCGCAGCAGCGTTTCCTGCCCTTTCAGCTCGTTGCTCAGGTTCTCGAGGTTGCGCTCCATCGCGTTCGGCAGCTGGCGCAGGAAGAGGACCACCGAGATCACCGTGAGCACGGCGAATACGCCGGTGATGGCGCCCGGGGTCCGGAAGAAACGCCGCAGGCCCGGCAACAGCTTCTGCCCGACCTCTTCGGGATCGACGGCGCGCGGCGGCGCACCGCGGACCTTCTCGTAGATCGAGAGAAGCGCGGGAACGAGCACGAAGGTCGCGACCCAGCACAGAAGCATGCCCAGCCCGCCGATGATCCCGAAATGGCGGAATCCGCGGTTGGCGGCGAGGATGAGGACGCCGAAGGAGACGCTGGTCGCGGCGGAAGCGAGGAGCGTCGCCTCGGCGGTGGTGCGCGCGCCTTCCACGCAGGAGCGCATCAGGTCGTTGCCCTGTCTGCGCAGCTGCTGCACGCGGGCGAGATAGATGAGGCCGTAGTTGATTCCGGTGCCGACCACGATGGCGCCGAGGAAGGCGGTCTGCGTGTTGAGGTATCCGATGGTGAGGCGAGTGATGCCGAAGGTGATGGCGACCGCGGTGAGCACCGCGATGCCCAGGCTGATGGTCGATCGGATGTCGCGGAAGAAAAGCAGGATGGAGAGCAGCACTACCGTCACGCAGAGCAGCGCCGTGTCGCGCACGTCGTGGATGATGGCCTCGTACTCGGCGACGAAGAGCGGGAAGCTGCCGGCGAATCCGATCCGGAGTCCGCCCGCGTCGATCTCCGCCTTGTGCGTATCGACGAGCGCTTGCATCTCGTTGAGGAGCTTTCGCGCCTCGCCGACGCCCAGGCTCGTGCCCGTCGGCCGCACCACGATG
>VBKL01000197.1 GCA_005879805.1 Deltaproteobacteria bacterium | reverse complement strand
AAGGGCTCATCGAGGTAGCGCCCGAGGAAGATGTGGACCTGAAGGGCGTGAAGTCGAAGCATGCAATGAGGACGCGATGAAAAGGGCTTTCTCCATCGTCTTCGGCCTGGGAGGCATCCTCTTCCTCTCCCTCTGGCTCCTGGGAGGCCCGGCGCGCGAGCAGAGCAGCACGTCGCGGCGCGACGTCGGGCCGCCGACTGCGGTGAGCGGCCTGGGCGAACCGATTTCCGTGGGAACGCCGGGCGTCGTCCACGAAGACAAGGGGCGCCTGGAGCTCGTCAAGCGGGTGGCGATCGCGGAGATCCAGCTGGACCACGAGGTCATCGAGCAACCTGTTCGGATCAATTTCGGCGACGCCCCGACGGTGAAGTTCGTGCTCAAGGACAAGGGGGGCCCGAAGTCCCTCGCCCACCCCTCCGCGTCGGTTTTCCACGGAGACGACCAGGCGCTCAAGGTGCCGGTCCTCGACGACGGCGACGGCACCTACGAGGTGGCCTTCACGCCGACCGGACCCGGTCAGTTCAACGTCGTGCTCGACGACGGCGGAACGCGTGTCGCCTCCAAGAAGATCGGCGTGGTGGGCGTCGCGGGCGATCCCGGCGCGAGCACCGATCAGGACTTCCTCTCCGTGGATCCTCGCTCGCCTTCCCGCTGGAGAACGGGCGGCAGGGCAAGCCGGAGGTGAGGGAGCTCTCAAGTCGGGAAGACGGTGTGGAAGAACTCTGCACGTCCTTCCACGCCGAACTTGAAATAGATCTGCGTCAAATGCTGCTTGATGGTCTTCTCGCTGTTTCCCGTGATCGCCGCGATCTCGGCCGAGCTGAGCCCTTTGAGGACCAATCGCGCCACGCCGTCTTCCTTGGGGGTGAGCCGTTTCTTCGACAGCGCCCGGTCCACCATCCGCGCCAGATCGACGTTGATGCTCGTGACCCGATTGAGGACCTCGCGCAGGCTGTCCGTGGCGAATGGCTTTTCGAGCAGATAGGCGGCGCCGGCGTTTAGCGCGTCCTTCAGGCGTGCCTTGTCGGCAAACGCCGTCACGATCACCACTGGCACCCGGACGCCCTGGGCACGCAATACGCGGATGAGCTCGATGCCGTTCATCCGGCCTTCGCCGAGCATCAGGTCGGCCACCACCGCCTCGACGAAGCGGAGTTGCGGATCCTGCATCGCGCTCTCGGCGTCGGGATGCGCGAGGCACGTCCAGCCGGCCGCTTGCATCCGGCGCGTGAGGATCGAGCGCGCGTCCGCCTCGTCCTCGACCAGAAGCAACAACCGGGACGACGAGCCTGCTGCTTCGCTCTCCGAACTGCCACCAATGACCATGCACCGCCGATGGTGGTTGGGCGCCTGTGAAAGGTCAACATTAAGTTTCGCTAATTCTTTGCGCGGGGAGCGTCGACCCGGCCTCCCCGCGCAAGATCTGCTCAGAAGTCGTACGTCAACCCGGCCGAGACCGCCTGCGGGCTCGTTCCCGTGAAACAGCCCGTTCCGTTGCCGACGAATCCGATCCCGGGCCCGGCGCTGCCGGTCGAGGGTGCCGAGCCGTCCTTGCAGTCCCAGGTGACTCCGTGGCCACCCGGTCCGAGCGCGAAGTGCGCCCCGGTGCCGTTGCGCATGTGGGCGTAACTGAGGATGACCGTCGTTCTACGATTGAACCAGTGGCGATAACCCGCCGCGAACATATCGGCGGTATTGTCGATCGGTCCCGCCCCGGGATCGCCGGGGGTATTCGAGGCGTGCGCCCATCCGCCCATGATGTCGTCGCTGGGCCCGAGCCTTTGCAGGGCGGAGAAGAAGAATCCGTCGCGCTGCCGCTCGTTGAAGGCGGAGACGTCGTTGCGACGCATCTCCTCGAAGATGCCGGCTACGCTGGTTCCGGTCGGCTCGAAAGTGTACCGGGCGCCGAATTTCCAGGCGTACTCGTCGGCCGTGCCGACCACCGAGTCGCCTGCCGGCGTCGTCTGCCCGGCGTCTCCCGTGCGGTTCGACTTGCGGTGCATCTCGTAGGCGCCGATCAACTTTAGCCCGAAGCCGCGCCACTCGGCGGAGACGCCGTAGCCGTCGCCGAACGAACCATCGTTGCAGGGTCCCGCGTTCCCGCCGGCGCAGGCGTTCTCGCCGATCGCGTAGCCAATGTTGTCATCGAATCGGTTCTGCCCGGGCGACCAGATCGCGTTCACGCGAAAGCCCAGGACCTCGGGAGACTCGTACCAGATGGCGTGGGGCAAGCGGGCGTCGAACTCGGTCCGGTTGTCGCCTCCGGTATTGCCCATGATGCTGTTGTAGTCGCCTGGCGTATCGGCGAGGAAGTCGAAGTCCGCCGTCACCGTCTTGTACGGCGTGTCGTTCTTGCCCAGCTTCAAGGCTCCGAACGGCGTGCCGATGCCGACATAGCTGTTGCGCGAGGCGAAGGCGCCAGCCACCGCGGTGTTTGCTGGATTGATCGTGTCGTTGCTTCCGTTCGGCTTGCTGCCCGGGGTAGCGGCGACGTCGACCTGCGCTTCTAGCTGGAACAAGGCCTGGAGGTCGCGTCCGCTGAGATCGTAATAGCCGCGGACGCCGAGCCGGGAGAGGTTGCTCGCCACGTCGGGCAGCCATCGGAGCTGGCCTTGCGGTGGGGCGCACGGGCTCGCCGCGGTGATGCAGGGTGCCGAGGTGAGCTCCTGGTTGCCGACGTCGAAGGAGACATTGACCCGGCCGTAGACCGTGAAGTCGAACGGCTTGTGCGGCGCGGGCGCCCCCTTGACGTCGGACGGAGTTGCCGGGCCGGTCGGTGTCGGGTTCTGCGGAGGATTGGCGGCTTCGGCCGGATCTTGCTGCGCCCGGGCAATCGGAGCGAAGGACAGGCAGCACAGGAAGAGGAATGCCGGGTACGCGAAACGCATGCGCATGATTTCCCCTCTGGGGTGGTCGGCGGTGGCGGCAATCGCGCGTCCGCTGCGGACGAGCGCGCGCGGATTACAGAAAGGTTCGAACGGTCTTGTCCATTGCTAGACAGGGGTGCAGAGCGACGAACGCCGCTCCGCCGCGGCTCGGAAGCGGAGGGGTAAACATGCGTTAACCGGTACGAAACAGACGATTCGCGGTCGCCTTGGAAATCGCTAGCCTGTCGCGCCACACGAGACTCCCGTCGGACTTTGCTGGACGCCAACGGCGTGCAACGAGGCAGATTCGAGGACCGGAATGGAAACGCGGCGGCTCGCGGGCAACGGTCCATCGCTCACGCGGCTCGGCCTCGGAATGGCTGCGCTGGGCCGGCCCGCGTACATCACGCTCGGGCACGCCGGCGACTTCCCCGAGGGACGGGACGCCGGCGCGATGGAGGTCCACGCGCAGCGCGTGCTCGACCATGCATACGCGGCCGGGATCCGATACTTCGATGCGGCGCGATCGTACGGGCGCGCGGAGCATTTCCTCCGCCGCTGGATCGATTCGCGCCGAATCAAGCAGGAGGAGATCGTCGTCGGCTCGAAGTGGGGCTATCGCTACACCGGCGAATGGCAGATCGACGGCCGCGTGCAGGAGGTGAAGGACCACGGCGTGGCCATGCTGAAAACGCAGCTCGCGGAATCGGAGTCGATCTTCGGACCGTACCTGCGCCTCTACCAGATCCATTCCGCCGCCCCCGAGACGCGCGTCCTCGAGAACGCGGAGGTCCTCGACGAATTGCGGCGGCTGCGCGAGCGAGGTCTCTTCCTCGGCGTGACGGCGACCGGTCTCCGGCAGCTCGAGACCATCCGGAAAGCGATGGAAATCCGCGCCGACGGTTTGCCGCTCTTCTCCACGGTGCAGGCCACCTTCAACTTGGTGGAGAGGAGCGCCGGGCCGGGGTTGCGGGAGGCGCACGAGGCGGGCTTCACGGTCCTGGTCAAAGAGGCGCTGGCGAACGGGCGGCTCACCTCGAAGGGGACCGAGCAAAGAATGGAGCCGCTGCGAAGTCTCGCGGACCGGTTGCCCGCGCCGGTCGATGCGGTGGCGCTCGCATTCGTCCTGAAGCAGCCCTGGGCCGACGTCGTGCTGTCCGGCGCGACGACCGCGGCGCAGCTCGATTCCAATTTGCGCGCGCTCGAGGTTGACCTGTCTTCCGAGGAGTTGCAAGCGCTCGAGCCGCTCCGCACGACGACGGACGAGTACTGGGCGGAGCGGGCGAAGTTGCCCTGGAACTAGAGCTAGCGCGCTCCCGACCTGCGCGCCACGCGGTAGCGGAGCCAGATCGCGCCGCCCGGCAGCCTGCGATTCGACTGGAGCCGCAGCAGGGCGGCCGCCTTGCGCGGCGGCTCGCCGGGAATGTCGAAGATCGTGGTAATTTTGCGGCCGCCATCCACCACGGGCGCGACCACCTGGCTGATCTCGTCCACCAGCCCGGCGTGCAGTAGCTCGCCGTTGAACGTCCCGCCCCCTTCGAGCATCAGCCGGCGGATCCCGAGGAGGCGCCGGATCTTGTCGAGGGCCACTTTCACGTCGACGCGGTCCTTGCCGCAGAACAAATACGAGACTCCGGCCTCCTGGAGGTGGGCGAGATAGTCGTTGCTCACGCGCCCGCTGACCAGGAGGACCACGTGGTCGCCGTCGACATCCGGTTTCTGGAAGCGCAATACGCCCTTGGCGTCCGCGCCGATGGCGAAGCTGCGCGCGCGCGTGTCTGCCAGGTGATCGGTCCGCTCGATGCGCCGGCGTCGCGCTTCCAGGCGGGCGTTGCGGCCGGCGAACTCGCGCATGGTGGTGGTGCCGACCAGCCAGGCCGGGATCCGGAAGGAATCCGCCGTGCTCTCGAAGAGGTCTCCGGGGCTCTTCTTACCCGCAAGCTTCGGCCAACGGTTGGCGAGGATGCGCCCGTCGATGCTGGTGCACATGTGGCAGATGACGTACGGTTTCATGGCGGCGCACCATACCCGGTTTCGATCGAGCGTCGGGTGAGCGTCAGCGGGACGATCCGAGGAAGTCCTCCACGAGCTCTGCGACCTGCCGCGAGCGCCGGACGATTTCCATGTGGTCCGCGGCGGGCAGCACCGCGAGGCGCGCGTCCGGCAGGAGTTGCTGCATCCCTGCCGCATGTTCCACCGTCACCACGTCGCGGTCGCCCATGACGAGCAAGGTGGGCGCTTTCACGGACCGGATTTGCGCCTGCGTCCATCCCACGAAGCCGCGCATCCTCGCGACGCTCTTGTCGAAGAAACCCGGCAAAT
>VBKL01000121.1 GCA_005879805.1 Deltaproteobacteria bacterium | reverse complement strand
AGCCGTTCTCGACGAAGGTGTAGACGAAGCTCGCCGTTCCTCCGCCGGGAATGTCCTGGGCGGTCGTCGAGGGGTTGGCCGATGCCGAGGCGCCGCCGCTTACGACCACCTGCGGCGGATCGGGGCTCGCTACCACCGCGCTCGCCGCGGCCTCGCCGCTATTGGCGACGAGGACGGTCGCGGTGAAGGACTGACCCCGGCTCACCACCGCCGGAACCGAGACGGCGCGGATCTCGAGCGCGGCGGCGCGCTGGACCCGGATCGACGCCGCGGCCGCGGTGAAGACGGCGTGGCCGTCGTTCGCATCGGCGCCGCTGGTGGAGAGCGAGCAATCGACCTGCCCGGCGGCACTGGCAACGAAGGTCCACGACATCGTCCGCGTCTGCCTGCCGTCGAGAACCAAGGGGGCCGGAGCGGACTGCAGCGCGAGGCTGCCGGCGCCCGTGCAGGTCGCGCTCGCGGATACGGTCCCCGCGGAAGCCTCTCCCTGGTTGGAGACGTCGAGGGAAACGGTGAAGGACTGCGCGGTGCTGACCACGGCCGGCGCGATCGCCTTCGCGGTGAGCTGCGCGGGAGCCTGGACCGAGACCACCGGCTGCCCTCGCGGGGCCGTCGACACGGCGGCGCCGGTGTTCGCCTCGATGCCGCGAGCCTGCAACGACAGGGTGTCGATGCCGGGTGAACGCGCGAAGAGCGTCCAGAAGTAGTGGCGCGTCTCGTGGCCGGGCACGTTTTGCGCGGCGGGCGAGGTGAGCACCTCGAGGCCGGTCCCGGCGATCTCGAGCGACGGCACGACGGCGAAGGCGAGCGCGTCACCGGTGTTGGTGACGTCGAGCCGCAGCGTCGTCTGGTCGCCGACGGAGAGCGAAGGCCGGACGGTCGCGACCGAGGTGAGCGCCGCCGGCGTCTGGACGACGATGCTGGGCCACGAGGTCGAGAAAGCGAGCGGGGCGCCGGTGAGCCAATCGGTGCCTGAACCCGCGCAATCGAAGGTGAGATCTCCGGCGGCGCTCGCGAGATACGTCCAGGCGAAGGTGCGGGTCTGGCCGGCCGGGATGGCCTGCGGAGGCGAAGCGATGGTGACGGGAATGGCGGTACCCGCGCCGGCAATCTGCGGATCCGCCATGGTGACTGCGTCCGCGTCGGCGTCGCCGTCGTTCGTCGCGTCTACCGCCAGCGTGAACTGCTGGCCGACGGTGACCGTCGCGGGCAGCGGATGGACCTTCGCGCGAAGAGCCGCGGGCGCAAGGATGGCCGAACCGGTCGATCCCTGCGCCTTGACGGTATCTGCGGTGAAGCCGTCGAGGCCCTCCGCCGTCGCCGCGAATGTCGCGGGCCCGCGGATCGGGGAGGAAGCGAGGAAGACGACGGTGGTGCTGGCGCCGCCGTCCACGGTGAAGTCCGAAACCGGCGGTGAGAACGACAGGCCGGCACCCGAAAGCGAGGGCCGCACGTGCGTCGCGGAAGTGCCGCCGGCGTTCGCGATGGTGACGCTCACCTGGAACGGCGTGGCAGATTCGACCTGCGCGGGTGCGGTGACGGAGACCGCGAGCGTAGCCGGGGGGACCGCCGAGGCCCGGAACGCACGCGGCAGCGCCCCGTGGCCGGTGGGTCCGTCGACGACGAGATCGAGTCCCTCGCCGGCGAGTCCAGCCGGCACGACCGCCTCCAGGGTTTGATTGTCTACCCAGCGGACGTCGGTGAGCGGAATGCCGCCGAGCGTCGCCTGGAAGGCCGCGTCGAGGGCGGTGCCGCTGCCGAGGTGCCGCTCACCGTAGAGATTGAAGTGGTCCCCGCGGATGGCGATGCGGACCGGCTGCGCGGTATGCGCCGAAGCCGGAACGACCGCAGTGGGCGCGGGGGGAAGGAGATCCTCCGACCGGCCGCAAGCGGCAAGCGCGATCGCGGCAGCGACCAGGTAGCGCTTAGAGCATCTCAAAGCGATACCCCGCCGCGAACGAGAAAATCCTCAGCGGCCCGGAGACCACGCCGCTCAGCGCCGGATCGGCGAAGAAGCCGAATCGACCCTCCACGAACGGCACCCCTCGCCACATGGCCCGCTCGACTCCGGCGGAGACCTGCGCACCGAGTAGCGTCGCCGTGTCGTAGGTCGCCGGCTGTCCGGTCACGCGGAAGCGGCTCCACAGATGCGTGATCGCGGGACCCCCGCCGAAGAAGACGCGGGTTCGCGAACCGGCGTCGAAGCGGGTCCCGATCGACGCGGCGGCGGTCAAGAAGTCGGTGCGCGACCGGGTGGAAACCGCCTGGGCGGTCTGGCCTGCGAAAGCGGCGCTCTCCTGGGAGAACCAGTAGGAGAGGTCGCCCGCGAAGAAGATCTTGGGGCCGAGGCGATCGCTTCGGAACGCGATCTCGAGGCCCAGGAGCGGCGAGCTCAGGTCGCCGAGGTTGCTCAGCGCTCCGAGCTTGGGGCTCACCGCCAGCGCGGGAAGCTGCGGAAGGAGCGGAATCCGGGCGCGAGCCCGGGCGGCGCCGGCGGCGATGTCGACCAGCGCGTCGCCCTTCACGCGCGAGGCCTGCGGAACGTAGACCGCCTCGTACCGGCCGGGTCCCACCGCGACCACGCTGCGGACCGACCCACGGTCGGCGGCGGCGCTCGGTGCGAGCGAGGAGACGGGATTGCCGTACCGATCCGCGACCGAGAACCGGACCCGCGCCTCGCTCACGCCGTCGGCGCGCGCCGGCGCGACCTCGTCGGCGCGAGCGGCGATCGGATCCCCGGGGAGCAGCGCAACCGCCGCCGTGCCAGCCACCTGGCCGCTCGAGGGCGAAACGGCTTCGACTTGCAGCGAATCGCGCCCGCCGAATCCGGCCGGCACGGCGACGTGCATGGACCAGGACCCGACGCCGGAAGCGTGCGCTTCGACCCTGCCGGGGCGGGCTGTGAATCGGAGGAGCTCAGCCGAAGGATTGCCGGCGGCGTCGAAGGAATCGGCGGTGAGGTTCAGCCCTTCCTCGCCGGCGCGAAGCGCGGTGCGCTCGGCGCGCACGTCGACCCGCGCCGCTGGCCCGGCGACGAGAGCGAGATCGGAGGCCGCGTCGAGATCGGGGCCTCCGTCCGCCACGGTGATCCGCGCCGCGCCGGTCGTTCCCGCGGGAACCGTCCAGCGAACCTTCCAGGCTCCGGGGCCCATCTCTTCGGGGGCGCTGGCAGCGCCGCGAGTCGTGCGCAGGGCGAAGGAAGGTGAGCGCGCCGGCGATCCCGCGGCGTCGACCTCGAAGACGAAGACGTCGATGCGGTTCTCGCGGTCGGCGAGAACCGGGTCCCCGGCGACCGCCACGTGCACGCGGCGCTGCGGCGGGATGTGCAGATCGATGTCGCGACTGCCGTGCCGCGCCGCGGAGATCCCGGGCGGAACCACCACGGGAACGAGGGCGGTTCCGGTCTCGTCGGCCTTCACCGGCCCGAAGGTCTGGTCGCCGATGGAGACCTCGATGCGGGCACGCGGACGGGTCTTCACCACCGCGTCGCCTTGACCCCACAGCGGGACGGCGACGTACGCGGCCTCGGGACCGCGCTCCGTCCGGGCGATTGCAGAGAGGATCGCGATCTGCGGAACGGTCTCGTCCGGTGGCGTGTACTCCGCCGCGTAGGTTCCGTCGGACTGCCGGACGGGCTCGCCGATCGCACCCGCGCTCGCGGACAGCCGCAAGCCCGAAGCCCCTTCCGGGACCTCGATGGTCACGCGAGCAGTCGTACCCGCTCCGAGCTGGAGGTGGGCCGGATCCGCCGCGATGTGCAGAGCGAGCGCGAGAAGCGCGATCAAGGGGATCGGCTCCTCTTCCACCGGATCGCGAGATCCTTGATGCGAGCGGGATCGGCGACGCAGGGGACTTCGCTGGTCTTCGAGCGGCCGCTCGCATCGCGCGTCTCGACCTGCACGATGCGCTTGCCCGCGGCGCGCGGCACGCGCACCGAGAAGCGGCCTTGCTCGTCCAGCTCGACCGGCTGGCCATCGACGAGCACTTCCGAGCCGGCCTCCGCGCTGCCTTCGACGTCGGCGCAGAAGGAAGCGCCGGCGGCGGCGGCGTTTGCCACCTTGAGGAGGACGTCGGTGGGAATCGGGGCGCTCGGCCGGGGTGCCTCGCCGGCGCGGGCGAAGGCCTCTTCGCCGCTCGCCACGTGGATCACCTGGTCCTTCGACTTCAGGTCGACCGATCCCGTCTCGGTAGCGATGGCGAGCGACGTCCCGGTGGAGAGGACGCTGAAGCGCGCTTCCCGGGCCTCGGCGACCGCGCCGTTCTCCTCGTTCTCGATGCGCAGGACGCGCTTGCCGTCGGGCTTGTAGTCGACGAAGACGTTACCGCGCACTTTGATGCGGTGGACCTGCTCGGTCAGCTCGCGGATGGTGAGTTGAGATCCTTCGGTGACGGTCAGGCGGCTGTTGTCGCCGATGCGCAGCGCGGTCTTCGCGCCGCGAGACGTACGCAGCGAGTCGTCGGCTCGAAGGCGATCGCCGACCGTCACGTTGGCCCAGCCGTCGGCCATGTTGCGCTCGACGCGGCCGGTCACCGACTCGACCACCGCCTCCTGGACGACCGGCGCAGGCGCCGGAGCCGGCAGCGGGACGGGAGCCGCGGCCTGGGGAGCAGGTGCCTCGACCGGCGGCTCATAGATGGTGTGCAGGAAGACCCAGCGCGCTCCGCCCAGCAGGAGGAGGACGAGGAGCGCGACGAGGACTGCGCGAAACGTCTGCTTGCGCGTCCGGCTCATGACCGTTCCTTCGGAAGCGAGATGGCGAATTCGGTCCGCGCCCAGGCGGCGCGCGACGGATCGTCCTCGCCGACCAGCCAGACCCGTCCGCCGGAGCGCTCCATCAGCGAGTGGGCGATGTAGAGCCCGAGCCCGCTGCCGCGCTCCTTGGTGGTGAACCGGGGCTCGAAGATGCGATCGCGGTTGGCGGCGACGATCCCCGAGCCCTCGTCGCTCACCCGGACCTCGATCTGACGCTCGGCATCGAGGACGCGGACGAGCAGGCGGCCCGAGCCGCGCTCCGTCTCGTCGAGGGCATTGGCGACGAGATTCGAGGTGGCGTGGAGGAGAGCCTGCGCGATTCCGTGGGCCTTCGCCTCTGCGTGCGGAGCGTACGAGAAGCGATCGGCAAACGGACGCAGCCGGTGTCCGAAGAGATCGAGGGCACGGGACACGACAGGCTCGACGGCGAAGGTTCCCGCGCCAGAGAGAGGCGAGGCAAAAAGGTCCTGCCAGGTGCGGAGCAGCTCTTCGAGGCGCGCGACCTGGGCGGTGACGAGACGGAAATCGTCCAGGCCGGTGAGCTGCGGCCCGAGCGTGCGCGAAAGCAGCTCGAGGCCGGCCTTGATGCCGAGGAGTGGATGCCGCATCTCGTGCAGCAGCTCGGCCTCGAGAAGGGCGTCGTCGTGCGACGCGGTGACGGTTGAGGTCTTCAGGGCTCAGCTCAGGTGGGCGGCGGCGGCCGCGGCGGGGAGGAGAACGGTGAAGGTCGCGCCCTTGCCAGGAGCGCTCTCGACGAGGATTCGCCCGTGGTGGGCCTCGACGATGCTGTGGGAGATGGAAAGCCCGAGCCCGACGCCCGCGGCCTGATCCTTCGTGCTGAAGAAGGGATCGAAGATCCGCTCGCGCATTTCCGCGGGGATGCCACGCCCGCTGTCGGTGACGGTGAGCTTGAGCGCGTCGCCGGCCACCTCGGAGAGGGCGATGCGCAGATCGCCGCCCGAGGGCATGGCCTGGACGGCGTTCTGGACCAGGTGCGCGACGACCTGCTGGATCTGCACGGGGTCGCCCTGCGCATCCGGGACGCGGTCGCCCATGTCGGTGCTGACGCGGATCTTCCGCTGCTCGATCTGCTCCGAGTACAGCTCGAGCGCCGACTCGACCGGGCCCTTGAGGCAGAACCGCTTGCCGAGGACGGTGCGCTCCTGATCCGCGAACTGCCGCAGGTCGGCGACGATCTTGGTGACCCGTCGCGCCTGCTCCTGGATCTGCTGGATGGTCGTGGCGTGCGCCGAGTCCTGGCCGAGCTCCTTGCGCAGGACCGCGAGAAGGCCGGTGACGGCGGTGAGCGGGTTGTTCAGCTCATGGGCCACGCCGGCGCCGAGCGAGCCGAGCGCCGCGAGCCTTCGGGTGCGCAGGATCTGGTCCTGGGCAGCCTTCAGCTCGGCGGTGCGCTCGTCGACCCGCTGCTTCAGCTCCGTGTTCCAGGCGCGGATCTCGTCGTCGCGCTTCTTCACCTCGAGCGCCATGTGGTTGAAGGCCGCGGCGAACTCGCCCACCTCGTCGCGCGTGTCGACGTCGGCGCGGGTGTCGTAGCGACCCTCGGTGAGGGCGCGGGCGGCTTGCGAGAGCTTCTGGATCGGCTCGCTCAGGCCGCGCGAGAGAAAGAATCCGAGGCCGGCGATGAGGAGTGCCGACACGGCGGCCCAGAAGAGCGTGTAGAGGCGTACCCGGTGCGCGGCGCGGAAAGCGGCCGCGGCGGGCTGGGCGATGACGACCGTCCAGCCGACTCCGCTGACGGTGGAGGCCGAAGCGAGCCATTCGCGGCCGTCGGCGCGGGTCACCATGCGGGAGACGGGCTTCTGGGCGGCTCCCGCCGCGCGCAGCAGCGAAAGCTCCGCGGCGGCGAGCCGCTCGCGCGCGTCGAGCCCGGCGATGGGCGTGCCGTCCGCCGTCGCGACGTAGGCGATCTGCTCGTCGTGCGCGATGCGCCTCATCCCGTGATCCATCTCGGACAGCGAGACTTCCGCCGCGACCGCGACCGGTTCCCTGCCGTCGACGCGCAGCGCAACCGCCACGCGGGTGCCCTGGCCGACGGTGTACGGGGGGCTCATCGCCGTGCCGGTCTCGAGCGCGAGCTGGAGCGGAACGTGGTCGAGGAAGCGCTTCACGTCGGCCACGGTCAGGAGCGCTGCCGGGTCGCCGGAAGGGCGCCGCGGGCCGAAGGCGGGCTCCGCGAGAAGCGATCCGTCGCGGCCGATGAGCGCGACCGCGCCGACGAAATCGAGCTGGCGATAGGGAATGAGGAGCGCGGCGGAGCGCTCGTCCTGGCTCAGCTCGAAGACGGGAAGGATTGCGACGGAGAGCCGGAGACTTTCGATGGCGCGAGCGAGCGTGCGTTCCGCGCCGCGCGCCGCTTCCTCCGCCATCGCCGCTTGCGAACCGCCGACCGTCTTCTCCAGCTCTGCGCGATTGAGGGAAAAGGAGAGCCACCCGAGGACCAGGAGCGGAGCCAGGCCCACCAGCGCGAGGACGAGAAAGATTTTCGAACGGAAGCTCATGACGCCGCCGGCCCCTTCTTGGAGCCATCGCAAATCCTTCGAAGGTCAGTATGGAAAAGTTCGTGGGGGACTGTACGGTGTCGAGTCGCATACGAGCAATTGATTGAATAGGCATGAATTGTGGTCCGCTTCGATCCGCGGAAGGTTGCGCTCGCACCTTTGGCGCCGAGGGGCGCCCGGCGGGGAGGGTGAGGGTTTCGCCGCCGCCATGTGGTACACGGGTGCGCCGATGATCCGGGCGCAAAACGCCATCCGCCTCGGCCTGCGCGCGGCGACGAGAAACCCGGAACTGGCGTTCGCCAAGACGCTCCTCGACCTGGGCGGGACCGCGCTCTCGCTCTTGCCGGTCTTCTTCGCGGCGGTGTGCGCCTACCTCGTCGCCACACGCGTCGATCTCGCGCCGGGTCTCTTCCAGGCAGTCGCGGCACTGGAGGCGATGACGTGGGGCACGGCCGGCGCCCTCGCTTGCGCTCTGCTCCTCTCCTGGGTCCTCGGAGCTGCCTTCTGGTCGGGCGCGCTGCCGCTGCTCGCCGCCGACGCCGAGCTTTCCCGGAGGCCTCCTCCCGGCAACTTCTTCCTGCTCGCGGGCCGCGGCTTCTCGCGCGTGGTGGCCGCCTCGACGATGGCGACGGGGATCATGCTCCTCGTGCGCATCGCGTTCTTCCTGGTGCTCGCGCTATCGGCGCTCGCCTGCGTCGTGCATCCCACGGTGGCGCGCTTCGCCGCTCTCGCCTTGCTTCTCACCGCGGGCCTCGCCGTCTACTTCCTCGTCGATCTCCTCGGCGAGCTCTGGCTCGTGCGCGCGGCAGCGCTGGGCGACGGAACGACGGTGGCGTTCGGACGGGCCGCCTCGCTTCTCGGCCGCAGGCTAGGGGCCTGTCTTCTCGTGTCGATCGAGTTCGCGTTCTTCGATCTGATGGTCGCGCTGCTGTCGGGCGCCGCCATCGCCGTGGCACTTGCCCAGGCGGACGTGGGCCTCGATCCGGCCGAGACGGCGTTCTCGATCCCCGCGCGCGTCGCCGTTTCGATCGCCTTCGGCGCGGTGTTCGCCTGGCTGGAAGTCGCCCGCAAGGGTTCGCTCGCGGCGCTGGCGGCGGACGACGACGGCCTCATCGACGAAACGCCGCCGGAACCTCTGCCGCCGCCTCCGGACGAGCGGATCGTCGAGGCGCTGCCGGTTGTGGAGGAGCCGATCATCGAGGCACTGCCCGTTCCGGAGGAGGAGGTCGTCGAAGCCCTTCCGGCCGACGAGAAGAAGGATCCCGAGAACGGCCACTAGTGCCATCCCGGCTGCGACGCGTCGAACCTGAGCGCCGAGACTGTTCCCGCGCCGCTAGCGCACGACGCCCGGCGTTCGCAGGGCGTGCCTGACCGCCGCCGCCGCCTTGGCGAAGAATCCGCCCACCCGCGCCGCCGCCGAGGGCTGCGCCTGCGTCGCGCCCTTCGCTCCGCCGCGGCGGATGAAGAGCAGCATCTTGTCGGCGTCGGTGAGCTTTCCCATCGACCGCGTCTTGATTCCCCGATCGCGTCCCAGCACGAACAGCGACTCGCGTACTTCCCCGGTGGCCGGATCGAGCAGGCCCCATTCGCGCAGCGCCTTCTTTTCCGGATCGCATGCCAGCGTGAACCCGAGGCCGCGCTCCGTCTTGAGGAAGGCAGCGGCGGACGGCTCGTCCGCGCTCACCGCGGCGATCCGCGCGCCGAGCTTCTCGAAGGCCATGGTCGCGTCGCGGAAATCGAGCAGGTGGCGGACGGCCGTGGGCGAGGCCGCACCCTCGTACACCAGGAGGACGAGCACCCGATCGCCCGCCAGCCGCGAGAGCGACGTGTTCTTGCCCTTGATATCGAGGAGGGGGGCGTCCGCAAGCACCGTGCCGACAGCAGGGCCGTCGTTCATACGGGCTGAAAGCTACACACCACCGGTTACTTCAGGAATCGTCGCACCGACAGCTTCCGGATCCGTCCCCCGACGAGGGTCCAGGTCACCGCGGCGCCGAAGAGCATCGCCGCGAGCGTGAGCCCGGCGAGCGCGGCGAGGGGCCAGTGGGTCCCCTCGGGCCCGCTCACCCTGCCGACCAGCGAGAACGCGCCGACGATGAGCCCCGAGGCGATCGATCCCATGAAGAGGAGGATCCCGAGCGCCTTCACGTTGGTGTTGAGGCGCTGCATCTCCTCGTTGCGGACGGTGACCGAGAACTTGCCGCCCTCGAGATCCATCAGGATCTGCGAGAGCTGCTGCGGCGTGTCCTGCAAGAAGCCCTGCAGCTGCAAGAGCAGCCGCAAGAGCCCGCCGCTCATCGAGCTCGGGCTGTAGCGATCGATGAGGAGCTGCTTGGCGTAGGGGAGCGCCACCTGCGCGACGTCGAGATCGGGATCGAGCTGGCGGATGATTCCCTCGGTGGTCGCGGACGCCTTGGAGAGCACCGCGTACTCCTTGGGGATCTTGATCTTGTAGGTGAGCGCGAGGTCGGTCAGCTCGTTGAGGAGCGTGGTGGAGCTCACCTCGGAGAGCTTGAGCCCGAGGTAGCGGTCGAGGATGTCGTGGATGTCGGCGCGGAAGCGGTGCAGGTTGATGCGCTCGTCGGGGATTCCGACCTTGTAGAGCAGCCGCGCCACCGTGTCCGGATCGCGCAGCCCGATGGCGAGGACGAGCACGACGATCGATTCCTGCATCGCCTTGGAAAGCCGCCCGACCAGTCCGAAATCGAGGAGGCCGAGCCGGTTCCCCGGCAGGACGATGACGTTCCCGGGATGCGGGTCGCCATGGAAGATCCCCTCGATGAAGAGCTGCTGGAAGCTCTCGTCGAGGATACGGCGGGCGAGGAGCTTGCGATCGACGTCGGGCGGCGCCGTGCCTTCGAGCACCGCCTTGAGCTTGAGGCCGCGCAGCTCTTCGAGCGTCAGGACGGTCCGGCAGGAATGGGTCCGGTAGGTGCGCGGGATGACCACGTTCTCGCGGCTGTTCTTGCCGAACTCCTCGATGTTCCGCGCCTCGTTCTCGAAATCGAGCTCGAGGAGCATCGCCTTCTGGAACTCGGCGACGATGCCGGTCGGCGTGTAGATGCCGGTTTCCTCGATGACGCCTTCGAGGAAGCGGGCCAGATAGGAAAGCAGATCGGTGTCGCTGCGGATCTGCACTTCGATGCCGGGCCGCTGCACCTTGACCACCACCTGCTCGCCGGTCGGAAGCCGGGCGCGATGCACCTGGGCGATGGAAGCGGATGCGAGCGGCTCGGGATCGATCTCGGCGAACAGCTCGCGCCAGGGCTTCTGCAGCCCCTCCTCGACGAGGCGCAGGACCTGCTCGAGCGGGAGGGGAGGCGCGCTGTCCTGCAAGGTCGAAAGCTCGGCGATGAAATCGGGCGGAATCATGTCCGGGCGCGCGGAGAGGATCTGGCCGAGCTTGATGAAGGTCGGTCCCAGCTCGGCGAGCGTGTCGCGAAACCTGCGCGCGCTCGTCGCCCGAAGCTCCGCCGCCGAAGGACGCTCGGAGACCTCGCGCCGCCCGAGCGCTTCCCAGAGCCGCGTGCGGTCGAGCAGCTCCCCGAAGCCGTGCTTGACGACGACCTTGCTGATCTCGCGCAGCCTTTGTAGGTCCCTGACGGCCTGGATCACCCGCGAAGCCTATCTCAGAGCGCTTCAAACAGATCCATTTTCAGGAGGAAGGTATCTCCGTGCACCGAGCCCGCCGAGGCGAAGGCGGACAGCTCGCGGCCGAAATCGAGCCCCCGGGCCGAAGGCACGAAGTCGTTCGAGCTCTGGTGCGCGTAGACGAGATACAGCGTCGAGCCGAGCCTCCATTCCCAGCGGAGGATGAGGTTCACGTTGAGCCCCGCCTGGCGGTCGTCGACGTCGGGCGGCAGGTCCTCAGGACGCGCGGGAGACATGTCCTGGAAGCGCACGGTCGGTTTCCCCGGCGCGGCGAGGGCGCGGAGCGGGCTTCCATAGGAGATGCCGGCGCCGAAGAGCTGTGCATAGAGCTGGAGGGTGAGACGCGGCGAGAATGCGTAAGTGCCGCGGCCGGTGATGCTGAGCGATCGCGAAGCCTGCGGCGCGAGCAGGTAGAGGCGAGGCTGCTGGGTGGCGGTGGCCGGATCCAGCTCGGCGGGCTCGGCCCCAGCTTCCCTGCCGCTCGAGCGGCGTGCCGTCGCCCAGCTCCCGATCGTCGATGTACGGGGTCTGCAAGAGGATGCTTCCGCCAAAGTTCCACTGCGAATTGAGCAGCACGAAGGTCTCGACGCCCACGTCCTGCTCGAGAGCGAGGCTCGAGGCGGCATTGCGGATCTCGCGGGCCCACGCTCCTACGAACGCGCGCTGCCAGACCGAGTTCGGGTGCACGTCGCGCAATTGCAGGTAGCCGAAGCTGCGGAAGAGGTTCGCGCGTCGCATGAACCCGAGGTCGTTGACGGTGAACCGCGGCGAGAGCCAGTCGCCCGCCACGAATCCGACGAGCGGCCCCGCGTCCTTGGCGATCCTCCCCGCCACGGCGGCGCCGCTCGAGCCGGAAGCGAGCACGGTCCCGTCGGGCTGCACGTCGGGCTGGCCACCGTTGAGGAGCGAGCCCGCGGCCTGGGTAGTGAACGACCAGTCCCGCTGCGCGTCGTAGGTGACGAAGTCGGCTCCCGCGACGTGCGCGTGACGGCCGGGCAGCGCCAAAGAAGAGCTCACGCCGATCGGATCCACCGCCGTGGCGAAGACCCCCACCAGTGAACGCGAGGTGATGGGCGTGCGCACGCGGAGCGCGGCGCTGTGCACCGCCTCGGCGACCCGCACCTCGCCGAGCCTGCCGTCGGGCTGGACTGCCTGCGCGTCGACGCGCGGCTCGTACGAGGTGAGCAGTCCGAAGCTCGAGGGTCCGGCGGTGCCGGTGAGCTGCATCGCTCCCAGCACCGGCCGCGCAGCCGGTTGGTAGACGAGAATCCCCTTGTCGCCGTCCCAGTCCTTCCAGGCCGGCGGCGGCCTCCCGATCCGTCGCGAATAGAAGATCTGGTAGGCGTCGCCGCCGTACGGTCCGCCGAACTGGATGCGGAGCGGCGACTGGAAGAGGTCGAGGCCCTCGGTGAAGAAGGGGCGCTTCTCGGGAAAGAAGGTCTCGAAGGTGGAGAGATTGAGGACGCGCTGATCCGCCTCGACCTGCCCGAAGTCCGGGTTGAGCGTCCCGACCAGGGACACGTCGCTGGCGAGCGAATAGCGCAGGTCGAGGCCCGCGCAGGCCCCCGCGACCGAGCGCGCGGAGTACCCGACCGAGGTGCAGGGCGCGAAGAGCAGGGGAGCGGTGGCGTCGGCCGGCGCGGGGCGCGTGGTGGCGCTGCGGGTCGCGAAGTAGGGACGCAGCTCCAGCGAGCGCACCGGCCGGATCCCGCTGAGGCCGGTCAGCTCTCCGAGCAAGCTGATGTCGCCGGCCGCCCCGTGGGGCCGGTAGCGCCATTGATCCTCCTCGTGGCGGCGCGCGAGGATCCGGTAGAGGTTGAAGCCGAAGCTCCGCGCTCCGTCGGGGATGCGGAGGATGCGCAGCGGGATCTTCACTTCCAGCGACCATCCGTGATCGTTGAACGCCACCGCGGATTCCCAGGCCGCGTCCCAGTCGGCCGTGAAGTCGGTGTCGTTGAAGTGGAGCGCGTCGAGTTGCTGTCCGCCGGCGAAGACCTGGAAGTGGTAGGCCGTCCGGCGGTCGTTGGTGGTGTCCAGATCGAAGGAGATGAAGTCTCCGTCCACCGGGCGATCGCGGCGGCTCATGATGGCGGTGGGCGCCTCGGGGTCGTCGCATTCCACGCCGACGTAGATGGCGTCGTCGTCCCAGAGGACCCGGAAGCGGGTCACGACGGAGGGGGGCGCTCCCTCGTCGGGCGAGAACTGGGTGAAGCCGCTGCCCGGCTCGGCCGCGAGCCAGGCCGGCTCGTCGGGGCGGCCGTCGAGCTGGATCGGGCCATTGCGTCGCGCCGCCCGGATGGAGCGGAAGTAGCTGGCGGCGTCCTCCGCGGAAGGCGGCGCGCATACCGCCGCTTCGGGCGCCGCGCAGAGCGCCGCGGCACCGAGCACGAACGCGGAAGGGCGTCGAAGGCGCATGGGCCGCGCGTTCATAACGTATGTGGCGGAGCTCCATTTCAATCTCCGCCGATCTGATAGACAACGGATGGTGTCCGAGCCGGTTCCCGCCCTCGAAGGCAGCGCGCCTGTCACGCCGATGCTGCGCCAGTACCACGAGGCCAAGGCGCAGGCCCGCGACGCCTTGCTCCTCTTCCGGCTGGGCGATTTCTACGAGCTGTTCTACGAGGACGCGAAGATCGCCTCGCACATCCTCGGCATCACCTTGACGAGCCGCGCCAAGGGCGACGACCGGGTCCCGATGGCCGGCGTCCCCTATCACGCAGCGCGGCAGTACGTCGCCCGCCTCGTAGCCGCGGGACACAAGGTGGCGATCTGCGATCAAGTCGAAGAGCCCGGTCCCGGGAAGCAGCTCGTCCGGCGCGAGATCGTGCGCCTCGTCACCCCGGGAACCCTGCTCGACGAGGATCACCTCGAAGCCCGGACCGCCCTCTGGCTGGCCTCCATCGCGGTGGACGGCCCCCGGGCAGCGCTCGCGCTGCTCGATGCATCCACGGGGGAGCTGCGCGCGCTCCCGGCCGGATCCTTCGAATCGGTCGTCGACGAGCTTTCCCGTGCCCGCCCCCGCGAGGTTCTGCTGCCGGAGGATCTCCTGGGCACGCCCGCCGCAGCATCGGTACGGCGGGCGAGCGGCGCGGTCCGGGTCGAGGGCCGTCCGGCGAGGTCCGACGCGGAGCCTCTCTTGCGCCGCCACCTCGGCGTGGCGACGCTCGACGGGTACGGGATCCGCGACCCGCTGGTCATCTCGGCGGCCGCGGAAGCCCTGGCGTACCTGCAGGAGACGCAGCGGTCGGCAGCGCGCCACGTGGTCGGCATCGCCGTCGAGCATCCCGCGGACGCGCTCTGGATCGATCCGAGCGCGGTGCAGAACCTCGAGTTGTTCCGGGGCCCGGACGGCCGCCGTGAGGGAACGCTTCTCGCCACCATCGATCGCACGGTCACCGCCGCGGGAGGACGGCTTCTCTCCCGCTGGATCGCGGCGCCCCTGACCGATCCCGCCGGAATTGGCGCGCGGCTCGATGCGGTGGAGGAGCTTTCCCAGGCATCCGTCCTCCGCGAAGACCTCCGCGAGGCGCTCTCGGGCGTCCTCGACCTCGAGCGGCTGCTCGGGAGGCTCGCGGTGGGACAGAGCGCTCCGCGCGATCTCGCGGGCCTGCGCGCCTCGCTCGCTTCGATGCCGGGGCTTGCCGCGCTTCTCGAGGGGCGCACGGCGAGCCGGTTGCGAGCGCTCGCGCCGCCGCTCCGTGCCCCCGCCGCGCTGCGGGAGCTTCTCGAGAAAGCGCTCGCCGACGAGATGCCCGCCGGGCGCGAGCCGGGATTCGTCCGGCCGGGCTACCGTCGCGACCTCGACGAGCTGACCGATCTCGCCCAGGGCGGCCGGGCGGCCATCGCCGCGCTCGAGGCGAAGGAGAAGGCCCGCACCGGAATCCAGTCCTTGAAGGTCCGCTACAACCGCGTCTCGGGTTTCTATCTCGAAGTCACGAAGGCGAACCTCCACCTCGTCCCCGGCGATTACCAGCGCCGCTCCTCGACGGTCGGTGCGGAACGCTTCATCACGCCTTCTCTCGCGGAGCACGAGGCGAGCGTCCTCTCTGCCGAAGAGCGCCGCGCCGCGCTCGAGCTGGAAATCTTCGAGGAGCTGCGCACGGCGATCCTGGAGCGCAGCGCCGACCTTCGCGCCTGTGCCGCAGCCGCGGCGGAGGCGGATGCGCTGCTGTCCTTCGCGCGCATCGCCTGCGAGTGCGGATGGACCCGGCCCCTGGTGGACGGGTCGGACGTCCTGGAAGTGGAGGGCGGACGCCATCCCGTCGTGGAGCGCGCGCTGCTCCTCTCCGGCGAAGGACCCTTCGTACCCAACGATCTTTCCCTCGACGGAGAGCGCCGGCTCGTCGTCCTCACCGGTCCCAACATGGCGGGAAAGAGCACCGCCATGCGCCAGGTGGCGCTCATCGTCGTCCTCGCCCAGTCGGGCAGCTTCGTCCCGGCCGCGCGGGTGCGCATCGGGCTCGTCGATCGGCTCTTCACCCGCGTCGGCGCCGCGGACGATCTCGCGCGCGGGCAGAGCACTTTCATGGTGGAGATGGCGGAATGCGCGCGGATCCTCCACCAGGCGACGCCGCGCTCGCTGCTCATCCTCGACGAGGTCGGGCGCGGCACCAGCACCTTCGACGGTCTCGCGCTGGCCTGGGCGATCGCCGAGCACCTGCACGACGCGGTCGGCGCACGGACGCTGTTCGCCTCGCACTACCACGAGCTTTGCGATCTCTCGCGCGAGAAGCCGCGCGCCGTAAATCTCACCATGGCGGTCACGGAGGTCGACGGCCGGATCGTCTTCCTGCGCAAGGTGGTCGCGGGGGCGGCCTCGCGTAGCTACGGGATCCAGGTAGCAAAGCTGGCAGGGCTTCCCGAGATCGTCCTGCGGCGCGCGCGGGAGATCCTCGCCAACCTCGAGGCGCAGGAATTGGACGAGGGCGGACGTCCAGCGCTCTCGGGCGCGCGGAGCCGGCGGCGAGCCCAGCTCGGCCTCTTTTCGCCACCGGCCGGGCCGCCTGCGCCGGCACCGTCGAATCCGCTCGCCGACGATCTCCGCAAGCTCGACCTGACGCGCACGACGCCGCTGGACGCCCTGCTCTGGCTTCACGAGCAGCAGAAGAAGCTCCGTGAATGAACCGGCCGGGCACCACCACGGTTACCACGACCACTGAACGGATTGTCAGACCCCTCCGCTAAGGTTCGCGTCGAGGGAGTCGTCATGGAAGCCATCCGTTTGTGGGCGTGTCCGAGCTGTCACCGGGTCCTGCGCGAGAGGAGCGTGGACGAGGTGCAGCGGCGGCACGAGGAGCTGGTTCGCGAGCAGTGCGGCACGAATCCCAGCGCGGAGTTCGTCGCGGAGGCGATGTGGCCGGCGTACCTGGCATCGTTCCGGCGCTGCCGGTGCGGAAGCCGGAAGCGCCTCAAGCCGGTATCCGCCGCTGCCATGCGGGGGCAGCTAGATCTGCACCTCGATCCGGTGGTGGTGCAGTGAGCGCTGGGGCCGTCCGAAAAATTGACCGGGCGATCGGCTGTGCGACCGTCGCTGCGTGCCATCGGGCATTGCTTGCGCGCTCGTTTGCGTCCTGTTCATTGCCACGGCGGCCCGAGCCGAAGCGGCGGAGGGATCGGCGCGCGCACGGACCGTCGCCACCGCCGCGTCTTCAGCGGCAGCGGCGCTGCAGGCGCGGCGGCTCGAGAAAGGAAAGTCCGACTTCGAGCGCCTGAGCGCAGACACGCGCCGGAACAAGCGTCGCGACACCTGGGAAGTGGTCATCCGCGAGCTCGAATCCGCCTTCTCCGCGGCGCCGAAGGGACCGCGGGCGGTGGAGGCTGCTGCGCTGGGTGCCCGCGCGCGAGAGGAGCTGTGGTCGGCGTCGCGCCGCACGCCGGATGCGGCGGCGGCGATCGAGGCGTACCGGCACGTCGACGAGGCGGCTCCCGGCAGCGCGGAGGCCGCGGCGGCGCTTTCACGCGCGGTAGACCTGGCGCGTCGCATCGGCGATCCGGAGACCGCGGCGTCGGTCGCACGGCGCCTCGTTGCCCGTTACCCGGGAACGGACGAGGCGTCCTCGGCCGCTCCCGTCGCGGGGTTCGCGGCGAAGAGCGCTCCGGCGGAGCCGCAAGCGAAGCCGCCGCCGGCCGGTCCACAACCGAAGCCCGATCCGGTTGCGCCACTGAAGCACGCGCTGGCCGCTTCACTACCGAAACCCACGCCTGCTGCTCCCGCGCCCGCGGAACCGGAGACCGAGGAGACAGCCGCCGCGGCGAGCCGGCTGCTCGATCGCGTGATCGACGCCGCTCGCAAAGGCGCGGCCTCGGTTTCCGCCGGGGACGACGACGAAGTAGACGAGGCCGATCTGCCGCCCGAGCCGGAGGCGCCGGAGCCGGTGGGAGGCATGATCGTGAAGCAGGCGGTGCCGCCGTCCGCCGACTCCGACGCGGACCGCCCCGAGAAGGTAGAACGAGCGCGGGAGCTGCGCTCGGCGGCGCTCGCCTCCAAGGCGGGATCGCTCACCGAGCAACTGGGCCTGCGGATCCGGCGAGTAGTCGTGGACGCCGGACATGGAGGTCGCGACACTGGCGCTCTCGGGCCGAGAGGCACGCGGGAGAAGGACGTCGCGCTGGCCATCGCCAAGGTGCTCGCCTTGAAGCTCAAGGCGCTCGGCTTTGCCGTCGTGCTCACCAGGCAGGACGATCGCTACCTCACGCTCGACGAGCGGACGCGCATCGCCAACGACGCGCGCGCCGATCTCTTCGTCTCCATCCACTGCAACGCCGCGAGGCGCCGCAAGCTCTCCGGGATCGAGACCTGGACCTTGAACGTCGCGAGCAACCGGTACGCGGCGCGCCTCGCGACCTTCGAGAACGCGGACACGGATCGATCGGCCTCCGACCTGCGCTTGATCCTCGCCGATCTCGCTACCCGCGCGAACGCGGACGACTCGCGCGACATCGCGCAATCCGTCCAGTCGGCCCTGGTGCGCGCAATGCGATCGCGGGGCGAGAAGGTGACCGATCACGGCATCAAGCACGCGCTCTTCTACGTCCTGCTCGGGGCCCGGATGCCCGCCATCCTCGTCGAGACGGGATTCATCTCCAACCCGGCCGAGGAGGGGCGCCTGCGCAGCCGCGATCGGCAGCGCGCGGCCGCGGACGCCATCGCCGCCGGGGTGCGCGAGTTTGCCGACAGCCGCCGGCGCATCGCGCGCTTTCCTTGAGCGCTGAGCGCCCCGCGCGCGGCAGTGCCATCTTCCCTTCATGCCCGATCCCGAGAAGGACCCGAAGCCGCGCACTCCCGAGCGCAAGGATCCCAAGCCGGCGGAGCCCATCCGCAAGGATCCGCCTCCCGGAGAGCCGGAGCGCCGCGATCCCGGTCGCAACCAGCCCGCGGGCGATCCATCTCCGCCGCCCGACGGAAATCCACCGCCACAAGCAGCCGGCTGACCGACAAATTCGTCAGCGGACTCCGTCTGCCCTAACGGCTATGCTCGCGACATGGCGACGCCGCCCCAGCGTCCAGTCGCGGAAGCTCCTCCTCCGGCCTCTCCGCCATCCCCTTCCGCCGGTCCCGTCAGCGCCGAGGCGCGCAAGGCAAGGCAGCGCCTCGATTCCGGACGCGCCGAGATCTTCGCCCGCCACCGCGGCGGCGCGGGAGGCCAGCAGGTCGTCCGAGCGATCTCCGACCTGACCGATTCCGTCCTCCAGGACATGTTCGCCTCGCTGGTCTCGAAGGACGGCTCGCCCTCGGATCT
>VBKL01000196.1 GCA_005879805.1 Deltaproteobacteria bacterium | reverse complement strand
TGTGTCGCGTGATTCGCCAGAGCGGCTGTTCCAGTTCGGTCGCGGCGAAGAGGAGCCATCGGTAGACCTCCGCCCGTGCTCGAACCCCGCTGGGGAGCAACCCTTTCTCGGGGTACTTCTCCGCCAGGTAGAGGACGATCGCGACCGACTCCGTGAGAATGAAGTCGCCATCGACGAGGACCGGCAGCTTTCCGGCCGGGTTCACGGCGAGAAACTCGGGCCGCCGATGCTCGCCCTTGGAAGGGTCTACGTTGACGAACTCGAACTCGACATCCAACTCGCGCAACGTCCAGAGGACGCGGATCGAGCGGGTAGGAGGGAACCCATAGAGCTTCATGGCGTGGCTGTCTCCTTCGGCCCGGAGCGTAGACCAAGAAGCGGGGCATGGAGTTCCGACCAGGCGGGACGGTCGGGCCTTGTCGGCCCGCTCGAAGCGGGGCACTTCTCGGAAGCGATGCGGCCACCGATCCGCGTACTGCTACGCCGGGCGTTCAAGCTCCGCTGTCCGCGCTGCGGCGAGGGTCCCATATTCCGCCGGGTCCTCACCTACAAGGAGTACGAGGTCTGTCCACGCTGCGAGTTCCGCTACGATCCGCGCGGCGAGTCGGTCGCCTTCATGTACTTCAGCACCGCGTTCCTCACCGGCCTGCTCGTCATCGCCATGCTGCTCACCAGGCCGCAGAATCTGGTGGTGGGACGCATCTTCGTCGTCGCTGCGGCGCTCGGCCTCTATCTCGTCACCATGCCGCTGCGCAAAGCCATTGCCATCGCCATCAACTACCTGCACGCAGGAGAGGAAGGCCGCTAGATGCTCTGGCCGCGCTTCCTCTGGCTGCGCGGGCTCGGCCTTCTCTTCCTGTCGGCGTTCCTCTCGCTCGCCTTCCAGATCCACGGCCTCATCGGTCCGCGCGGGATCCTTCCCGCTTCCGTCCTCGTATCAGTCGGACGGGATGCTCCTCGAGGCGGGTTTTCTCTCCCTCTTCTTCGCCCCCGGCGGCCTGCGCCCGGGCCTCGGCGAGCTCGATCCCCCTTCCCGCCTCGCGCGCTTCCTTCTCCTCTGGGAATGGTTCCGCATCTACTTCGAGTCGGGGATCGTCAAGCTGGCGAGCGGCGACGAGCAGTGGCGGACCCTGACCGCCCTGGACCACTACTACGAGAACGGGCCGCTCCCGACCTATCTCGGCTGGTACGCGCAACAGATCCCGCCGCACGCCTTCCACGCCGCCTGCTGCGTGGTCGTCTTCCTCTTCGAGTTCGGCATCGTCTGGCTGGGCTTCGGTCCGCGCCGGTTGAGGCGCTTGTGCTTCTTCCTCGTCTCGCCGTTCCAGGCCGGGATCATCCTCACCGCCAACTACGCCTTCCTGAACTACCTGGTTCTCTTCCTCGCCGTGCTGCTCCTCGACGATCCGTTCCTCGCACGGGTGGGGCTGCGACCGCCCGCCGAGGTGCCGCGTCCGGCTCGCAGCAAGGCCGGCGTCATCCTCCAGGGCGCGGTGCTCGGCTTCGTCTTCGCCGCCACCCTCGTCGAGGCGCCCCTCGTGCCGAGGGTTTTGCCCCGCCCGCTCCTCTGGCCCGCGATCGCGCTTGCGCCCTTCCGCATCGCCAACGGCTATGGGCTCTTCGCGGTGATGACCAAGGAGCGGTTCGAGATCGAGTTCCAGGGCTCTCGCGACGGAAAAACGTGGACGCCGTATCCCTTCCGCTTCAAGCCCCAGGATCCGGCGGCCGCCCCGGGAATCTACGCTCCCTACCAGCCGCGATTCGATTGGAACCTGTGGTTCGCCTCGCTCGGGACCTTCCGCGAGTACCCCTGGGTGGTGCAGACCGAGGCGCTCCTGCTCGACGGGGAGCCCTCGGTGCTGCGCCTCTTCGCCTTCGACCCCTTCCACGGAAAGCCGCCTGCGCAGGTGCGCACCGTCCTCTGGCAGTACTGGTTCACGACCCGCGCCGAGAAGCGGGCGACCGGCCGCTGGTGGCGCCGCGAGCTGCGCGGGCCCTACGCTCCGGGACTGCGCAAGGGATCCGGCGGCCGCCTGGAGATCATCGACCGCTAGGCGCTGGCGGCTACTCCAGCTCCTCGCACGCTGGAGAAGAACCGTTGCCGAGGACGCGCAGCGAGGAGACGAACTTCTCCAGCTGCTTGCGCGGGGCTTCGTCGGCGGCCGCGCGCATCACTGCGTAGAACGCCTTCCCGCCGCAGGCTGGCGCGAGCGTGACCCGCACCTGCATGCGGGTCCCGGGAACCTCCCAGCTGCGTTCCTGCGCCGTGCCGCCGAGGAGCGTCGTCTGCTGCGCCCCCTTGAGCTGCACCGTCGTCCCGCCGATCTGCGTGGCGAGCGCCGTCGCCGTGGCCTCGAAGAATCCGTTCACGGTCTCCGGAGAGGCGGCCTCCGGCACGAAGGAGACGGTGGCGACCGCGGTGGGCCGCTCCTTGCGCAGCACGATTTCTTGTTGGGGCTGCTTCACGTCGGCGTCGAACCCTTCGGGCAGATCGCCCTCGATGCGCAGGCGCGGATCGAGGAAGCGGCCCTCCTCGATTCGACCCTTCTCCGCGGCCGCCGCAGGCTTCACCTTCCCCAGCGGCGGAGTCGGAGCGGGCGCTAGCCCCGCGAAGGTCGCCGCCGATGTGGCGGCGGTCTCGAGCGCGAAGCGCGACAGCCCGCGGGCGAGGCCTACCCTGGGTCCGTCGATGCGGATCTCGGCGTCCGCGGAGATCTCCTGCTCGGGAAGCCTGGCCGCGTCCTGCCAGCAGGGCGTCTGCATCTTGAGCAGATTCGCGAAGCTCTGCGCGCCGTCCGACCAGGAGGTGCTCCAGATGAGCGCGAGCTTGCCGGCGGCGGTCCGCACGATGGTGTAGGCGTCGCCGCTCCAGGCGGAGACGAGATCGCGCGCCACCTTGTCTTCTACGCAGGCGGAGAGCGCGAGCCGCGCTCCCACTTCGCCCATGCGGCCCTTCGAGACGATTTCCAGCCCGGGCGGGGCAGGCGGGAAAGGAACGGGCGCCGGACGCTCGCCGGCGAGATACGCCTCGGGATGGAGCACCTCGTGCATCGTCGCGGGAGCGCCCTGGAACATGCGGTTGACGAGCGCCCACCCGCCGCGGCGATGGACCTCCGCGACGAGCTTGAGGCCGGCGACGTAGGGCGTGAGCAGCTCGTCGCGAACCACCGCGGGGGCGTGCAGAAGCTGCGGCGAGAATCCGCTCTTCGCCAGCAAATCCTCGGCGGTCATGTCCTTCATCGCCTCGGAGGCGACCGCGAGCGCGAGCTTCACCGGCTTCCCCGCCCGGTACGCGGCGACGGCGATCATGGTTGCCTGCGCGTCTCCCTCGAAGAGGGAGAGGCGGGCGAGGCGGGTGTCGTCGTCGGGCTCGTTCGCCAGATCGGGGATGCCGAAATGCTGATCCTGCAGCGCGTGCTCGATCTCGTGGGCGAGCACGAAGCGGATCCCCTCGGAGCCGAGGGCGGCGGCCGAGGCGGGAACGTTCGCGCGCACGGTGAGCGCCTTGGTCTGCCGATCGTAGAAGCCGGCGACCTGCTCGTCGAGGACCGAGAGCATCACCTTGGCCGGGTCGGCGGAAGGCGGCGCGAGGTTGAACGCGGTCCAGCGCGCCCGCTCGCGAGCGACGGCCACAGGCGTCATCTCCTGCTCGATCTTCTTGCGCAGCGTCTTCGTGAAGGCCTCGTCGTCGAGGAGGAGCACCTGCAACTGGCTCTGCCGTTTCAAGCCGCGGACCGCCTCGACGTCGGCGATGGTCTCGCGGATGAGCGCCTCGAGCGCGGCGGGCGACAGCGGCGCGGCGACGGGCTCGGCGGGGGGAGTTGCCCGCGTTTCGACGGGGGCCGAAGCCACAGGCGGGACCGGCGCCGCGGGCTGCGCAGGCGCGACGCCCGGAATGCGCAGGGTCCCCGCGACCGCAGCCGTTCGCGGAGCGGCCATGCCGAACGCCTCGCGCAGCAGGTCCGCGATCTTGCGCCGCGCCTCCGCCCGGACCTCCGCGGGCGTGAATCCGACCAGTCGCGCGGTGCCGAGCGACTTTCCTTCGCTCGAGACGAGCGACCAGGAGACGGCCAGAGCGCCTTCCATCCTCCGCGTGGTCGCGCTCAGCACGTGCGTCGCGGAAAGCTTCCGCGCCGCCTCGGCCGGAGCTAGCCGCGATCCAGCGAGCGGACCGCGCTGCGCTTCGGCGGAAACGACCGACCGTTCCCCGAGCACATCCACGACGGCGGCGCGCACTTCGCTCTCGAGCGCGGAAGCCGCACCGGCGTCGAGCCCGCCCCCCTCGATGGGAAGCACTGCTACGACCCGCTCGTGCTTCGCATCCGGAGGAGCCGGCTCTGCGGGCGACGGGTGGAGGCCGGAGGCCGGAGAATTGGGGGCGGCGGCCGCGAGAACCACGCAGACAGCGAGAATCATGGGCGGAATGTACCGTGTGAGGGGGGTGCGGAAAAAAGCGACGCCGGTACGGCGCAACGGCCGGACCGGCGTCCATCCCCTCCAAGCCTTTCGGCCGCGGTGCGCGGCGCTCCGTGATCGACACCGGGGCGCGCACCAGCTTCCATATTTCGTCTCATGACCACCTGGGTTCGGGCAAGAGTCGCCCAACACGTCCGCGAAAATGCGGCGTCCTACATGTCGGGAAACGGCGGCGTAGCTCCGACTCGCGCGCGCGGTGTGCTACATCCCGCTCCGCAAGGAACTGATTCGAATCCTGGTCCAGGTCGAGTCCTGCCCGGAGGAGTGACATGCGGATCGGGCGTCTGCACGTGGCCTCGTTCGTCCTTGCGACCGCCGTATTCGCTGCGACGGTAGCGCGGGGAGATCGCCGCGCCGACGAAGCACGGATCGTCGCGTATGCGAAAGCTCACGCGAACGAGGCGACTGCCTTGCTGGAAAGGCTCGTCAACGTCAACAGCGGCACGATGAACCCGGAGGGCGTCCGGGAATTCGGGCGCATCCTGGCCGGCGAGCTCGAGGCAACGGGCTTCTCCACGCGCTGGATCGACCTGCCCGAAACCAAACGCGCGGGGCACCTCTTCGCCGAGCACAAGGGAAATCGAGGCAAGCGGCTGCTCCTCATCGGCCACCTCGATACCGTCTTCGAGAAGGACAGCCCGTTCCAGAAGTTCGTTCGGGAAGGAAACGCCGCCAAGGGTCCCGGCGTAGCCGACATCAAGGGCGGCGACGTCGTCATGCTCTTCGCACTCAAGGCGTTGCGGGAGTCCGGCGCGCTCGACGGCGCCAGCATCGTTGCGGCGTTCACCGGTGATGAGGAGAATCCCGGGCAGCCGCTGGAGGTGGCGCGCCGCGATCTCATCGAGGCCGCAAAGCGGAGCGACGTCGCGCTGGAGTTCGAGAACGGCCTGCGAGAGGGCCGCACGGAGTGGGGGACCGTCGCCCGGCGCAGCCTCGGCTGGTGGACGCTCCGGACGACCGGACAGATGGGTCACGCGCAAGGAATCTTCGGAGAGGCGGCTGGTCACGGCGCCGTGTACGAGGCGGCGCGCATCCTCTGGGCGTTCGATCAGGATCTGCGCGAGCAGTATCTCACCTACAACGCGGCGCTCTTCCTGGCAGGCACTTCGGTGACGGAAGAGGGGCCCGATCGCGGTACGGCCGCCGGCAAGGGAAACGTCATCCCCCAGAAGGCGGTCGTGCACGGAGATCTGCGGGCGCTCACCGTCGAACAGATCCGCAAGACGCAGCAGAAGATGCGCGAGATCGTCGCGAAGTCGCTGCCCAGGACGTCGGCGCAGATCGAGTTCACCGACGTGTATCCGCCCATGCCGCCTACCGCGGGAAACCGCGCGCTGCTCGATCGGCTCAACCAGGTGAATAGCGACCTGGGATTTGCCACGATGGATCCCATCGATCCTTCGAAGCGTGGCGCTGCCGACATCTCCTTCGTCGCGCCGTACGTTGATTCGCTCGCGGGAATGGGCATCTTCGGGAGCGGAGTGCACTCTCCGGCCGAGGCGGCGGAACTGGACACCCTGCCAGAGCAGATCGCGAGAGCGGCCGTCCTGATGTACCGGCTCACGCGAGGTTCGTCCGGCTCGAATTGATCGGCCCGCAAAATCGGTGGTCTGGTCTGGAAGCTGGAGCCGA
>VBKL01000195.1 GCA_005879805.1 Deltaproteobacteria bacterium | reverse complement strand
CGCCGTTCCGTCGCTGACCACCGGCTGACCAAAATCGTTGTGCTCGGCTGATGCAGCTTGCATCGGCGGCGCTGAATCGCTGCTCGGCGGCTCGAACGATTCCGCTGGGTTGTTAGGCCCTGATGCGCCCTGTAAACCTTCTTCCGGTGCCTCATAACCCGAAGGTCGCAGGTTCAAATCCTGCCCCCGCAACCATGAAGAAGGCCGGATTTCGCCGAACCTTTTCGAGGCGGATCCGGCCTTGTTTTTTTGCGGTTGGACGTTTCGGACCACCGGCGGACCAAACGGAGCGGCTTTTTCTTCGGAGTCGCGCTTCGCGGGCAGCAGATCTGCAGCGCCGGCGAGCGTGAGCCTGCCCCGAATTCGTGGACAGTTTGACTACGCTGCTTCCGTCATTGACCTGCCCCAAAAAACTGGTCAGTTCCTAGAGGTTGAGAATCCGGCTTCAGCGTTCCCTCTGACCTGCCCTCTTAACGCTGCGTGGCGTCCGCCATCGTTTCGAGGGCGATGGTCGAGTGCGCGAAAGCCGCCCCAGCGCGCATCTCGGCTGCGACCCAGATCGCCTCCATGATTTCGCGATCGCTCGCGCCGTCGCGCAGCGCAGCATGGGTGTGGCTGCGGATGCAGTAGGGGCACTGCGTGGTGTGCGCGACGGCTACGGCGATCAGCTGCTTCAGTTTGCGGGGTAGCGCACCATCCGCGAAGGCGGCGGTGCTAAATTCCTGGAACGCTTTCTCCACCTCGGGCGCGAGCTCGCGGCGGCGCTGGGAGAATTCCTTGGTCGGGAGAGGGTACATGCGATCGTGCATCGATCACTCCTCAGGGGTGGGATGCGGGGAGTGTACGGCGAGCGCAATTTCGAGCTCGCCGCGCAGCACCACCGCGCCATTGTGCGTCTCGTCGTGCGCGGCGTACACCAGCGTCACGGGCCCTTCCAACGCGCGCTGCCGCAGAGCGGCGAGCGCTTCTTCGGCCGGGCTTCGCCGTAGCTCGCGCCGGTAGCGTGCGGCGAATTCGTCGAAGCGGGATGGCTCGTGCCCGAACCAGCGGCGGAGCTCCGAGCTCGGAGCGATGTCCTTCAGCCATGCGTCGAGGCGCAAATCCGCCTTCCGCACACCGCGCGGCCATAGACGCTCGACGAGCACCCGATAACCGTCGGGAGGGGATGCGGATTCATACGCGCGCTTGAGCTGGACCGTGAAGCCCTTCATCGCGCCCGAGTATGGTTGCCATCTCGGCGCGGCGCCACGTGAACTCGCTGGGAACGCGCGACGGGCGAATCTCGAGGACGGGTCCCGCTCACAGTGGACCGCCATCTCCTCGGGAACGTGGCTGCCACTGACCGTGACAGAACGTCGCTCGTCATCGCGGGACGATCGTGCGTATCTCAATGCCTCTGCGGAGGAGTGAACCATGATCGACGTACGCCAGCGCCTGGAGACAACATCCGGAGTATCCGGGACCTATCACTCGCTCCCCCTGCTCGAGAAGAAGGGAATTGCAAAAATCTCCCGGCTGCCGGTGAGCCTTCGGATCCTGCTCGAATCGGTACTGCGCAATCTGGACGACCGCCACATTCGCGACGAGGACGTGGAGGTGCTGGCGCGCTGGGAGCCCGGCGCCGTGCGGACGGCGGAAGTGCCCTTCGTGGTCGGGCGGGTTCTCCTGCAGGATTTCACCGGGGTGCCGCTGCTCGTCGACCTCGCTGCGATGCGCTCGGCGGTGGCCCGGCGTTGCGCGGACGTCGAGCGGGTTCAGCCGATGGTGCCGGTCGGCCTGGTGATCGATCACTCCGTGCAGGTCGACCATTACGGCCAGGCGAACGCACTGCAGCTCAACATGGAAATGGAGTTCCGCCGCAATGGCGAGCGCTACCAGTTCCTCAAGTGGGGGACGCAGGCGTTCGACGGATTGCGGATCGTGCCGCCTGGATTCGGCATCTGCCACCAGGTCAACCTCGAATTCCTCGGGCGCGGAGTCCTGGAGAAAGACGGCGTCCTCTATCCCGACACCCTGGTGGGCACCGATTCGCACACCACGATGATCAACGGCCTTGGGATCGTCGGCTGGGGAGTCGGCGGCATCGAGGCTGAGGCGGCGATGCTCGGGCAGCCCGTGTACCTCCTTCTCCCGGACGTGGTCGGCGTGCACCTGCACGGCCGGTTGAGCGAGGGCGTGACCGCGACTGACCTGGTGCTGCGGATCACGCAGCTCCTGCGCGAGGCGCGGGTGGTCGGCAAGTTCGTCGAGTTCCACGGCGAAGGCGCGAGAAGCCTCCCGGTGCCGGACCGTGCGACGCTGTCGAACATGTCGCCCGAGTACGGAGCGACGATCGGGTACTTCCCCGTCGACGAGCAGTCCTGCCTCTACCTGCGCTCGACCGGTCGCAGCGAAGACCACGTGGAGAGAGTGCAGCGCTACTTCCAGGCCCAGGGCCTGTTCGGGATGCCGGCGCAGGGGCAGTGCGACTACAGCTCCGTCCTCGACCTGGATCTCGGCTCGGTGGAACCGTCGGTCGCCGGTCCCAAGCGCCCGCAGGACAGGATTCCGCTTCGCGAGCTGAAAGCGCAGTTCCTCGCGCTGCTCGCCAGGCCCGACGGCTACGCGAAGCAGGAAGCGGATGTGCCGCGGCGCGTGCAGATCCGCGTAGGCGGCGGAAGCGAGCCGCGGCCCGGCGGTGGCGAGCAATCGGCGGACACCGTGCCGGACGGCGACGCGAAGAATACCAGCACGCTCACCGAGACCGAGATGATGAACAACCGGCCGACGCCCAATCGGGTCGGAAGCGAATCGCGCTCCACCCGGAGCGCGACGGTCGATCTGGCGCACGGCGACGTGGTGATCGCCGCGATCACCTCCTGCACCAACACCTCCAACCCCGCGGTGATGCTGGCCGCAGGCCTATTGGCGAAGAAGGCGGTGGAGAAGGGCCTCACCGTCAAACCCTGGGTGAAGACCTCGCTCGCTCCCGGCTCCCGCGTCGTCAGCGAGTACTTGCAGAAGACCGGTCTGCAGCCGTACCTCGACCGTCTGGGCTTCAACCTGGTGGGATTCGGTTGCACCACCTGTATCGGAAATTCCGGTCCCCTCGATCGCGATCTCGAAGAGGCGATCACGAAGAGCGACATCATCGCCGCCAGCGTCCTCTCGGGAAACCGCAATTTCGAGGCGCGAATCCACCAGAGCGTCAAGGCGAACTTCCTCATGAGCCCGCCCCTCGTCGTGGCCTTCGCCATCGCGGGGCGCATCGACATCGATCTGACCCGCGAGCCGCTCGGCAGCTCGGGCGGGCTGGACGTGCATCTGCGCGACGTGTGGCCTTCGCTGGAGGAGATCGACGCGCTTCTCGGCAGCGCCACCGACCCGGCCGAGTACCGCCGCGTCTACGCGGACTTTGCGCGGCAGAACCCGCTCTGGAACGGGATCCCCGCCGGAACCGGAAAGGCCTATCAGTGGGATCCCGACTCGCTGTACATCCGCGAGCCGCCGTACTTCGAGCCTTCGATGGCGGCGCCCCCTTCTGCCGCGTTCTCGGGCGCCCGGGCCCTCGCCATCTTTGGCGACTCGATCACCACCGATCACATCAGTCCGGCCGGCGCCATCGGTCCAAGCTCACCGGCCGGCAGTTACCTGCGCGATCGCGGGGTCGCAGTCGAGGATTTCAACAGCTATGGCGCGCGGCGAGGGAACCACGAAGTGATGGTCCGCGGCACGTTCGCCAACGTGCGCATCCGCAATCTGATGGTGCCTGGAGTCGAGGGCGGCGTGACCCGCCACCAGCCCGACGGCGAGCGGATGGGAATCTACCAGGCGGCGGGGCGCTACGGCGCCGAAGGCGTGCCGCTGGTGGTGATCGCCGGAAAGGACTACGGCGCCGGCAGCTCGCGCGACTGGGCAGCGAAGGGGACACGCCTGCTCGGGGTGCGGGCGGTGATCGCGCGCGGTTTCGAGCGCATCCACCGCTCCAACCTGATCGATCTCGGCGTCCTGCCCTGCCAGCTCCCAGAAGGCGTGAGCGCGGAGACCCTCGGACTCGACGGCAGCGAGCGATTCGATCTGAGGCCCGAGCCGGGCAGCCTCCGCGCACGGCAGCCGGCGACCCTGTTCATTGAACGCCGCGAGGGGCGCAACGAATCGGTGCCGCTGGTGCTCCGGATCGACACTCCGATCGAGGCGGCGTACTTCTCCGCGGGAGGAATCCTCCCCTACGTGCTGGAGGAGTTGCTGGGAAACCGCTGATCGCCCCTGCTCGCCTCAAAGCGATTTGAGGAACTGCTGCAAATCGCTCTTCTCGCGGCCGTCGAGGCCGAGCCGCAGGAACCCGTCATAGTGGTCGATGACCGCCGCGTAATCGGCGAACCGGCCGTCGTGATAGAAGCCGCCCTTCGCATGCGCGAAGAGCCCCCGCAGCGGTGTCGTGCGGTACCGCTCGTCGGGTGACCGCTTCGCCTGGAAATCGTCGACGCCTACCTCCTCCGCAGTGTGCATTCCCCAGCCAGGCTCGGTGTAGAGCGGCGGGACGTGGCACGTCGCGCAGCGGGCCTTGCCTTCGAAGAGCGTCTTCCCGCGCGCGGCGGCGGCGCCGTCGAACGACCCTGGCGGCGGAGTCGGCGCAGGAATCGCAAGCTGGTAGAATTGCAAGGCCGCGAGCTTCGAGGTGATGCGGTCGTCATTGCTCTTGCGGTGGCCAAAACCAGTGCGAGCGGCGACGGGGAACTTGCTGCGATCGTCGAGACGGGGATCGAAGAAGACGCCCTTTCCCTGCATCTCGTTGTTCGCCACGTACGCGTTCCAGTACGTCACCGAGCCCCAGCCCGAGTAGGTGTGCAGGTTGACCCCGGCGAGCCCGAAGGCGGCGGGAAGCAGCGTCGCAGCCGCCTTGCCATCGGGCCTGAACGCCTTCCCGTCGACGTTCAGTTCGGCGTCGAACTTCCCAGGGCCCCAGCTCCCGAGCACCTTCTTCACCGTCGCCTCGTCGACGCCTAGCAACTTGGTGATCGGGGAGAGATCGGGCGCGAGCGAAACGATGGCGCCGACGTTGAGATCGCGGTTGGGCCACCCATCGAGCCGTTTGCCAATGCCCGGGGCGAACGAGTCGTCGACCGTCGAGTGGCAGAACGCGCAGGTGATTCCCAGGGACGACAGCCGATCGCCTTGGAACATGCCTTTGACTCCGACCACTGCGTTGACCTTTAACAGGGCCAGCGTGCTCGCGGGATC
>VBKL01000194.1 GCA_005879805.1 Deltaproteobacteria bacterium | reverse complement strand
CCGGAGTCGTTCTCGACATCGACGATCCGGCCCTGTGCGTCGAGCGGAGGCTGTACCTGCTGCTGACCACCGTGCTGGTTGCGCCGGCCGCGTCCGCGTCCACCGCGCCGCTGCCGCCGGAACCGGCGGCGTCCGCCACCTTCGCCTTGCGGTTGCCCGTTCTGACCCTGCTGCTGGGGCGCCTGCGGAAGCCGCGCGTTGCCCGGCTCGGGCGCGTCGTGCTGGGGCTGCGCCTCGGCGCTGCTGCCCGAGGGGCGCTGCTCGTCACCATTCATCGTCTAGACTCCATGCGTTACTTCTTCAGGAGCCTCGTCAGGAGGCCCTTCTTTTCCGGTCCCGGCGGGCCGCGACGGAGCCTTCCCAGCTCCTCACGGGCCTCGTCGAATCCCGGGTCCTGCTCGACCGCCTTGCGAAGGATCGATTTCGCCTTCTCCAGGTCGCCCTGCGCTTCGCAGATCTGCGCGCGGAACAGCGTCCCGCTCTTCAAGCGCGGGTCCATCTCCAAGGCGCGCTCGACGAAACCGGCCGCCTCGCCGGCGTCGCCTCTTTTGCGGAAGATGGCCATGCCAAGGTACGCGTGGAACTCCGCTTCCGCGCCATTCAGGCTGACGGCCTCGCGAAAGGCCGCCTCCGCCTCGTCCCATTTGCCGCTCTTGAACAGCTTCTCACCCCGCCGGAATACCTCCTCGGCGCGGAGGACGGCCCCCACGTCGGTCGGTAGTCCCTTCGCCTTGCGATCGAGGTAGACGTCGTATTCGGCGCGCTTCTCCGGGTCGGTCAGGATCCCGTATGCCTCGCCCACCCGAGTGAAGAGTTGCTCCACGAGCGGGCGGGCCGAACCGAGCTCCATCCCGCTGAACGAGTCGGAATGGAACTTCTTGGCGGCCTCGAAGTACGCCGCCTTGATCGTTTCCGCGTCGGCCGAGGGTTGGACGCCCAATACCTGATAATGATTCGCTTCCCGGAACCGATCGCGGCTTTCCACCAGCATCTTACGCGCTGCCTGCTCTCGCGGGGCGAAATTCGTGCCTCGATCCAGCTCGACCGGGCTGTGCTTCGGCGGGGCCGGCGAGGGCTGCTCCTTCTGCCTTCCGGCAAGCTGGACGAGCCCCGACAAGCACAGCCAGTGGAGGAGCGGTAGCTCGGTCTCCTTCACCCGTGAGAGCGCCTCGTGGATCCCCCGGCCGCCGGTCGCGAACGCCGTCACGCCTTCGCCCGGCCAGACCTGCCGGACGGTAAATAGCTCGCGCTCCAGATCGGGACTCCGGGTCAGGTGCGAGTCGCGCCGGGCCTCGAGCCATTTTCTCGACGCGGCCGGGGCCGCGAACCGCTTGGCCGCATCGACGACGAGCGCGACCGGGCTGGTGCGGGCGTCGGGCACGGAGTCCGCGAGCCCCTGGGCGTGCGGCTCGAACCGCCAGGTGCCGGTCTCCATCGGTAGCGCGTTCAAGGAGACGTCCACGGTCTGCTGGCGGACCGCGAGCTTGAGCTGCTCCGGACTCATCACCCGCGAATGCGCGAGCGCCTCGCGGAGCGGGACCTTGTTCTGCCTCGACATCGCTACCGCGCGGTCGAACGAGGCCTGCTTGATGACCCCGGAAGCGACCTGGGCCGATCCGGCCGACTCGGCGAGCACGTTGCTGTGGGCAAACCGGATCTGGCCCTGCTGGAAATGGATCTTCCGCACGGCGGAGTCACCCGTCACGGTGAGGATTCCGGACACCTTCTGCCGGAGCAGATCGACGAACACCGCGGCGGCCGGTTTCTCCGAGAGGTTGCCCTCCACCGCCGTCGCGACTCCCGGGACATTGCAAGCCTTCACGAGCGCGTCGCGCATCTGCGCGGGCTCGAACGGCTTGGCGAAATACGCGACAGGGTGCAGCTCGCGCATGAGGTCCGGATTGGCCTGCTTGTAGACGCCGCTCATCACGACGAGAGGGGTATTCGCCCCCCACGGTTGACCGCGCATGAATTGGCCGACCTTGAAACCGTCGAGCTCCCCGAGCACCAGGTCGAGCACCACCGCCGCGAAAGGCTCGCCGGCCACCGCCGCGCCCTCGAGTGCCGCCTTCGCTTCCTCGCCGGTCGGGGTTTCCACCGCTGCGAGGCCCACCTCGGCGCAAAGCGACGCGACGAGCCGCGACGCGCTCGTCTCGTCCTCGACGATGAGGACCTTGTTCTGCACCTAGTGGACCTCGAGATCGAAGGGAAGCGCGGCGCGGAGCGTTCCGGGCTCGCCGAGCAAGGCCAACAGGCGCGCAGCGCCTTCGCCGAGTCCGCGCAGCTGCTCGGGAAGAACGCTCACGTCGGGGCCGAGCCGCGACTCCGAGCGGCCGGGATCGTCGATGGCCACCTCGTCGCCCGGATCGAAACCGGCGCGCTGCTTGGCGTCGACGAGCGCGTCGCGAAGCCCGCCCATGCGATCGACGAGGCCACGCTGCAAGGCTTGCGCTCCCGACCAGACGCGCCCGCGCCCGAGGGCGTCCACCTGCGAAGAGGACATCTTGCGGCCGCTCGCCACGCGGTCGACGAACTCCGCGTAGAAGGCGTCCACCCAGCCCTGCATCATCTGCCGCTCGGCGTCGGTGAGCGGCCGCGCGGTGGTGAAGAGGTCCGCGCTCTCGCCGCGCTTGTTGGTCACGAGTGTGAGTCCGAGGCCGCCGTAGAGCGAGTGGAGATCGAATTTCCCGATGAACACGCCGATCGAGCCGGTGATGGTGGATGGTTCGGCATAGATCCGGTCTGCCGCCACCGCCACGTAGTAGCCGCCCGAGGCGGCGACATCGCCCATGCTGGCGACCACCGGCTTGTGCTTCTCCTCGCGGGCCCGGACGAGCTCGCGCCAGATGAGATCGGAGGCGGTGCCGTCGCCACCGGGGGAGTCGATGCGCACCACGATGGCACGGACTGCAGGATCGTCGGCGAGCGCGTGGATGCGGCGGGCGATGCTGTCGGATCCGGCGATCTCCACCCCGCCGAAAGGCGAGGAGCCGCCCGAGCCGCGAGCGATGTCGCCCTCCACCCGCACGATGCCGATGCGCGGCCTCGGAGCCCAGCGGTCGTCGCGGACCGAGGGCTGCTCGAGCGATGTCTTGCGCAGGAACGCGGAGCTGCCGCCCAAGACCTTGCGAACCTCCTCTTCGAGCTGATCGGGATACGCGAGCCCGTCGACCAGCCCTTCTCGCAGCGCCTCCTGCGGGGTGAGCAGACCCCGATCGAGGAGCCGCCGGAACTTCCCTTCGTCGAGGTGTCGCTTCCGCGACACCTCGCTGACATAGCGACCGAACACGTCGTCGAGCAGGGCGTTGGTGACCTCGCGCTGCTCTTGCGACATGTCGCTGCGGGTGAAGACGTCGGGCGCGTTCTTGTAGGCGCCGACCCGGACGAACTCCGCCTTCACGCCGAGCTTTTCGAGGCCCGCGCCGGCGAACAGCGCCGTCGCGGAGAAGCCGTTCACCGCCAGGATGGCCTGAGGGGCCACGACGATCCTGTCGGCTACCGAGGCGACAGCATAGTCGAGGTCCCCGCCGGATTCCAGGTAAAAGAGGACCTTCTTGCCCGCCCTCCGCAATCCCTCGATTCCCTCTCGCAGTTCTTCCGACCGCCCCGCCCCGAGCGGCATCCCCCGGGTCCGCAGGACGACGGCCTTGACCGATCCGTCGCGGGACAGACGCGAGAACATCTCCAGTGTTCGCTCCAGCGGGTCGCGATGCTCGCTACCGAACACGAGATCCTTGATGTCGAATCCGGGACGCCGCAGCGCCTTGTCGAGGTCGACGTCCGCCGCCGTCGCCGGGGCGAAAGAGACGCCCTCCCAGGGCTGGGTAGTGAGGCGAATCTCCGTGGACAGTGTTCCGGGGTCGCCCCCGCGGAAGCGCGGAGCCGAGCGAAGTCCCAGGTGCGCAAAGTCGATCTGCGCGCCGATCTGGAAGCGGAAGGTGGTGTCCGTCGCGGCACCGATGCCGGCGCGGCGCTGATCGAAGCCCGCCTGGCCGAGCAGGGTGAGACCGCGCAGGACCCGCGCTTCCACCGTGAGCGCGCCGTCCGGCGAATCGATGCCGCAGGCCTGGCCTGACTCGTCGCAAGCGCGGAACCGCGCGTCGATTCCGAATGTGACCCGCTCGCCGAACGGTCGCAGCCCGATCGCGGCGACGTGCCGGCGGGGAAGATGACCCGAGGTCGCGGGGATCGCAGAGATCACCTGCGAGGCGAAAGCGGGCTCGTTCGTGTCGAGGACCGTGTACCCCAGGGACAGCCACCGCGCGGGCCGCAGCAGGACCCCGAAATCCCAAGAACCCAGGCTGGCATAGGCGGAGCTTTCGTCGCTCGAGAACCCGTGCCGCGCGACGCCGAGCGAGAGACGGCCGAACCGTAGTGCGCCCCCGATGGTGAAGCGCCGGAAGCAGGGTGTCGCGGCAACGCATTCGGATCCGGTGTGCACCCACTCCAGCGAGGATCCGACCGCGATCGGTCCCGCCCCGGCGGCGAGGAAGAGCGCGTCGGCATGCTGCACGTCGCGAAAAGTCCGCTCGTGGACGTAGTCGAAACCGAGGCCGCGCACGTACCCGAGGCCGGCGGGATTCGCCGAGATCGCGGTCGCGTCGTCGAGGAGAGCGAAGGATGTCGCGGGGATCTCGACGCCTTGGGAAATTTCGCGGACCTGGGCTACCGCCGCTGTGGCGCACGCCCAGAAGAGAAGGGCGAGAGCGGCGAGGCGAGCACGGCTCATGGGACCCTCGATCACTTGTCTCGGACTGATCTACTGTAGCGGTCTACCCGGAGACTCCCATGCTCGATCCCAAGCAGATTCGCAACGTCGCGATCATCGCTCACGACGGCGCGGGAAAGACCGCCCTCACCGAGGCCATGCTCCGGCACGCGGCCCCGGCGCGTGCCAGCAA
Source organism: Deltaproteobacteria bacterium (assembly GCA_005879805.1). Classification (GTDB taxonomy): domain Bacteria; phylum Myxococcota; class Myxococcia; order Myxococcales; family 40CM-4-68-19; genus VBKO01. The sequence goes on along the minus strand of VBKL01000194.1, from coordinate 1,979 downwards.
GGACGGCTCCACCAGCCATCTCGACGCCGAACCGGAGGAGGCGAAACGCAACTTCCCCTCCCGCTCATCGCCTGCGTCAACAAGCTCGACAAGGATCGCGCGAGCTTCCTCCGCGCGCTCGACGACATCGAGAAGACCCTCCGGATCAAGCCGGTCGCCGTGCATCTTCCCATCGGCCTCGGCGATTCGTTCTCCGGCGTCATCGTTCTCCTCACCATGCGTGCCCACGTCTACGAGAAGGGCGGCAACGGGAAGTTCGGCGTCTTCGGCGACCAGGACCTGCCCGAAGAGCTCGAGAGCGATGCGAAGAAGCTGCGGACCCGGCTCGTCGAGGCGGTGGCGGAGACGGACGATCTGCTCCTCGAGCGCTATCTCGACGGGCAGGAACCGAGGCTGGAAGAGCTGGAGCACGCGCTTGCCCACGCCGTGCTCGGACGGCGCTTCTTGCCAGTGCTGGCCTGCGCCGCCCGCCCCGGCATCGGCGTCAAGGATGTGCTGGCCGCGATCGTGAAGTACCTGCCGGCGCCCACCTCCCGGCGGGAGATCAAGGGCAAGGACGGGCACCAGAAGGAGATCGTCCGCAACGCGCAGCGCGACGCGCCGCCGACGCTGCTCGCCTTCCGCAACACCGTCGATCATTTCGTCGGGCGCCTCACCGCGGCGCGCATCTTCAGCGGGAGCATCAAGCCGGGAATGAAGCTCTTCAATCCGCGCACGAACCACGAAGAGCCGGTGGCGCACGTCTATCGGATCGACGGATCGCACACCTCCGAGATTCCAGAGGCCGGACCGGGCGAGATCGTCGGCCTCATGAAGCTCAAGGACGTCCACGTCGGCGACACGCTCACCGCGGCCGATGCTCCGATGCGGCTCGGGTTCATCGGCGAGCCGAAGCGGGTGATCTCCTACGCGCTCAAGATCGATCGCGACCAGGAGGAGAAGGCGGGCGTCGCGCTACACAAGCTCATCGAGGAGGACCCCTCGCTGGAGATGACCCGCGACCCGGAGACGAACGAGACGCTCCTCAAGGGGATGGGGCAGGTCCACATCGAAGTCGCGGTGGAGAAGCTAAAGCGCAAGTTCGAGGTCGACGTGCACCTCGAATTGCCGCACCCCGCCTATCACGAGACCATCCTGGGAAAGGCCAAGTCACAGGGAAGGTACAAGCGCCAGAGCGGCGGGCGCGGCCAGTACGGCGACTGCCACATCGAACTGGAGCCGATGCCGCGCGGGACCGGGGTGGAGTTCGAGGACGGAATCGTCGGCGGCGTCATCCCGAGACAGTTCATTCCGTCGGTCGAGCACGGGATCCGCGATGCCGCCAAGGAAGGTCCGCTCGGCGGTTTCCCGCTGGTCGATTTCAAGGCCACCCTGGTCGACGGCTCGTTCCACACGGTGGACTCGAGCGACATGGCGTTCCGCATCGCGGGATCGATGGCGCTGAAGAACGCGCTCGCCTCCGCCAAGCCCGTCCTGCTCGAGCCGATGATGCGGCTCGAGATCGTCGTCCCCGACGAGATGCTTGGCGAGGTCATTGCAGACGTGACCAGCCGGCGGGGAAAGATCCTCGGCATGGAGCCGACCGCCAAAGGGACGCTCATCCACGCCCATGCTCCCCAGGCCGAGCTACGCACCTATGCGCCGGAGCTTCGCTCGCTCACCAAGGGGATGGGCTACTTCACCATGGAATTCGATCATTACGACGAGGTTCCGACCCACGAGGCGCAGAAGGTGCTCGACCAGCGCCGCGCCGAGCAGGGGAAGGGCGAACCGGTCCCCAACCACCCCAAGGGCAAGGCGTGATCCCCATCAACTCGCTGTGATTTCGCGGGTTTTCTGGGATTGGAGTTCGGAGCTGGACGGTTTTCCTGGGGATGGCGGAGCGGGCGTTCTGCTCGCTTGCCTGGTTGCTCAGCACAACTAAGTGAGGCGCGTGTCGATGCCTCACGGGGTGAATAGATTCGCTTGGTGAAGAGACT
>VBKL01000120.1 GCA_005879805.1 Deltaproteobacteria bacterium | reverse complement strand
GTCGTCTTGACCATGCCCGAGGGCGGGCTTCTGGCGCTCTGGATGCTGCGCACCAACCTCTCGGTCAGCTCCGCGCTCGGCTTCCTCGCCCTCTTCGGGATCTCGGTGCAGACCGGCGTCATCTTCCTCAGCCACGCCAACAAGCTGCGCCTCGCCGGCGCGTCGATCGACGTCGCCACTCGCGAGAGCGCGCTCGTGCGGCTGCGCCCCATCCTCATCACCGCACTCGTCGCCTGCGTCGGGCTCATGCCCGCGGCCTTCTCGCATGCCATCGGAAGCGACAGCCAGCGGCCCTTTGCCCAGGTGGTCGTGGGAGGCCTCATCTCCCGCGTCGCGCTCTCGATATTCCTCTTGCCCGTGCTCTACCGCTGGTTCGCGGGAGGCGAGGACCGCCTCGAGGTGTGAACGCCGGCCGTGCGGAGCGTCGTGCCGGCGCTCAGCGGAGCACTCGCATCAAAACTCCGAGCAGCACCCCGAGCGCGACGAGTCCCAAGAAGATCAATCCCCACCCCACCAGATACTGCTTGAAGCTGGGCTCCGGCGGTTCCGGTTCGGGCGGCGGAAACACCTCCACCTGCTTCTCCTCGGGCTCCGTCATCCGGTCCGCACCTCCCACAACCCGTCGCTGGTACCTTCGTCGCCCTCGCCCTTCTCGTGCTCGAGGAGCCAGGCCGGCAGATGGTGCTGCGCGAGCAAGGTGAAGAACGCGGAGCTCGAGGGAATGATCTCGTAGACGCCGAGTCCGCCCGTCTTCTCCAGGCCGCGGAAGAGCGCCCGGCCGGCGTGGACGTAGAGCTCGTGCAGCGAGTGCGCGGCCGGCGCCACTGCCGCGACGAGCGACAGGTGATGCGCCGGGAAGACGAACTGATCCGCGATCGACGGATGGAGGTCGCGGACCGCGATCGACCTTCGCAAGAAGAGCAGGTCGCGGGCACGCGCGTCCATGTACGCGTGCAGCGCCTCTTCGCTGAGCGCGGCGCCGGCGTTGTAGATGTCCCCGCCCTGCTTGTCGTCGCCCTTCTCCGCGAGCCGCGCGACGAACTGGCGCACCGACTCCTCGAGCATGAGCTGGGCACCCTCGGTGTCGCCGTCCTCGAGGCTGGCGCGGATGGCCAGCTCCGCCTCGGCGGAGACGGGGATGGCGAGCGGCTGCGAGATGAAGACCGAGAAGGGGCAGGTCTTGCGGCCGCCCTTGGCCCCGCGCTCCTGGCGCAGAAGCGTTTCCACGCGGGCCCGCACCGAGGCGTTGCGCGCCGTCCCGCGGGCGCTCTCGTTGATCTTCTCGGCGATGGCCACCTTGATTGCGCCGAAAACGTGGTCGTCGAAGGTCGCCACCTCCGGCGCGGCGCCGTAGGAGATGAAGATGCCGGCCTCGAGCTTCTCGCCCTGGGCGAGCGAGAGCTCCGCCTCGCGCTCCTCGGCGATGCGCCGCAATTCCGACTGCAGGCGCGCGATGCGGGTGCGCGGCTCCTCGCCGCTGCGATCGAGGACGCCGCGCCGCTGCGCATCCTCGGCGTCGGCGATGGCCTGTTGCACCTGGGCGCGGCGGGCCGCGAATCGCTCCTCGGCGGCGGCGATGCTGCGCGATACGGTGCCGGTCGCCGACTCGTTCTCCAGCCGCCGCCCGTAGCTCTGCAGCGCGCGGCGGATGTCATGCGCGAGGGCCACCAGCGCCGAGACGTCGCCCGAGAAGCTCACCGCGTCGCCGAGCAGGTTGTTGAGATAGATGCCGCCCATGTCGTGCAGGTGGTCGGCGCCGTGGTGGTGCCGCGCGGCCGCGGTGAGGATCGGGCTGTAGAACTCGCGCGAGAGGAAATCCGCCACCACCGCTTCCTTCAGCATCGCGGTGCGGCGGGTGAAGTCCTTCACGTCGCAGAAGAGGTGGCCGATCTGCGCCGCCTTGGCCCTCCCGCGCAGGATGGGCCGCTCCTCGACGCCGACGAGATAGAGCCGTCCGACGTCGTATTCCGTCTCGATCTCTTCGCTCTGTTCGCGGTGGAAGACGGAGGACTCGACGTGCTCGAGCATCTTCTCCAGCGCGGCGTCGATGGCGAGCGCCGCCACCGCCTTGCCATGGGCGGCGCGCACGTCCTGCTCGGGGAAGAGGCCCGGCGCGTCGTCCCTGAACTCCTTGCAGACCCGCGCGATGGAGAGGAGCGCGTTGCGCGCCGCCGTCTGCGTCGCGGCCTTGGCCGCCGAGCGGACCATGGCGTGCAGGTCCTTGCGCCGTTCCGGCACGGTGAGGGTGCGCTCGAGGTACCCGGGAACTCCGTACAGCTGCGCGAGCGCCGCCGGATCGAGACCCACCGGCGGAGTGCGCGCGGATTCGGCGAGGCGCAGGACGGTGAGCAGGTCGGCGCGGACCGCGGCCATCGTATAGGCGCGCTCGGCATTGCGCTGCGCTTCTTCCGACGATTCCAGCTCCCGCGTCGCGTCCTGCGCGAGCGATTCGACCCCTGCCCCGTGCGCCACCTTGTGCGTGTACAAACCGAGCCGGTGGACGGGCTCCTCGAAGGCGAGGCCGTACGCGATGCTGCCGCTGCCCGGAAGCTGCTTCGCCCCGCCCAGCCAGCCGAGCGGCTGGAGCGCGGCCTCGCAGAGCGCGCCGCTCGGGGATTCCAGGACCGAGGCCTCGCGCGCCGCCAGCCGCGCCGCAGTGAGCAGTCCCATTGCGGCGGCGCCCTGGAACGGCCGCGGCCCGGTCCGCCCGAGCGGGATGCGGCGCACGATGGCGGGAAGCTGTGCGGCGAGGCGGCGGAAGGCGAGCAGCACGAGGTAGGGGGTCGGCTCGGCCTTGTCCGCGCTCTGCGCCTCCGTCACCGCCCGCCGCAAGACCGCGTTGAACGCGCCAACCAGCCTCCGGCCCGGACGCCCGGCCGCGATCCACGAGGCGAAGAGCCCGCTGTCGAGCGCAGGATGAAGTTCCGGCGCCTCCAGGAAGGCGTGGCGCACGCCCTCGGTCCGCACCTGGGAGGGCGGCACGAACGAGACCGGCCTCGCCGCCTTGGCGTCGAATCCCTCGAGGAGGAGAAGCTGATCCTGCTCGCCCTGCTTGAAGAGCGCGCGATGGCGCTGCGCGAGCAGGAAGACCAGGTCGCGCACCGCCGCCTCGAAGGGCTGGAGCAGCGAGGGAGCGAGCGAGACGGGGACGCGCAGGTCGGCGAGCGAGGTGCCGAGGTGGAAGCGGAGGGCGTTCCCGTCCAGGCGCAAGGCATCCGACAGGGCGCGACCCGCCGCGTGCTTGCGCAGGCGGGAAAGGAGCTCGATGCGCTCGTCCGCGTACGCCACGCCGCCACTGTAACCGAACCGGGGGCCCGTTCCCGAGCTATGTTCGGGAGATGCGACGAACCGCGCTGGCGTTCGGAATCCTCCTTTGCGCCTGCCATCCGACCATCGACTTCGATCTGACGCAGTCCGCGACTGGAACGATTCCCCGGGTCCCACCGCCCCTGCCGATACCGCCCGGGCCGGTCACGCTGACGCTTCCGATACCGCAGCTCCAGAACATCAACTCTTCGAACCTACAGGGCTTCCCGAGCAGCCAGACCGCCAAGGATCACATCCAGAGCGCTCGGGCAAAGAAGATCACGCTGACTGTTACTTCGCCCGCGGGCCGGGATCTATCCTTCCTCACCGACGTGACGCTCACGATCTCCGCGCCGGGTCAGCCGACGAAACAGTTCGCACACCTCTCGCCCTTTCCGGCCGCGACCAGTGCCGATCTTCAGCTCGATGACGTGGACCTTGCGCCCTACCTGAAGGCCGACGCCTTCAGCATCACCCCCACGGTCACGGGGACGCCGCAGCGCCAGGACGTGGCGATCAAGGCCGATCTCGACCTCGGCGTGACGGCCAGTCTCTTCTGACATTCCGTCCGTTGCGACGCGGCGCGGCGGCAAGTACAGTGCCGCCGCCGAGTCTCCCGGGGAGTCCGAATGAAGAAGATCGAAGCCATCATCAAGCCCTTCAAGCTCGACGAGGTGAAGGAGGCCCTCGCCGACATCGGCGTCCTCGGCCTCACGGTCACCGAAGTGAAGGGCTTCGGCCGTCAGAAAGGCCACACCGAGCTGTACCGGGGCGCGGAGTACGTCGTCGACTTCCTGCCAAAAGTGAAGGTCGAGGTCGTGCTGGTGGACGAGATGGTGGCAAAAGCGTTGGAGGCGATCGAGCGCGCCGCGAAGACCGGGCGCATCGGCGACGGGAAGATTTTCGTCACTTCCGTGGACGAGGTGGTCCGCATCCGCACCGGCGAGCGCGGCGAGCCGGCGCTCTAATCATCAGGGGAGAAGATCGATGCCGAAGGGTAAGGACGTCCTGGGATTCGCCGCCGACAAGAAAGCGGTGATGGTGGACCTGAAGTTCATGGACTTCATCGGTCTCTGGCAGCACTTCACCATCCCCATCGCCGAGCTGACCGAAGCCGTCTTCGACGAGGGACTCGGGTTCGACGGATCCTCGATCCGCGGATGGGCGCCCATCCACGCGAGCGACATGCTGGTCGTCCCCGACCCGGACACCGCAGTGATGGATCCGTTCATGAAGGATCCCACTCTCTCCATCATCTGCAACATCACCGATCCGATCACCAAGGAGCCTTACTCGCGCGACCCGCGCTTCATCGCGCAGAAAGCGGAGCGGTACCTCAAGCAGTCGGGGATCGGCGATTCCGCCTTCTACGGTCCGGAGGCCGAGTTCTTCATCTTCGACGGCGTCTCCTACGACACCGGCCCGAACCACGGGCACTACAAGATCGAGTCGCGGGAAGGCCAGTGGGAGACCGGCTTCGCGGTCGAGCACAACTTCGACGGGAGGACGCACTCGACGCGGCCGAACCTCGGGTACAAGCCGCGCTACAAGGAAGGCTACTTCCCCGTCGCCCCCGTCGATTCGCAGCAGGACCTGCGCACCGAGATGTGCCGGGTGATGGAGACGGTGGGAATCCTGGTCGAGCGCCAGCACCACGAGGTGGCCACGGCCGGTCAGGCGGAGATCGACATCCGCTTCGACACGCTCACCAAGACCGCCGACAAGCTGATGTGGTTCAAGTACATCATCAAGAACGTCGCGCTGCGGAACGGCAAGACGGTGACGTTCATGCCCAAGCCGCTCTTCGGGGACAACGGCAGCGGCATGCACACCCACCAGAGCATCTGGAAGGGCGGCAAGCCCCTCTTCGCCGGCGACGGATACGCGGGACTTTCCGAGCTCGCCCTCCACTACGTGGGCGGGATCTTGAAGCACGCGCGCTCGCTCGCCGCGCTCTGCAACCCGACCACCAACAGCTACAAGCGGCTGGTTCCCGGATTCGAGGCGCCGGTCAACCTGGCCTACAGCTCGCGCAACCGGTCGGCGGCGATCCGCATCCCGATGTACTCGCCCTCGCCCAAGGCGAAGCGCATCGAGTTCCGATCGCCCGATCCGAGCTGCAACCCCTACCTGGCCTTCGCAGCCATGCTGATGGCCGGCCTCGACGGGGTCGAGAACCGCATCGACCCGGGCGATCCGCTCGACAAGGACATCTACGGCCTCTCTCCGGAGGAGCTGAAGGACGTCCCGAAGATGCCCGGGTCCCTCGAGGAGGCGCTCTCCGAGCTGAAGCGCGACCACGAGTTCCTGCTCAAGGGCGACGTCTTCACCGAGGACGTCATCGACACCTGGATCGAGCACAAGATCGAGAAGGAGCTGAACCCGGTCCGCCTGAGGCCGACGCCGACCGAGTTCGCGCTCTACTTTGACATCTAGCAGGGCGCTCTTCGTCCTTCTTGCCGTGGGGTGCGCCGGATCCCGGCCGCCCCCGCGGAAGGCCGTTTCGGCGAGCGCCTTGCGGGGCGTCCAGATCGGTCTCTTGCCCGTCGAGGACTCGAGGCCGTCGGCGAGCGCCGGGTGCGGGCAGTTCGCGCCCGACCTTCCGCAAAAGACCGAGAAGGCGCTCTACGTCGCCCTCGGAGACGCGGGCGCGACCGTCGATCGCAAAGGAGCCTGGACCCTCGCCGTGCGCGTCCTCTACGGAGGCGCCGCCGCCGAGTACTCCGGCTCCCAGAAGAACCCGCCCGCGCCCGAGACCGCCTCACGCGAAGGATTCGGGCCGAACCTCGCCGAGGCGCGAGGCGGGGTGAACGCTGGCTGGACCGACACAACGGTATCGCTCGACGCGGAGCTGACCCGTCAAGGACATGTCGTCTGGCATGGCACCGCCGGCGGACACGCGCGATCGGCGCCGTGCATCGGCCTGCGCGAGAAGCTGGACGAGGCGCTAACGGGAGCCGTCGGAGATCTGCGCGATCGGCTGGTGCGCGAGATCGACCGCGCGAGGTGAGGTCCTATCCGTGACGCGTCGGCAGGAACTCGGGAACTGCCCCGGGAGCCTGCACCTTGCCCTTCTTCCAGAGCACGTCCTCGACGCGGGCGAGAAGGTCGTCGAATCCTTCGCGCGTGGTGGCCGACACCGCCACTCCTCCCGTGCGGTGCGCGAGGTGCGGCGCCGTCTCGGAAGCGAGGTCGAGCTTGTTGTAGACGACGATGCGCGGCGTCCGCTCGACGTCGAGGGTCTCGAGGACGTCCTCCACCGCCTTCGCCTGCTCCTCGTTGCGCGGGTCGCTCGCGTCGACGACGTGGAGGAGCAGGTCGGCCTCTTCCAGCTCTTCCAGCGTGGCGCGGAAGGCGGTGACGAGGTCGCGGGGCAAATCGCGGATGAAGCCGACCGTGTCGGTGATGATGACTTCGCGATCGCGCGGGAAGCGCAAGCGGCGGCTGGTGGGATCCAGCGTCGCGAAGAGCTTGTTCTCCGCGCGCACATCCGAATCGGTGAGCGAGTTGAGGAGCGTGCTCTTGCCCGCGTTCGTGTATCCGACGATGGACACCACCGGCACGCCGGCGCGGTTGCGCTGCCTGCGGCGGGTCGCCCGATCCGAAGACAGCCGATCGATGCGGTCCTCGAGATGCGTGATCCGGTCGCGCACGCGGCGGCGATCCATCTCCAGCTTGGTTTCGCCGGGTCCCCGGCCACCGATGCCGCCGGCGAGGCGGGAGAGCGAATCATCCCGTCCGACAAGCCGCGGCAGGCGGTACTTCAGCTGCGCCAGCTCGACCTGCAGCTTGCCGTCGGCGCTCTGGGCGCGCTGGGCGAAGATGTCGAGGATGAGCTGGGTGCGGTCGATGATGCGCAGGCTAGTCGCCTCGGCGATGTGCCGCGCCTGCGACGGCTGCAGGTTGCGATCGAAGACGACCAGGTCCGCCCCCAGCGCCATCGAGCGCACGAGGATTTCCTGCAGCTTGCCGCCTCCCACGACGGTGCGCGGATCGATCTCGCGCCGCCCCTGGAGGATGACGTCGAGGACCTCCACGCCGGCCGTGCGGGAAAGCTCGCGCAATTCCTGCAGCGAATCCTCCGCGGCGCGCCGCCCTTCGGTGAAAACGCCGACGAGGATCGCGCGGCCCTCGACGCCGACCTCGCGCACCGGCGCCGCGCGGGCCATCTCCGCTTCCAGCGCCTCGGTAGCTTCCAGCGCGTCGAACTGGAGGTCTTGCACCGACGGCGACGACTCCTGCCGGTACAGCTCGCCGCCGGGGTTGAAGGGCAAGAGCGTCGCTAGATCGATCCTGCCGGGGAGCCCATCCTCGCGAGCGGCGACAGCCGCCACCGCATCGAGGCGCAAGAGGACGAGGTCGGTGAGGTCGTCGCGGCTGAGGGGCTCGCCCTTGAGATGCGTGTGGACCAGTCGCAAGCCGCGCAGGCGGGAGGGGCCGGCGCGCGCGCGGCCGACGTCGGGCAGCTCGATCTGCTGCGCGTCTCCGACGATGACCCATTCCACCTCGCCCCGCCGGTTGAGTAGCACGCCGAGCTGGCGGCCGGTCTCCCGGGAAAGCTCGGTCAGATGGCGCGCAAGCTCGGCGGAGCACAGCTCGCGCTGCTGAACGCGGCGGCGGTAGGTGGCAAGGAGCCGCTTCGACTGGCTCGCCTTCAGGCCGGCTGTATTGCCGAAAAGCTCGTCTCGCGTACCCGCTCCGGGGCCACAGCGGCCCGACCTCGGTTGCTAGCATGCGCACGGCCCCGGCCCGGCGACAATCGGCTTTCGATCATGCGCGCAAACGGTGGCGGAAGGCCCGAGGGGAGCGGCCCGTGGCCCGCCGGAAAGTACGGATGAAGTTGGAAAGGTCGCCGAATCCCACCTCGAAAGCCACGTCGGTGACCGGCAGCCGGGTCTCGAGGAGGAGCTTCGCCGCCCGCCGCAGCCGGGCGGCAAGGAGCGACTGGTGCGGCGTGGCGCCCACCGCCGCCCGGAAGGAGCGCAGGAAGTGGAAGCGGGTGAGCCGGGCGCGTTCCGCCAGCGTTGCGAGCGAGAGAGGCTCGCCGGCGTGGGCATCGATGTGCCGCAAGGCCTCGACCGCCCTGCGCTCGTCGGCCGGCCGGGGCCGTTGCAGCCGGGCCGTGCCGGCATCCGCGGCGAGGATGCGGGCGAGCACATCGAGCGCGGCTTCCTCGAGCGCAGGCGGACTCGCCCGGGCGATCGCGGGGATGGCGGCGAAAGCAGGCGTGGGGCCGAGGGAAATCCCGCGGAAGCGGGGGCGGAGACCGAGAGACGATCCGGCGTCTTCGAGAAGCGCCGTGGAGTACCCCAAAGACACGCAGATGTCGCCGCGCCCGGCTTCGTGGGCGCAAGTGTACGGATCGCCTTCGTTGCCGAGGAGGATCGACCCGGGGCCGAGCGCGGCCGAGCCGGCCGGCGTCCGGACCTCGAACGCGCCGCCGACTACGAAGGCGACGTTCGAGGCCCCGTGCCGCTCCTCGAAGGGCTGGTCCCCGGGACCGTAGGCGCAGACGTGCTCGACGACACCGAACCCTTCGCCCCGGAATAGCTCGCGCGTAACCCCCATCGCCCGCGAGCATATCCAAGAGTCACGCGGCGCACCGCAACTTCCGCCAAGTCGCACGGCCGCCTTCGCGGTACCTGGCAACTCCCTTCGCATGGGAGGAGCCTGATGTTCGACCACATCGGAATCGCAGTCTCGCAGTTCGACAAGAGCGTCCGCTTCTACGAGGCGGCCCTCGCCCCGCTCGGCTTCCGCTTGGAGGCCCACGATCCCAAAGGGCAATCGGCGGGATTCGGTCCCAAGGGTGCGCCGGCGTTCTGGTTCGGCCCAGGGAAGGTGCCGAACCCCTTCCACCTCGCCTTCGCGGCCCCCACCCGCAGCGCCGTGCGCGAATTTTACGAGGCGGCCATTGCCGCCGGAGGAAAGGACAACGGCAAACCCGGATTGCGCGAAAACTATTCGCCTACCTACTACGCCGCCTTCGTCTTAGACCCCGACGGCCACAACGTCGAAGCGGTCTGCCAGGCCGCCGAGTAGGTCGCGGCCCTACACCACGGGAGGCCGCTGCGCCGGGGCGGCGCCTTTGCTATCGTGTGAGGCGCGCCAAGCGCAAACGATGGAGAGCGCCGCCCGAGCCCAGATCGCCCGCAGCCGGAGGCCGGTGATCAAGATCGGCTCGGCGGTGCTAGCCGGGGCGGGCGGACGGGCAGGCGCTCCACGGCTCGATCGCGAGCGCTTCAAGGCCCTCTGTTCGGACATCGCAAGCACCTGCGTCGGAGGCAAACGGGCGCCGATCGTGGTCACGAGCGGTGCCGTAGCGCTCGGCGTGGAGCGCCTGGGGCTGCCCGGGCGCCCGCGCGAGATGGCGCTCAAGCAGGCGGCCGCGGCGGCGGGACAGAGCCGCCTGATGCGCCTCTACGACGACGAGTTCGAGTCGCGCGGCCTGACCTGCGCGCAGGTTCTCCTCACCCACGCCGACATCGCCAATCGGGGCCGCTACCTGAATGCCCGGCGCGCTCTCGCCGAGCTGATCTCGCGCAGCGTGGTTCCGGTCATCAACGAGAACGACACCGTCTCCGTCGAGGAGATCAAGTTCGGCGACAACGACGCCCTCGCCGCGATGGTGGTGGACCTGGTCGAAGCGGACCTCCTCGTCATCCTCACGGACGCGGGCGGGGTGTACTCGGCCGATCCGCGGGTCGATCCGAAGGCTACGCGCATTCCGCTCATCGAGCGGGTGACAGCGTCGGTAGAGGCGATCGCCGGAGGTTCCTCGAGCGAGACCGGCACCGGCGGCATGATCACCAAGCTGCGCGCCGCGCGGCGGGCGAGCGAGGCCGGCGTCCTGAGCGCCATCGTGCCCGGTGAACCCGGCGTCCTCCCGCGGCTCTTCGAGGGTGCGGACGTCGGCACCGTGGTCCTGGCGCAGGGCGAGAGGCGGCGCCTGCGGCAGCGGTGGATGCTCGACCTCAAGGCGCGCGGCGAGTTGCGCGTGGACGACGGCGCCCGGGAAGCCCTCCTCGCGCGCAAGAAGAGCCTCTTGCCTTCCGGCGTCCGCGAGGTCCGCGGCAGCTTCCTCTCCGGCGACCCGATCGAGATCACCTCGCTCGACGGAAAGCCGTTCGCCCGCGGCCTCGCCGTCTACGGCGCAGACGAGGTGCGTCGCATCCAGGGGCTCCGCAGCGCCGAGATCGAATCGAAGCTCGGGTACCGCCTCCTCGACTGCGTCGTGCATCGCGACGACCTGGTGGTCACCCAGTGAGCGCAGAGCGGAAGCTCGCCGCCATGGAGCTGGCAGAGCGCGCCCGGACCGCGTCCCGCGCTCTTCTCGCCTCGTCGAGCGAGCAGCGGGCGCGGGCGCTGCGCCTCTACGCGGACGAGCTCGAATCGCGGCACGTCGCGGAAGCCATCGCCATCGCCAACGAGGCCGACCTGCGCTCGGCGACAGGGAAGAACGCGGCCTTCGTGGATCGGCTGCGGATCGACGAGAAGCGCCTTGCCGGCCTCGCGCGCGCGGTGCGCGAGGTGGCGGCCCTGCCCGATCCGGTCGGCGAGGTCGTGGAGCGCTCCACGCGGCCGAATGGTCTCCAAATCCAGCGCGTCCGGGCTCCGCTGGGCGTGATCCTCATGATCTACGAGTCGCGCCCCGGGGTGACGGCCGACGCCGCCGCCCTCTGCCTGCGGAGCGGCAATGCAGTCCTCTTGCGGGGCGGCTCGGAGGCCCTGCAAACCAGCTCCGTCCTCCTCGAGGCCTGCCAGCGCGCACTCGAGAAAGCCGGCCTCCCCGAGGACGCGGCCCAGATCGTCCCGCCCGACCGCCAGCTCCTCGACGAGATGCTGCAGCTCGAGGAGTCGATCGACCTCTGCATTCCGCGAGGAGGGCCGTCGCTCATCCGCTTCATCGCGGAGCGATCCCGCATCCCGGTGATCAAGCACTACCAGGGCGTCTGCCACCTCTACGTCGCGGCCGACGCCGACCTCGATCTCGCCACCCGCCTTGCCGTCGACGGAAAGGCGGAGCGCCCCGGGGTCTGCAACGCCCTCGAATGCCTCCTGGTGGATTCGCGGATCGCGAGCGAGGCCTTGCCCCGCATCGGCGAGGCGCTACGCAAGCGGGACGTCGAGCTTCGAGCCGACGAGCGGGCGCTGAAAGTGCTCGGCAATGCCGCGATCCCGGCCGCCCCGGACGACTTCGGGAAGGAGTTCCTCGACCTGAAGCTCGCCGTCGCGGTGGTGGACGGGATCGACTCGGCAATAGGCCATATCGCCCGTTATGGATCCCGGCACACCGAGGCGATCTGCACGCGGGACGGAAAGCTGGCGGACCGGTTCCTCCGCGAGGTGGACGCGAGCTGCGTGTTGTGGAACGCCTCGACGCGCTTCAACGACGGCGGGGAGCTGGGCCTCGGCGCCGAGATCGGTATTTCCACCAGCAAGCTCCACGCGTACGGCCCGATGGGCTTGCGCGAATTGACCTGCACCCGATTCGTCGTACGCGGCGACGGGCAGGTCCGGAAATGACGAAGTCAAACGGAGAAAGGACGCGGATGGCAAAAGCGGAAGCGCATCTAGCCCTGTCCAGGTTGGGGAGGGGGTGGAAAAGACCCTGCGCGAATCCGGCGAGAGGCCGATCGGCAGCGAGGGGGCCCGTGGCGGGCGCTGGGTGCTGCTCGATTTCGGGGACGTGGTGGTCCACGTCTTCGCCGAGGACGAGCGGGCCTATTACGACCTGGAAGGCCTCTGGAGCGATTCGCCCGTCGAGCATGTAGGGGGCTCCGTCTAGAGTCGTTGGTTGGAGGGCGGGGCATTTCGCCGCGCTTGTTCCGTCTCGGATTGTGTGGGCTATGCTAGCCGCGCCCGGTGGGGGGCCACGGCGATGCAAATGCATATCCGCGTGATCTCGGTTGGCCGAGAGCGCGCCAACGAGTTCACTTCTCTCGCAGTCCAGGACTACGCGACCCGGATCCGCCGGTCCGCCGAGCTCGATCTCGTCGAGCTGCCGGCCGGCGCCGGCGTCAGCTCGCGCGACCGCGAGGCGGAGGGCATCCTCGCGACGCACGGCAAGACCCTGGCGCGAGGCCCCGGCGAATTGTGGGCCATCGACGAGCGCGGCGAGCAGATGACGAGTGCCGCGCTCGCCGACCGCATCGGCCGCCTGCGCGATACTTCGATGAACCTGAACCTCGCCATCGGTGGAGACGAAGGGCTCTCCACCCGTGTCATCGCCGCGGCGCAGTTCCGCTGGAGCCTCTCCCTCTTGACCCTGCCCCATCGGCTCGCGCGGGTGGTGGTGCTGGAGCAGGTCTACCGGGCCTTCGAGATCCTGCGCCGAAGCCCGTACCACAAGTAGCTTGCCGGGCTTTGCCCGCGACGGGCGGAGGAAGGCCTAGTATAGGAGGCCCATGCGACCGGTCCTCCTCGTCATCCTCGACGGTTGGGGAATTTCGCCACGGCGGGACGGGAACGCGATCCTCCTGCAAGGCACGCCGCACATCGACGAGCTGACCGGCAAATTTCCCCACGGCCAGCTGCACACGAGCGGCCTCGCCGTCGGCCTGCCCGAGGGGCAGATGGGCAACAGCGAGGTCGGCCACACGAACCTCGGCGCGGGACGCATCGTCTACCAGGACCTGGTCCGCATCAACCGTGCGGTCGAGTCCGGCGAATTCTTTCACGACGCGGCGCTCAAGCAGGCCATGCACGCCTCGAAGGGCGCGACCCTGCACCTCATGGGTCTCGTCTCCGATGGTGGCGTGCACAGCCAGGACCAGCACGTCTTCGCCCTCATCGAGATGGCCCGCCGCGAAGGAGTGCGGCACCTCTGCATGCATGCCTTCACCGACGGGCGCGACACGAGCCCCACGGCCGGGGCGGGATACGTCGAAAAGCTCGAAGCGGTGCTCGCGGAGAAGTCGTCGGCCGACGGGATGCGCGGCGAGGTGGCGACCGTCTCTGGGCGCTACTACGCGATGGACCGCGACAAGCGCTGGGACCGCGTAGCGCGCGCGTACGCCGCGATGGTTCGAGGCGAGGGATTGCGGGCCCGCTCAGGTGTCGAGGGGGTCCGGACGTCGTACGAGAAGAAGATCACCGACGAGTTCATCGAACCGACGGTGATCGTGAAACCGGACGGTACGCCCCGCGGGCTCATCCGCGACGGAGACGCGGTCATCTTCTTCAACTTCCGCGCCGATCGCGCGCGCGAGCTGACCATGCTCCTCGCCTTCGACGACCCGCCGGGATGGGACCCGAAGAAGTTCCCGCCGCTCACCGAAGTCCGCGCCGCGCGCCCGCGCCTGTCGGCCTACGTGACGATGACGGAGTACGACAAGGCCTTCAGCGATCGCGGGATTCCGGTCGCCTTCCCGCCCGATCAGCCGAAGGAGATCCTCCCCGAGATCGTCGCGCAGAAGGGCCTCAAGCAACTGCGCTGCGCGGAGACGGAGAAGTACGCGCACGTGACGTTCTTCTTCAACGGCGGTCGCGAGACGGTCTTCCCGGGCGAGGAGCGGATCCTCGTCCCCAGCCCTCGCGACGTGAAGACGTACGACGAGAAGCCGGAGATGAGCGCTGCGGAAGTGACGGCGAACCTGGAAAAGCGCATGCCCGAGTTCCAGTTCACTCTCGTGAACTACGCCAATCCGGACATGGTCGGGCACACCGGAATCCTGCCCGCGGCGCTGAAGGCGGTCGCCACGGTGGACGAGTGCGTCGGCAGGCTGTGGAAGGTGGCGAGCGCCAACGGCATCGCCATGGTGCTCACGGCCGATCACGGGAACATCGAAACGATGATCGATCCACAGACAGGCGAGCCTTTCACCGCGCACACCTTGAACCCGGTGCCGATCCACCTCTG
Organism: Deltaproteobacteria bacterium; assembly: GCA_005879805.1. Taxonomy (GTDB): domain Bacteria; phylum Myxococcota; class Myxococcia; order Myxococcales; family 40CM-4-68-19; genus VBKO01. Next base: position 7,495 of record VBKL01000120.1, on the reverse strand, counting down.
TCATCCGGATTTGACGGGCGCGAAGGTGCGGCAGGACGGGATCCTCGCCGACGTGGCGCCGACGCTCCTCTCCATCATGGGCCTCGAGCAGCCCCGGGCGATGACCGGAAAAAGCCTGCTCTCGGTCTGATGCTTCCGGAGACGCCGGCGCGGCTCGCGCGAGGACGGGCGCTCTTCAACGCGCGGCTCTTCTGGGAAGCCCACGAAGCCTGGGAAGAGGCCTGGATGGAGGAGGAGGGCGATGAGCGCCTCTTCCTGCAGGGACTCATCCAGGTGGCGGCGGGCTACTACAAGGCTTTCGTGCAGGCGCAGCCGGTCGGGTGCGTGAAGCTGCTAGGAACCGGCCTCGACAAGCTCCGTCCGCTCGACGCCCGATTCGGCGGGCTCGCGCTGTCCGCCTTCGTGGCCCAGGTCGAGCGGACGCTGGTCTCCGCTCGCGAGTGGCAGGCGGGCGGATCTCCCATCGACGCGCAGGAAGTGCCAAAGCTCGACTTCTCGAACTAGCCCTCGCGGAGCGCGAGCATCGGATCTCCTCCCGCAGCCCGCCTCGCCGGCAGGAAGCTCGCGAGCAGGGAGACGAGGACCAGGATCAGCGCCACCGCGAGCAGCACTCCCGGATCTAGCGGCGGGACCCCGTACAGCAAGGCGCGCAGCGCCGGCGCCGCAGCGCCCGCGAGGAGGAGACCGCACCCTACCCCGGTGAGCGCGAGCCAGGCGCCGCGGCCGACGATGAGCGAGAAGATGTCTCCCCGCTGGGCGCCGAGCGCCAGGCGGATCCCGATCTCGCGCGCCCTCTGGTTCACCATGTAGGAGAGCAATCCGTAGATGCCGATCGAGGAGAGAAGCAGCGCGAGCAGTCCGAAGCCGCCGACCAGCCGCGCCGAGAAGCGCCGCGACTCGAGCGAGACGCCGAGGATGTCGGCCATGCTGCGCACCGCGAAGACGGGCAAGGCCGAATCCACCGCGCGGATCTCGCGTTCGATGGGACCCTGCAGCCGCGCCGCATTCTGTCCCGTCTTGAGGAGCACGCTGAGCGTCCGGCTCCCCTGCTGATCGAGCGGACGATACAGGTGCGGTACGCCCGAGGCGTCGAGTCCGTCCTGTTTCACGTCGTCGATGATCCCGACGATCTCGATCCACGCCGCGTTGGGGGCGGGATTGAGCTTCACGCGATGGCCGATGGGATCCTCGCCGGGCCAGAACCGGCCCGCAGCGGTGCGATCGATGACCGCCACTTCCTGCTTTCCCGTCTCGTCGCCCTCTGCGAACGCGCGCCCGCTCGCGACCTTTACTTGAAGCACCCGGAAGTAATCGGGGCTGACGAAGACGAGCTCGGTCCGCACGTCGGCGACCGAGTCGGCCGGACGGCCTTCGATGACAAGCGGCAAGCTCGGGATGGGACCCGAGGCGGGCAGCACCGAGGCGAGCGCCGCTGCCTCCACGCCGGGCAGCGCGGAGAGCCGGCGCAGCGTCTCGCGGTGGAAGGCGCGGCGATGCCCGCCGTCGGCGTAGTAGTCGGCCTTGGGATCATTCGGCACCGGCAGCCAGACGCTGGCGGTGACGACGTTGTCTGGGTTGAAGCCCGGGTTCTCGCGCAAGAGGTTCCAGAAGGTGCGCAAGAGCAGGCCGGCCGAGGTCATGAGCACGACCGCCAGCGAGATCTCCGCGACGATGAGCACGTTGCGCAGCCGCGAGGTCCGGGTGCCATGTCCCGATCCCTGCGACCCCTCGCGGATGGCCATCGCCACTTCGGGATTGGCCGAGTGCATCGCCAGCACCACCCCCACCGCGGCGCCGATGGCGAGGGAAAGCAGCAGCGCGAAACCGAGCACGGCCGGGACGACAGAGACCTCGGCGAGCCGGGGAATCCCGGCCGGCACGAATTTCAGGACCACGCCCTGCGTGGCCGCGGCCGCGATGACGCCGACGAGCCCGCCGGCAAGGGCGAGGAGCATCGCCTCGACCACCAGTTGGCGGACGATGCGGGCGCGGCTCGCTCCAAGCGCGATGCGCACGGCGATCTCGCGCTGCCGGGTCGAGGCGCGCGCCACGAGGAGGTTGGCGATGTTGACCGCGGCGATGAGGGCGATGAGCGAGACCGCCCCGAGCAGGACGAGCAGCATCGAGCGGACATTGCCGACCAGCGATTCCTGCAAGGGCTGCAACGTGACCGTCCAGCGCAGCGCGGGCGGGTAGTCGTTCGGGTGATCGCGGCGCAGGTTCGCCACCAGCGAGTCGATGCGGGCTTGCGCCTCGGCGACCGTCAGGCCCTTGTCGAGCCGTCCGATGAGGCCGGGCAAGAAACGAATGTTGCGGGCGGGCTTCGGGAAGGGATCGGCGCGATAGCCTGCCGAGGCAAAGCCTTCTACGTCGCGCGCGACCGTACGGCCTGGATGGCGGAACCCGGGCGGGAGCACGCCGACGATCTCGTAGGGATCGTTGTCGAGGCGGAGGATCTTCCCGAGCACTTTCGGGTCGGCGCCGAAGGAGCTCCGCCAGAGCGCGTCGCTGATGACGACCGTCTGCGCGAACCCGGGCGCCTCGTCCTGAGCGCCGATTACCCGGCCCAGTTGCGGCTTCACGCCGAGCATCCGGAAGTAGTCGGGGCTGATGCCGAGGAATTCGATGCGGGCGGGAGCCTGGGCGCCGGTCAGATTCGCGCTGATGGGCCACGCGACGCTGAGTTCGGTGAAGACGCCGCTCTGCCGCAAGTCGTCCATCTCCGGGACCGAGGAGGAGACGTCGCGCAATCCGAGCCCGGGGTTGTCGAAGACGATCTTCACCAGCCGCTGGGGTTCGGGAAACGGCAGCGGCCGCAAAAGTACGCCGTCCACGATGCTGAACATCGCGGTGTTGACGCCGATCCCGAGCGCCAGCGTGAGGACCGTGACGAGGGTGAATCCGGCGTTCCGCCGCATGAGCCGGGCGGCATAGCCTACGTCCTGCAGGAAGCTTTCCATGCTGCCCCCTGGCGAAATGGAACTGTACGTCCGAGGGGGGCGTGCATTTCGGGCCGCGGATGGATCATTCTCCGCGCCATGCTTGTCCTGCTCCTGCTCGCGGCGGCCGACCCCTGCGCGCTCCTGACCGCGGACGAAATCAACGCCGTCCAGCGCGAAAGACCCCAGATCTCCAAACCCTCGGCGCAACCAGGGGGAGAGCTGATGGTGCGTCAATGCTTCTACCAGCTACCCTCTTTCGAGAAGTCCATCTCGCTCGAGGTCACCAGCGGGCGGGCGGCGAAGGCCTACTGGCAGAAGGCATTCCACGAGCCCCGCGCGAGGGAAAAGGACGAAGAGGGCGAGGCGAAGGAGCAACCCGAGCGGGTGCGCGGAGTCGGCGAGGAGGCGTTCTGGACTGGAAGCGTGCGCCTCGGCGGACTCTACGTGCTCCAGAAGGGCACCATCCTGCGCCTCTCCATCGGCGGCACGGACGCGAAGGGCGCGAAGCTGAAGAAGCTCCGCGCCCTCGCGCGCTCGGCGCTGAAAAGGCTCTAGCTACTTGTTCGGCAGCGTGCCGTCGAACCGCGAAAAGAGCGTCTTGCCCGTGGTCTGACGGGCGATGGTGGCCCAGGCGTCGAAGGTGTTTTGCGTCGGATCGGAGACGCAGGCGCCGGTGCAGCCGTCGGCGTACCCGACCAGCACGCGGCCGATGGCGTCGGTGGTGATGTCGTTGAAGTCGAGCAGGTTCCGGCACTGGTTGCTGCCGCCGCCGTTCCAGATACAGCCGCGCTGGACCGGATCGGTCGGGGTGATGTCGGTCGTCACCCAGGTCTTGCCGCGGTTGAAGGTGGTCGCGACGTACATGTGCCAGACGCCCTTGAAGTCGGAGGACTGGTTGTCGCCCGGCGTGGCGGAGCCGAGGAAGGCGAAGGCAGCGCGGTCGTCGTCGCCCGCGATCACCTCGCTGAACTCGCCGTTCTGGAGCCCGTAGCTCTGCCCGGCATCGAACTCCTTGGCCCAGGTCACTCCGCGATCGCTCGAGAGCGCGATCTTCGGATGACCGTCGGCGTCGACGTATCCGAAGTAGAGCGTCCCGTTGGCTCCTGCGGAGACGGAGGGATCGCCGCCATTGCGGTAGGAGCGCGCCCGCGGCACCGTGCGGACGGCCCAGGAAAGGCCGTTATCGGAGGAGACGGCGACGCCCTGGCTCCCGCCACAGGACGAGTTCGGCACGTAGGCGGTCCCGTCGGGAGCGACGCGGATGTGCCCGTGGAGGCCGCCGCACTGGGTGAGGTTGTAGATGGGGACGCCGGGACCGAAGGTAGTGCCGCCGTCGTCGCTGCGGGCGCAGATCGCCGCCGCGATGCCCTGCGAGCAGTAGTAGATGGCGTGCGGCCAGCTGGTGACTGCCGGCTTCGGGGTCGCATAAGCGCCGCCGCCCAGGGTCTGGTGATCGGGACCGGCGGGCGTGCCGCACCCTTCGGTCGGGATCCAGGTGTTGCCGTCGTCCTCGGTATAGGAGGTCGTGCTGCACGCGCCGTCGAGCTGCGATTCGAAGATCCTCCCGAACTGGCTGTCCGCCCAGAGGATGGGATCGAGCGAAACGCGCGCGAAGGGCGAGCGCACGTCGGTCCAGGTCGCCTTGCCAGCGGCGTCGAAGATCGCGCGCAGCGTGTGGTTCCCGGACTCGATGAAGACGGTGCCGCTCTTCCAGTTCACGCCGATCGACGGCTCGCCGGCGCCGTGCGCGCCGTTCGCGGTCGAGCCGAGGGGCGCGGCCATGTTCTCGTCGGCCGGGTAGTTCGCGTACTTCGGCGCGCTCGGGGGAATCTTCGGCGTCGGTGGGCTCGTCCGGGTCGCCACGGTGAGGTTCGCCGTTGCGTGCGACGCGGTCGGAATCGGGACCAGCGCCGCCGTCTCCCGCACGTGCCAGACGCCGTCGATCGGGTCGGTAATCACGATGTCCGAAAATCCCGGGCCGGTCACCGTTCCGTCGGGATTGCCAGGCCCGTATTCGGCTCCGCTCGGGCTGATGGCGAACTCGTCCATGTCGGTCGGCGCGCTCGAATTCCACTCGTAGTGGAGCGTCAGCGTCGCGGTCATCGTCTGGTAGAACGTGTCTGCGGGCTGCGGCAGCGAGATGGTGAGATCGTAGTTGTCGCAAACGCCGGGCGGGCAGACGTCCTGGATGCCGGCATTGGTGAACTGGCCGGCGACCACCGGTGCGAAGTCCCACGCCAGGTTTGGGGCCGCCGTGCTGATGTTTCCCGACGCCGGGGTGGCGGCCGAGGCGCCGCCGCCGCCGAGGAGGAGGGCAGCCAGGCACAGCGCCGTCCGCGAGAAAAGAGACCTCGAGGCACCCGCGAGCGAATTGTTCATAGTGGATTGCTCCAAGGGGATGGGGCGAGCGGAAGCTAGCCACGGCAGCGGCGCCCTGCAGCGAGAAGGGCCGCTCAGTCGAGGAGCGACCTTGCGGGGCGCGCCGCGCGGCGGCAGTACGGGCAAGCGCGGCACCTTCGGGCTATCGTTACCGCTCGATGCCGAACGCCTCGCCGCCCATCTCCCGCTTTCCCGTGCCTCGCCTCGAAGACCTGCCCGAAGACGTCCGGGCGCGGATCCTCGCGGTGCAGGAGAAGGCCGGATTCATCCCCAACGTCTTCCTCGCTCTCGCCCATCGGCCGGACGAGTTCCGCGCTTTCTTCGACTACCACGACGCGCTGATGGCCAAGGAAGGCGGGCTCAGCAAGGGCGAGCGCGAGATGATCGTCGTGGCGACGAGCGCCGCGAACGACTGCCACTATTGCGTGGTGGCGCACGGCGCCCTGGTCCGCGTCTACGAGAAGAAACCGCTCCTCGCCGACCAGGTCGCGGTCAATTACCGGAAGGCGGACATCACGGCGCGGCAGCGGGCGATGCTCGATTTCGCCATGAAGGTCGCGCTCCGATCGGCGGAAGTGGAAGAAGCCGACTATGCCCGCCTGCGCGAGCACGGGTTCACCGACGAGGACGCCTGGGACATCGCCGGCATCGCGGCGTTCTTCGGGATGAGCAATCGCCTCGCCAACTCGATCGGCATGCGCCCCAACGACGAGTTCTACCTGATGGGGCGCGTTCCCCGGCCTGCGAAGAAGTGACCTAGCGCCCGCACCACTTCGGTGGACGTTTCTCCAGGAACGCCTTCATCCCTTCTTGCGCGTCGGCCGCCGCGGCGTTCGCCGCCATGACGTCCTGCGCGTAGTCGTAGGCGAGGGGCTGCGGCATCTGCAGCTGCCGGTAGAAAGCAGCCTTCCCGATCGCCACCACGTACGGACTCGACGCCGCGATTTTCGCGGCCAGCGCGCGGGTCGCCGCAGCCAACTCGCCCGCGGGAACCACCCGGTTGACGAGTCCTGCGGACAGCGCCTCCCGCGCCGGGATCGCTTCGCCGGTGAGCAGCATCTCCATCGCCCGGCGCGCTCCCACCGCGCGGCTCAGCGCCACCATCGGAGTCGAGCAGAAGAGCCCGATCTTCACCCCGGGCGTCGCGAACCGTGCCTCCTCGGCCGCCACCACCAGATCGCAGGAGGCGACCAGCTGGCATCCGGCCGCGGTGGCGATGCCGTGCACCTCGGCAATGACCGGCTGCGGAATGTTCTGGATGGTCTCCATGAGGGCCGTGCAAGCCTCGAACAGCTCGCGATAGAAGCCGCCGTCGCGACCGGTCATCTCGGCGATGTCGTGACCCGCGGAGAAGGCTGGGCCGTTCGCGCGCAGGATGGCGACGCGCACCGCGGCGTCCGACCCGATCGAGCGGAAGCACGCCGTCAACTGGCCGAGCATGGAGAGCGAAAGCGCGTTGCGCCGCTCCGGGCGGTTGAGGGTGACGACGGCCGTCGAGCCTTCCCGTTCGAGCACGATGTCTTCGAAAGTCATGGTCCTGACCTCGTCAGTGGATGCGCTTGGCATGCCCTTTCCACTCCTTCTCGCGCAAGACGAACTTCTGCACCTTCCCTGTCGATGTCTTCGGCAGCTCGCCGAACTCGATCGACTTCGGACATTTGAAGTGCGCGATCTTCGAGCGGCAGTGCTGAATGATGTCGTCTTCGGTTGCGCTCTGTGCGTCTTTCAGCACGACGAACGCCTTCGGCACCTCGCCCCACTTCTCGTCGGGAACCGCGATCACCGCCGCCTCGAGGACCGCGGGATGGCTGACCACCGCCTGCTCCACCTCGATGGTGCTGATGTTCTCCCCGCCGGAGATGATGATGTCCTTCTTCCGGTCGCGCAGCTCGATTGCCCCGTCCGGATGGCGCACGCCGAGATCGCCGCTGTGGAACCAGCCGCCCTCGAACGCCTTCGCGGTCGCCTCGGGATCGCGGAAGTAGCCCAGCATGACGACGTTGCCGCGCATGACCACTTCGCCCATCGTCTGTCCGTCGGAAGGGACGTCGTTCATCTTGTCGTCGACGACGCGGACTTCTCCGGCGGTGACGTTGGCGAATCCCTGCCGTGCCCTGCGCGCGGCGCGCTGCGCCGGATCGAGGGACTCCTCGCCAGGCCCCCCAATGGCGATG